>URYI01000146.1 GCA_900552055.1 uncultured Eubacteriales bacterium | reverse complement strand
AAATGCTCCGCCTGCGCCTAACCACATAATAGCCGGAAATTATTCAGATTATCTAAATAATATTAAGCTATGCTCTTTAACCGATACTGATGGCTGTCCCCATAATGCGGCACGTTAAACGACATACTGTAAGTACCAGTATAGGCATCATAATTGCACTGCCAATAATCGTTTCCTGAAACAGACTGATCCACCATAGTCTCGCTGCCGTCCTCATTCACTATAAACAGACGCCAATTCTTATAGCCCTCAAGATTAGTAACTGTAACAGGTACATAACCCATGCCGTTTGTAATGGTAAATTCAGCAGCAACAGATTCGTTCATTCCGGTGCTCTTAACCGCCACAGGATAAGTACTTAATAATTCGCCCTGTGTTACATCTACGCTTATCTGACCCTTTACTGCATATTCACGAACAATTTCCCAGGAATCAAAATAGCTTTCATCCATATTGCGGATTATTTCACTTTGTCCATAGTAATCATCCCTATCAGCAGGCGGCATCATATATTCAACCGTACCTTCAACAGTGCTCCCTTTCGCTATAAACCCATCGCAGTCCTTCGGCGGAGCTATTTCCGTTACAATAGAAGGAGTACCGTTATTCGACTGGTAGAAGGACAATGTAGGCTGCGTATACTCCTTGCCGTTTATATTTGCTGAATATTCGCGTATTACCATTGCCTTATTCGGCCAGGCACCGCTGCGTCCAGGAAGCAGCTCATAGCCATGCATGCTGACCCAAACAGATTCGCCCGGAATTTCGACCTGCTGTTCCATAGTCTTATGGTATCCAACATACCCGCTGGTATCATCCTTGGGCATATCAGTTTCAAGTATTACCCTGTTGCTGTTGCCGTAAGCCAGCTTAGTCATGCCGCTGTCGTTATAATTATCTGCGCCCAGCTGGAAGAATGCCAGACGGTCATATTCCACATCTTCAAGGAAAGTATACTTAAAATCGAAGAGCATTTTTCCTATATCGTCCACACGCGTTTGAGTAAGGCCAAGCTCCGCCTTAATCTTCCGGTCTGAACTGTAGCCGGTAAAGGTTATCCTTGAGACATTGGGCGAATAGTTGATATAGTCTATTTTCAGAGCGTTAATAAAGTCCCTGTTATAGAAGGAAGTACTTCCCTTGCCCTTTTCATAATATACAAGGAAATCGCTTCCTCCGTCGCCGTTAGACCACTCATACTTGCCATATCCCTCTTCTTGAGTGCCAAGCAGCAGTCCGTGGCTATCGCATATAATGGAACGTCCATGCTGAGTCGGATCCGGGTCAAAGCAGAACATTTCTCCAAAAGAGCCTATGGAAGAAGAAATCCACCACTGATTTGAACCCCAGCCTACAAGGCAGAGCTGTGAGAAAGAAGAAGTATAAGAATCTCCCCACTTAGCATAGGCAGTTGTATATTCATAATCAACTGTCTCGCCGGCTGGTATTCGTATGTACACATATGCATGCGACCAGTTCGCCGACCAAACACCTATTACAGGATAATTATGCCTGTTGCGTGAAAGCTGGACAGGTATCCCTACCGGCTCTAAAGTCTCCGCATCCCTGAGCATAGGCGACATGCCCGAATTGCTGTAAGTCGTATAAGGATATTCATATGGCTTATAGAAATTCGCAAGCACCAGCACGTCATGCTCGGTAGGATTGGTTATAGTCACTCTGCTGCGCTCATAAGCATTCATATTGCCTTCTATGGCAAAATTCATGTTGCCGGAACTGCTGGGAGTATTCATTTCCCAAGCCAGGTTCTGTTCGTTATATGCTATTTCAGGCTGAGTAGACTTGCGGGGCGCAAAATGATCCAATTCAATCTGCACCTGCTTGGCAGCAAAGTATTCATCTATAAGCTCGTTTGTCACGTTGCTCATAGGAATAATAACAAAGGAGAAGCCGCCCCACTCCGCCGCCTCATTAAGCACATTCTTAGTAACATATACTTTGCCGTCTCTGTATTCTATTTTTCCCTCGTCATTATCAAATATAAATGCATAACCTGCGCCATCACTGTTTTTAAGGGTAAGCACTTTATTGTCGTAAGAAAATTCGGCTATATTGTACTCATCCTCAAACTGCATCATAACAGAGGCTTCTGCTTCCTTGGCTTCCTTGCCGTATTTCCAGAGATTCTTGCGGTAGTTCAGGTCGCAGGAAACGGTCAGGCCCATCTCCTCCATACGCGCCTTAAAATCTATGTATTCTTCATACTGTAAACTGTAAATATCCGCGCGCTGGATGTATGTGCCGCTGTCTATTACTCTGAAAGCGCCCCCGGCGTTGCTCTGAAAAGGCTCTCCTTCAAAATATTCGCGCTCAGACGTTACAACCTCTGTTGTATAATCGTCCGCCGACAATAGATATTTCATATCCAGAACCTGCGGCAGCGACTCTATAACGTCATTGTCCTGGTTTTTAGCTTCCTCCCGTGTATACGGGGTTTCAAAGCTGCCCAAGGTTACAAAAGAACCCGTCTCCCTGTCCATGGAAAAGCCGTATTTGCCCGTCTGCACGTTAATAGTATTAGCCGAAGCTGTATGCAGGTTCTCAGGATACCACATAAACGTATAATCATAGGACTTAGGCATAAAGGTGGACTGGTTGTCAATCTCATTATAATCTACAGTGGGTGCGCTGGAAGCTGATGGACTTACATCGCCGTTGCAGCCCGAAAGCATAAATGTGCCCGACAGAACACACGCTGCTATAAGGGAAAAATAACCGCCCTTCTTCATTCTTTCACTTTCCTTTCTCCGCGCTTAATGTTGTTGGCTCCGCGGCAAGCCCTGTAAGCTCAAACCGGCAAGGCGATCTCTCGTCCTGCCGGTTGAAGCCTGTTATTCAAGGTTATTCCGATTTAGACTGATTGTCCTCTTGCGGGTTTTGCGGATTATTATCTCCGCCGCTCTTTTTCTTTTTAGCCGCCACCGCGATAACAATAATAATCACAGCTACGACGACTACTCCCACAACAACCCAGATTACCCAGGAAGTATTTTCGTTTCCGGGCTGAGCCTCATTGCTGGAGCCATTGGTAGCAGCTCCGGTAGCAGCGGAGGTGGAGCCGGGATTGTCCGCAGGAGAAGAAGCCGCAGGCGCGTCTCCCTCGTTAAGGGGCATTTCTATAAGCTCTCCGCCCACTTTGGCTACTACAACATCTCCCGGATTGTCATCTACATTTGTACCGTATACAAAGAAATCATCAAAAGTAACGGTATCACCCGCGTCACTGTCTATCCATAAATAATAGGTTTGGAAACCCATTGAGGTAATATTTGATTCACCGCGAATCCATTCGCCCACAAAAGGCGCTTCTGTCCAGTAACCCTTAAGATATTCAACAGCAATGGTGACATATCCCTCAAAACGGGCCGGCACATAAAGGCAGTCATTAGAAACAGTAGCGACAACCTGGTCGCCTTCCATATTAAACAGCTTTATGGGCATATCGTTGTCTATAACATAAAGGTTGGAACCCAGCATCTTAAAGCCCAGCATGACATTTTCAGCAGTATCGTTATTTATGTAGAAGCCTATTCCGTCTGCATGCCTGTAGGCGGAAGTATCCCTATTGGAAATTTCAAATCTGAAATAAGTGCAATGGTCTACATCCGACTGATAAATAACCAGTTTGCCGTCCTCATAACGGGCAAGATATGGGCACTCTGTATCGGGCACCTGCATTTCAGAAAGCTCCACTTCTCTGTCCGGATAATCGAAGCTTTCAAGCACATTAATTTTCACATTTTCGTCTTCCCAGGGAGTCACTGTGGTTCCCGGTTCAGGAACAACAATCGGGTCGATAGTTGAAAGAGATTCGGCTTCCATAATAAGCTGAGGATCCTTTTCAGCAACATTGCTGCCCATGCCGAAGAAATTATCCATTATTATTTCTCCGTCTCCCTCTTCAAGGTTCATACCGCCTATACGGGTGGCCAGCTGACCGACTGTGCAATCGCTTATAGCCGCGCCCGATTCGTCATCATTTTTAAGATTATTGACTTCTATGAGGAAAAAGCCTTCAAAGCCGGGCGAAATGAAGCAGGAACTGTACGGACCGGCAGTCTGTGCAGAAACATTGCCCTCCAAATCAGCAAGGTAATACTGGGTGCCTCCGGGTAACGTTGCCTTTAAGCCCTCTCCTACCCATCTGGGCTGCAAATCCAGAGTCTGCTCCGTATTATTGCAGATATAAAATCCCAGCAGTTCGGTTTCGCCTATCTCATACGTTGCTCCGAAATTGAATATTATTTCATAATATCCATTCAAAAGCTTGTTTACATACAGCGCACCGTCCTTAAACTCCATCGAAACCCTGTCAAGCAGTATGGAAATTGCCTCTTCAGGCGTTTCCCCGCCCTGGTCATGGTTGGTTTCGGCTATATCGGCTGCAGTAACAGCGCCATTCTTCTCATCCAGGGTATCATAAACATTGATTTTGACATTGCTGTCATCCCATGGAGTATTAATAGCAAATGCTGTGATTGAAGCCAAAGACGCCACAAGCATTATTGCGGCCACAAAAATGGCCATGGTTTTTTTCATATCCTATACCTCCTTATTATTTAATTATATGATAAGGTCTTTGCCTTTTCTTTTACATACACATTTTTAACTTTAATAAGCATAATATTAACTTTGCCGACATTTACCTAAGAACATAAAAGATATCAAGCTTATAGGATATCCCTGGCAGATTTGAAATTGCCGATTCCTTTTGATAATGAGGCTATGCGACA
>URYI01000145.1 GCA_900552055.1 uncultured Eubacteriales bacterium | reverse complement strand
CCGCCCCCTTTTGCCGTCCGCCCAGGTTAGAGCGCATTTATCAAACTTATTTAATATCAAGCCGTCATTCTAATTCTAATATACATACCCCAAATTGACAAGGGGATACACGCCTCCAGCAGTCTGATTTCGGTATTTTCGGCGTCGTAGTCAATGGGTGTACGTTCAGTACACCTCATTCCGCTTCCTTAAAAATGCCGAAATCAAACCTGCTGGTGGCCGAAGAGTCAGACAGTGGCCGTTTGGGTGCCCTGCAAGGCGCTTGAACGACATGTACTGGACGTACACGGAGCGAAAAGTAGCACTGCAGGACACGGAAACAGCCCTGTCCTGACCGTATATGCTCTTGTCAATTTAGGGTAATTTATATGCAGCATTTAACTGTTAAATCTGAGATTTATTTAAATGCACTATTGACATTTCGCATACAGCTATGTAATAATTAATTTGTACATTTTTGTTTTAAGGTACTTCGTTTATTCAAGGGGGGCCTTTTATGAAAAAAAGAACTGCCGCCATGTTAGTTATCATATTTGCCGCCGCGTTTTTGCTGGGCGCCGACCTATCTTTTTTTGATGTGCATTTATACGGCAAGGCTGGGCGCGTGCTTAATGATATGCTGCCTGAAAATACTTCTTATATTGTTCCGATAATAGATGGCCAAACGAATAATTCTAGTGCAGAAGGCGAAAAGCGCAGTCCTGACCCTTTTTTGGAAGCAGATGCCTCTGCGTTTGAATCTGTCCATGAGCGGGCGGCGGCAATGTATAACTCTTTAAGCAGCCGTTTTCTAGATGCTGGCAATTATGCGTACCGAATGAAATATTATTATTCCTATAAAGGATATGAGCAAAAAGTGCATGTTATGGAGACTATAAACGCTATGACCGACTGCTTAGATATGATGCTTGATGATATTTGGCGGAATGAGTTAAATAGTACTTACGATAACAGCAAGGCTGTTATGAACGAAATAAGATATTTGCGCGATTATGCTTCCCGCACATTTATGGATATATATATGGGAGCAGATATAACGCCTGAACTTTTTGAAGAATATGCCGAGCAGTATGAAGCAGGCATGTCTTTAAAAGAAATACTGGGATGAATAGTTTTAATAGTTTTAAAATGGTGAATTTTATGCCCGGCTTTGAGCTTGCGTGTTCATGGCCGGGCTGAGTTATTGTATCTATGCTGTTCAAAAGTATGCTAAGACCGCAAAAACGGAATAGTTTTTTATGCTGGCTGTTTGATATAATGAATATGTCGGGAGGCGTTTGAGTGTACGACGTTTTAAAATATATAAACGAAAATTTAAAAAGCCGGCTTACGCTGGAGGAAACCGCTGAGCGCTTTGCCTATTCCAAATGGTATTTCTGCGAGGCCTTTAAAAAGTTCGCAGGCATCACCTTTACCGATTATGTACGGCACAGGCGAATGCAGCTTGCCGCTTCTGAGGTTATGGAGGGCAAAAAGTTTACAGATATTGCTCAGGATTGCGGATACGACACCCAGACCGGCTTCAATAAAGCGTTTCTGCGCGAATATGGCTGCCTGCCCGGTGAATTTAAAAAGGATGAGCAATTTTACAGGAAACAATATGAGGAGAGAAGAAAAATGTATTCGGTATCAGATAGGTGCGAAATTCTTAAACGTATGACTATTGAAGAGCGGCCGGACGATTTATTTAAAAGTGCTCAAAGGGATTTTTATTATCTTAAGGGAGCCTATAAAGGCTATGAGGAGGAGCGCACTAATGAAAATGTTATCGCTTCGGGGCTTTGCGAGGTAATAGAAAATATTCCGCCTATTATTTATGAAGCGGAATTGATTGTCGGTTATAATTACGGACATAATGAAAGCTATGACTGGGGCTTTCTGGATAATTTGAAAAACGGCTGGGGCAATATTAAGGAATGGATGAGAGCGGGCGGCTTTACCGATGAGCAGCTGGAGGAGTATTATGAAAAAAAGCTTAAGATAGAATCATTGTTTGAAGTGCCCGCGGCTCAGGAGCCTGTCAGCGAAAAAACCTGCATGCTGGAAAAGGATACGACGGTCATGGCCGGGTTGGTTACCAGCAATCATTCTGTAATCGGTTATGAAAAGGTGCTCAATCTCGGCTTTGAGGGACTGCTTAAGGAAATTGATAAGTATGACGGAGAAACTCCCTTTTATAGGAGTGTTAGAAAGGTTTGCTTGGCTGCATGCGACCTGGGGGATAAATATGCGCTTGAGGCCCAAAGGCTTTTGGAAAAAGAGCAGGACAAGAATAGAGCCGAGGAGCTTAAAAAAATACGGGACAACTGCCGTATAGTACCCAGACAGCCCGCCCAGACCTTTGCCCAGGCTGTTCAGAGCCTGTGGTTCGCGCATATGATAAATACCTGGGAGGATTATATCAATGCTAATTCCTTAGGACGGCTGGACCAGATATTGTATCCATATTATAAGCGCGACATAGAAAACGGCACGCTTACCAAAGGAGAAGCGTTTGAATTGCTGTGCTGTCTTTGGCTGAAGCTTTACAGAGATTATGATGTTCAGCAGTCGTGTGTAGGCGGAGCGGATAAAGAGGGCAACAGCGCCGTTAATGAGCTTTCCTATTTAATGCTGGATGTTACTGAGGCGCTGGGCTTTGTGCGCTGTTTGTCCGTGAGGTATTCGCCCAGAACCGAAAAGGCATTTGTGCAAAGAGCGCTGGAGGTGGTAGGCCATGTGCAGAAGGGCATCCCGTTTTTCTTTAATGATGATGTTATGGTGCCTGCGCTGGTCAGTCACGGTATCAGCTTGGAGGATGCCAGGGATTATACGCAGATAGGCTGTGTGGAAACAGTTATACCTGGTAAAAGCAATCCTCATGCCGTAAGCGGCCGCTGCAACTTCTTAAGGGGCATGGAATATGCGCTTAATAACGGATGCAGCATGATTAATCCAGAACTCACGCCTGGTCTGGAGACTGGTGAGCCTGAAGGCTTTAAGAGCTTTGAGCAGTTAAAGGAAGCAGTATTCAAACAGGTAGGGAATATGCTTGAAAGCACCTGCGAGCGCGTGAAATATTGGCTGAGGCCTGCCGGCCGGCATGATTTGCGCCCGTATAAGTCTCTTCTGACACAGGGGTGTCTTGAGAGCGGCAGGGATTTCAACGAGCGGGGAGCCAAATACGATTACTATCAGATAGATTTTATGGGTATTCCCAATTTGGCAGATTCCTTGGAGGCTATACGCGAGCTGGTATACAAAAATAAACGCTATACGCTTGAACAGCTTATATATCAGCTAAAGAATGATTGGCCGGATGAGGCCATGCGGCTGGATTTTCTGAATAAGGCGCCGAAATTCGGAAATGATATCCAGTCTGTGGATTCGCTTGCGGCTGAAATTGTGGATTATGGCTGTGAAAAATTACGGGAACTGTCTGAAAAATACGGGATGGATTTTCATGCCCAGCCTTTTACCTTTATTTGGATGATAGGAGAGGGGAGGGTAGGCGCGGCTTCGCCTGACGGACGCAGAAGGGGAGAGAATATTGCTTACAGCGTTTCTCCTATGCAGGGCAGGGATTTTAACGGCTTTACGGCATTAATCAATTCCTTATGCGCATTCCCCACCAAGAAAACTCCGGGTACGACTTCGGCCATAGTAGAGGTAGAGCCCAAGCTGTTTTCTGATAAAAATATACCCGTATTTGCCGATATTATGCTCGCGGCAGCTGAAAAGGGGCTGAGCAACGTGCAGTTTAATGTAGTAGACGCCGATACTCTGCGCAGCGCGCAGCTTCATCCGGAAAATTACCGCAATTTAGCCGTTAGGGTTTCGGGGTTCAGCCAGAAATTCTATCTGCTTGACCGGGATATGCAGGACCACATTATAGAGCGGACCAAGCATAAATATATTTAAGACTGGCTTTTAGGATAAGGGGTTACCGGTATAGGGGTGAAAGTGATTTTGAAGGCGACTATTTTTAATATCAACCGGTGTTCTCTTCATGACGGGAAGGGTCTGCGGACGGTGGTATATTTTAAGGGCTGCAACATGAAGTGCAGATGGTGCCATAATCCTGAGAGCTGGAATAAAAGGCCTGAACTTTTGTTTTATCCGGAAAAATGTATTGGCTGCGGGAGATGCGCTGAGGTCTGCGCGCAGGGCGTTCACGGCGAAAATGTGCGGCTGGATCGAAGCAAATGTACTGCGTGCGGCAAATGCGCCGAGGCATGTCCCAGCGGAGCGTTAGTAATGTGCGGAAAAAGCATGAGCGTTGAAGAGGTAATGCACGAGATTTTACGGGACAGGCATTTTTATGATAAGTCGGGCGGGGGCGTTACGTTTTCGGGAGGCGAATGCCTGCTTTGGCCTGAATATATGCTGGCGGTTATGAGGGCCTGCCGGGAGGAAAATATTAATATTGTTATAGAAACTGCTTTAAATGTGGGCTGGGAAAATGTTGCTGCCGCAGCTGGATATGCACATTCATTTTTCTGCGACATAAAGCATCCGAATAGTGATATTCATAGAGAATTAACGGGTATGGGCAACGAATTAATATTGTCTAATTTAAAAAGACTGTCGGAAATTCATAGTGATATTATTGTCAGGGTGCCCCTGATTCCTGGAGTTAACGATGGGGATGAGATTTTGGCTGATATTGCGCATATTGTTAATACGCTTAAAGGGGTAAGAGGAATAGAATTATTGAAATATAATAATTTAGCTTTAAGCAAAGGCCGGGCTTTAGGAAAAAAACTGCGTGATTTTGGAGAGCCGCAGGAGGATGGGCTTTTTGCGAGAAAAAAGGCGGTAGTAAGAAGGATTTTGGATAAGAATAAGGCCGTGTTTTAGTTATATCGGGTGCGTCCTGCTGTCTTTGCGGACAATAAAGTTCGCAAAG
>URYI01000144.1 GCA_900552055.1 uncultured Eubacteriales bacterium | reverse complement strand
TCGTGTGACTGTATGCACCAGATGTCTTCGTTCGGGCAAAGTACAGCGCACCATTTAACGCCCAGAGCTTTTATACCTTTGGGAAATTATCCGGCCGGCAAAAACCGGCCGGATTTATTTTTATATGCTAAAATAAATACCGCATTTAAACATCTCAAATTTTATTGAAATATGCAGTAACAGAAAAGCCCGTCTGAAAAATCCAGTCGGGTCCGAATTAATTTATAAAGCCTTGCGCTGGACGGCAGGATATTGCAATCCGGCAATGCGCCGGCTATTTTTTAAAGAGCTTTTTTAAGAATTTAAGGGGCCCGGAAAGGCTCTTAACCTCTTCGGAAACATCCGCGGCATTCTTTTGGGCCTGAAGCATCAGATACTGCTGGCTGTCCAAAGGCGCGGCAAATTTCTCCTTTTTGGCGTATGAACCGTCAGGGAAAAGTATTCTTGCCTTTACCGTATCAGACAATACCGCGTCTATTAATTTATGTATGCTTTCCCTGATCTGAGCATCGTATATCGGGCACGCTGCTTCCACCCGCCTTTGAGTGTTGCGGGTCATAAAATCGGCCGAGGATATATACATCTTCTCCTCTGCTCCCGTTCCAAATACATATAT
Organism: uncultured Eubacteriales bacterium; assembly: GCA_900552055.1. Lineage (GTDB taxonomy): Bacteria > Bacillota > Clostridia > Christensenellales > QALW01 > Neochristensenella > Neochristensenella gallicola. The sequence continues at coordinate 4,345 of URYI01000144.1, read as the reverse complement.
GCGCGAATGCTCCAGATAGCGCCCCACTATGCTGCTTACCTGAATATTTTCGGTTTTGCCCGGAATGCCGGGAAGCAGGCAGCATATTCCCCGTACTACCATTTGTATTTTAACGCCCGCGCATGAAGCCTGGGAAAGTTTATCAATGATTTCAGCATCAGTAAGAGAATTTATCTTTATAAAAATTCTGCCCTCTTCCCCTTTTAACATTTCCTCGTCTATAAGTTCAAGCAGCGAAGATTTTAACGAAACGGGCGCAACCAGCAGATGATTGTATTCCCCATGCAGATTTGCTATAGCCATATTTTTGAAAAATTCAGCGGCATCCTGCCCAATTTGCCTGTTGGCGGTGATAAGGGATAAATCGGTGTACATTTTTGCAGTGTTCTCATTATAATTCCCCGTTCCCACCTGCGTTATATAGTGTATGCCGTTCTTCCCCATCATGGTTATAAGGCATACTTTGGAATGCACCTTATAGAAGTCAAAGCCGTAGGTTACATTGCAGCCGGCCTCCTCCAGGCGTTCGGACCAATCTATATTATTCTGCTCGTCAAAACGCGCGCGCAGTTCTATGAGCACTGTTACTTCCTTGCCGTTTTCAGCCGCTGCGCAAAGATAGTCAACCAGCTTTGCGTGGCTGGCAAGGCGGTAAATAGTAATCTTTATGGATATAACCTGTTCATCCCAGGCCGCTTCCTTTATAAGGCGCAGAAAGGGCTCCATGCTCTCAAAAGGATAAGACAGCAGAATGTCCTTTTTCTCGGCCTGCCTTAATACGCTCTGATATCTGTTGATGGTATCGGGCCAGACCGGGGTATACGCCGGATAAGTCAGGATATTCTGCTTGACCTTTGAAACCTTTGAAACCAGCCCGTAAACATAATTCATTTTTATAGGGGCGCGGGTTATGTAAATCTGCGCCCCGGATATACCCAATTTATCCATAAAATAAGCTGAAAAAGACACGCTTACGGGCGCGGACAGCTCAAGCCGCACGGGCGATAAGCGCTTCCGCTGGTTAAGCACTTTTTTCATGCGTTTCCTGAAATCAGATTCATCTGCAAATACCTCATCGTCCGGATTGACGTCGGCATTGCGTGTAACGCAGAAAATCACTTTTTCCTTTACGGTATACGGCAGGAACATCTGCTCAACAAATTCCAGAACAATGCTTTCCAGCCTTATATAGCGGGTCTCGCTGCCGGGAAGATAAAACACGGCCGGCAGAGACGCCGGCATGGGTATTACGCCGAATATTTCCCTGTTTTTATGCTGAAGCACAACTCCGATATGAATAACATTGTTGGCAAGATGCGGAAAGGGGTGATGAGTATCCACAATCTGCGGTGACAGCATCGGCCGAATAGAGGCCTGGTAATACTGACGGACTATCTTCTTTTCATTTTTTTCCAGTTCGTTAAATTCCAGATTGTAAATGCCATGTACGCGAAGCTGTTTTTCTACTTCGTCAAATATTTTTTCCCTCTTTTTATACAGCGGGCGAACAGCTTCAAAAATCTTTTTAAGCTGTTCAGCCGGTGTTAAACCTGATTTATTATCTATAAACTTGTCTTTTAAGGCTGCCATATCAAAAAGGCTGCCTACCCGTATCATGAAAAACTCGTCCAGATTGCTGGTGAAAATAGCTATGAATTTCAGCCTTTCGAGCAGAGGCACAGATTCGTCCATACCCTCGTACAAAACCCTTTGGTTAAATTTCAACCAGGACAGCTCGCGGTTCTGCGTAAATCCCTTTTGATACAGGCTATTCACAATTATTTCCCCTTTCGGACAGACAATGCATCAAATATCCCTCTCTTACCCCATAGCTTATAGTTACAAAATTTTCTGAGCCAAAATATTTTGCAACAGTCTGGAAAATCAGCAGGCCGGGTACAATAGTATGGATTCTGTCGGGCGCCGAGCGGATTATGCTGCTCAGCATCTCTCTGCGGCCGTCCTCTATATTGGCAAGAAAACGCTTAAGCTGAGAGCGGCTGAAGCCTTCTCCGTCCAGATTAAAACACTCCTTCATAAGCTTAAGCGCAGCGCGGGCCGTACCGCCTACGCTGTAAATAGGCTGGGTTATCAGTTCTCCCTGGGGCAGGTTTAAATTCTGCAAAAATGAACGGACGTCCTCTTTTATGCGCTTGGCCTCTTTTTTGGTAGGCAGCAGTCTGTCCACCCATTTTTGATAGAGGTTAAGGGAGCCAACCGGGATGGATACGGCGCTTAACACCTGTTTGTCTTTAAAAAATGTAAGTTCGGTGCTTCCTCCGCCTACGTCCACCAGCAGGCCGCTTTCCCCTATGCCGCTTTCAAGCGCGCCGTAATAGTCAAACATCGCTTCTTCCCTGCCCGAAAGTATGCGTACATCCAGGCCGCAGCGCTCTTTAATGAGGGCCGCAGCATCCAGGCCGTTTGCGCTGTTCCGCAGAGCCGCCGTCCCGAAGGGAAGCACGCATTCGGTTTTTATATGGCTTAAAATAACGCTTATATCTGAAAGCACTTCCAGCAGTATGTTAATGCCCTGCTGGCTTATGCAGTTGGATTGGTCAATATAGCCTGCCAGCCCTGCCGCATATTTTTTATTCAGCATGGAGCGGGGCTTTCCGTCCTCCAGCGTATATATAACCAGCCTTATTGTATTTGAGCCAATGTCAATAACAGCCCACATAAGCTATACCTCCCACGGGCGATTTATATAATATATATTTATCTTTTGCAATAATATAGCGTTTTATTAAAGCAAGTATACAATCATATTGTAAAATGAAGCGCAGAAGCAGGTAAAATAATTGTAAAGCGCGGATATGCTTTTGTATTCAGCAATACACCCTGTCTTTTATTGACCGCATTACCCGCCGCATTCGTCCTTTAGCTTATTTTCGGCGTTATATGCGATAATATGCAGAGCCTCTGTTATCTGCCCTGGTAAGCAGCAGCAAGCCTATAAGACATATTAACCGCAGCAGCCTGTTTTGCTTATGCGGCAGTGAGTTTTCCATTATTTATACATTAGCATATGCGGCGAGAGTAATGCGGCAGAAAACTGTCTTTGCAGCCGTGCGCGCTTAAGCCGATATATAGTATAAAATAATTTGGACGGCAAAATAAATGAATTTAATTATATTGATATATGATTAAAAGCAAGCCCTCTATCAGGAACTGCCGTATACCCTCTGATTGAGAGCTTGCCATTTATTTTATAAGTATGTAATTAAAGATCCTTAAATTGGTCTGCGGTCAGCAGCTTGCGCAGCGTAGTATATTTGGGGGCTCGTGTTGAAGCTGCCGATATTCCGCCCAAGGGTACTGGGTTTTCCAGTTCTATTGCCTGCCCGTCCAAATGGATAATATATTTTTGCATGTTTTCATCAAATTCAAAATATTTTATCTTTGCGTAATGGGTAATTTTTGAAACGGGCGAGCTTACATAAATAGCGATATATTTGAGGCTGGGAAGCCTGTCTTCCCGAATACGGACATAATACCATTTGTTTTCATCTAAAAACACATTTCTGAAACCTTCCTCATGCGCCGGAAAAACAACCGTGTCAAAGAATTCATTATCCGGGCTTTCTGTTTCCATTTTGATGCCCTCTTCTTCAAAAATCTGTATAGCTTCCTCAATATAGGCTTCTACAGCGTCCTCGATAATCATGTTCCTGGAGGTGCTTCTTCCCGACTGCTTGGAAATTGTTCGGGCGACTGCCTCCAGCTTGTCCATGCATTCTTGTTTCAGCGAAATGACAATCTGCTTTTTCGGCTGTGTTTCCAGAGTTTTCAGCCGGTTCTTAATTGATTTTTCAATATGGCTCATATATCATAACCTCCTGAAATTTACTTTATGACTATATGATAACCCATAAAAGACAGTTTGTCAATACTGTAAATTGATTTTTATAAAATAATTTATAGATTTTAATTATAGGTGCTTAAAATTTAATTTTTATATAACCGCGCACCTTGCATTCTTCAATGGGTATTCTTCTATAAATGCCGCAGGTAAAGGAGGTTTTTCTGTCTGTAAAAGAAGAAGCCTAAGGAGTATAAGCGTACTTTAAGGCTGATAAAGCAAACGGCGGGACACTTAATGCGCCTTAGGCGCAGTTATATCTGATTGAAACGCCTTGATAAATATAAAAGCCGCAGAAGCTATCGGGCATCTACGATAAGGAAGTATTTATATAAAACAATCCCCTAAATTGACAAGGGGATACACGCCTCCAGCAGGTTTGATTTCGGCATTTTCTGCGTCATTGTCAATGGGGTACGTTCAGTACGCCTCATTCCGCTTCCTTGAAAATGCCGAAATCAAACCTGCTGGAGGCCGAAGAGT
>URYI01000143.1 GCA_900552055.1 uncultured Eubacteriales bacterium | reverse complement strand
TGGCAAGCTCCGCTTGCCTGGCCGGGCCTGCGGCCCGGCTGGCGGCCTTCAGGCCGCAAACGGCGCCGCCCCCCTTTTGCCGTCCGCCCAGGTTAGGCCATTTAAATATAAATAGCAGCAATATTTAAACAGGCGCCATGCCAGCAAGCAAGCATAAAAAAGGCAATGCGCAGCCAAAAACGCGCATTGCCTTAAAAGCTTTATGCTTTAATCAATTTTACTTGTTATAGTCAAGCAAGGACTGGTTACTCATAGTACCTTCCTCAGAAAGTTCCTTAAAGCTTTCTCTTATATCATTAAGACTGCCGCAGGCAATCGCATAAGAATATTCAAGCGGCTTAAAGTGTATAAGGGTCATGGCCTTAAGAGCCGCTATATAGCAGGTTGGGCTGGCCTTAGCAGGATTATCTCCCACTTCTCCGCCTTCACTGAATATTCCGCCCATAACTGTATTTACGTCGGGCACATAAAGCCCTATTCCAAAGCTGTCCTCAACATTTTCAGCACCGTTTACCCAAGCCCACCAATGTTCCCGGCTGGTAAAGCTGGTCCATACGCCGTCCCAGAAAGGCAGGTTATCTCTGAATACCAGTTCGCCGTTCCAGGTGTCCCGTCCGGGATAATAGGCCAGACGGTAAAGCGGCTCTATAACATAAAAAGCAGGAAGCTCCTGATTCCATTGAATGTGCTCGTACGGGCTGAAATCTACAAATCTGTTATCAACCAGCAAATTGCGTCCATCCAAAGTATATGTAGATTCCATATAGCTCATGGTAGGCACATTATCCTTAGCCCAGTCCATAGGACGGCACTTTACATAAATATGGGTGTCAGTTACCTCAAAATCAATTATTTTGCTGGAATTCTGGTATGTATCGCCGCCCATTACGGGATTGTAGTTCCACTCTCTGCCCATATACTCTCCCGGCTCATAGGGCGCTTGATTTATACCATAATAGGATTGCTGCACCAGCCTGCCCGTGTCAAAATTATTAAGCAGATTGACGCTGGTGGAACGGACATCCTCTTCATCTACCAGATCCGCATAATTTATTCCTACCTCAGCCCTGTCGTTCATAGTAACCAAAGCTACCGGCTCATTAATGTATTCAAGATATGAAAGCGCGCCGCCGTAAACAAGATCGGCCCCTATTTTAATATATTCGTTTTCAAGATATACATCCTTTTCTATGCTGGGCTTCTGCTCGGTACCCAAGGCTGTAATTTCTACATTTGCATTTTCTTCTCCGCGGTTGGAAAAGCGGAAGCTCTTAAGCATGGAAGCGGAAAGGCCGTCCATAAAGCCGTCTACATAGCTCTTGAAGGTGATATATTCTTCACCCGCCTCCAAAAAGCAAAGCTCCTCATAAAGCTCTCCGTCCTTCTCATAGCCTACATACATCCAAAGAGGCTGGGAAGATTTAAAGGTTATGGTATAATAATTGAATTGAGCGTCCAGTGCCTGCTCCAGCGTCAAAGTCGCCTCATCGTCAATAGTAAAGGTAACGTTGGGAGCAGCAGTATCCATAGACTGCGCTTCCAGGCTTATGGCCGTCCTCTCTCCATTGAGCGGGGCATATTTGCCCTCCCACATAAAGCCTTCAGCTGTAGGCGAGCTTGTACCCTCAGGCTGACCGGCGGTAGCGCTCGGATTATCTGCAGGCGCCTGGCAGGCCGCACAGAACAGCAGACAAAACGCAATAAACAAAACAGCCGCTTTTTTCATAAACTAGCTCCTTCCAAAAAATAATATGCAGTATTGACAATACAATGGTCAACTGTATGCCAATAACATGCAATTATATTATAGCAAATAACAGCTTAAAAGTAAATAGCGCCGCGGCCCGCTCACCCGTTTATCCGTGCTGCTTTTCACTGAAAATCTATGAAAATATCCAAATTTAATGTATTACTCGTACTATCACCGTGCTTCTGCGTTTTTGTGTCTGAATTTTCATTATGCATAAAATTTCGCTCATACATAAAAATAGGTTGAAAAATATGCGGATATATGTTAAATTGCATATAATAACTTTATAAATAGCGGCTCAAAATGCTGTATAGAACATCAGTGCAATCCCATGTATATGGTATGATTTTGCCCTTTTAACGCCCACTGGCAGAAAGCTGATACAGCAGAATCAATTCCGTTATTTTGCAGATCTAATAAGTTATTTGCCAGCAATTCAGTAAAGAAAGGATTTTAAAACATGAAAAAGAAACGCAAATTTTTGAGCCTGCTGCTCAGTGTATACCTGGTAACGGCCCTGCTGCCTGCCGCGGCGCTGGCCGACAGCAGTGAATACGGGCTTTGGGTAAACGGCATAGCCGTTAATGCGGACAATGCTTCAAATATATTGGGGGATGGCACAGCCAGCTATGAAGCAGCTTCCCAAACGCTCACTCTCAACGGCGCACAGCTTACCTCCGCCTACAATGGCGGCATTTTTCCGGCCGCTATATATGCCGATGAAAATATTAACAATCTTAAAATAGTATCGACAGGCAAAAACAGTATTGACGCCGCTTCCACATGTGGAATTTTCACCTTTAATTCCATTGAATTCAGCGGCAGCGGTTCTTTAAGCGTATCGGCGCAAGATGCAAATGAAGCTTACGCAGTCTATTCCATTTTAAGCGGAATTACCATAACCAGCGGCCAATATATTTTCAGCAGTTATGGGACAATCACAGGTTACGGAATTATGCCGGGCTACGGCGCTAAAGTAACGGTAAACGGCGGCAGCCTCACGGCCATAGGCGATGGAGGCATAGGCGTTGCCATTCATACTGCCGGCATGGCTTTGGATTTTTCAAATTATAGCGACTGCACTGCTGTAGCAAGCCTGAATGCAAACGGCGAGCCTGAATTGGAATATTCTGAAAATAACGCAGACTACTATAAATATATTAAGGTGGAGACCCCAGCACCTTTAGAATATGACGAAAACGGCTTTACTGCGGACAAAAAGCATTTTGAACCCGCTTTACTCAACGATGGATGGTATGAAATCAAAAACGCCGGAAATCTCTTCTGGTTCGCACAGTTCTTAAAAGAGAACGATGCTAACGGAACCGCTAAAGCCCGGCTCACTGCCAATATTACCATACCTGAAGATATGAACTGGCTGCCTATGGAGGCCGGATACTACGGCATCCCTTATAACGGTACATTCGATGGCAATTATAAGACTATAACCGGCCTTAAAATACGCTATGGCACACAGGACTTTTATACCGGCACCGGTTTATTTGAAACCCTTGGTACAGATGCCATAGTAAGAAACCTGGGCCTTATAGGGACTGATATCCAGGTTGACGTCTCTACGATAGGAAGTATATGCGGCACTAACTACGGCATTATTGAAAACTGCTTCAATACCGGAGATATCAGCGGAACTGTCTATTACTCTCAATGGGTGGGAGGAATTGCCGGACGAAACTACGGCACCATTCGTCTCTGCTATAATACAGGAGATATTTCCGCTCAGTCAGCCATAGCCGGCGGTATATGCGGAGATTCACAGACCGGCTCCGAAATTGAAAACTGCTATAACACAGGCGTCGTCAGCGCTCAATGGAGCACAGGCGGAATATGCGGGGAATTAAAGGACGGCGCAGGTATATCCAACTGCTATAACACCGGAAACGTTACATTTGCGTCGGGCTATCAAGCCTACTCCCACAAAATAGCTGCTTACGGCAATCTTCCCGTTCCGGCTCAGAGAGAAGAAATAGTCAACAGCTATTATCTTGCCCAAGCGGAATCATCCGACGGAGGCAAAACCCAGGCGCAGTTCGCTTCGGGAGAAATTGCTTACCTGTTAAACGGTGCTGCCAGCCAGGGCGAGTTAGTTTGGGGCCAAACCGTAGGTGGAAATGAGGCGCAGAGCGCTCCAGTATTTAACGGTGAAACAGTTTATGCAGGATACGAATTCTGCTATTCGGAGACTCTCTCCTACGGCAACGACCAAAGCGTGCTTTTTGAAACCAAACCTGAGCATAATATAACGGGCGAATGGCTGTCCGATGAAAATGGCCATTGGCAGGCCTGCCAGAACGAAGGCTGCAGTCAAACAGGCGTTAAGGAGGCACATTCCCCCGCTTCCGAGCTTATAAACGTCTCCGAACCCACCGCGTCAAGCGAAGGATATACAGGAGATACCATCTGCTCTGTATGCAAACGGATACTGGCCTACGGAGAGACTATAGACAAGCTGGCCCCTTCGATAACTCAGGGCGGCCAGAGTGAATATACTCCCGGAGAATCCCAGCCGCTCTCCATCCAGTCTGACGCCTCCATTGAAGATTTTATTGGTCTTAATCTTAACGGCCAGGAAATAGACCCCGGCAGCTATACCGTAACTGAAAATCAAAACGGCGTACTTATAACCCTTTCGCCTGAATATCTGGACGCCCTAAAATCCGGAGAATACGTATTAAATATAGTATTTAACACCGGAACAGTTCAAACCGGACTTAATATACAGGCTCAGCCTGACGACACTACCGGCTCGGATATCAACGACCCCGATACCCCTCAGTCAGGCGACAGCAGCAATCTGCCGTTATGGTTTGGTCTATTCCTGCTCGTGGCGTGCGCGGCAGGCACTGTAATTTATAGATATAAAAGACAGAACTGATAACCCATAATGCATTTAAGCGGCGGCAAAGGTTTTTCCGCCGCTTTTTTTATTTACTCTATTGCCATCAAAAAGGATATCCGCCGGCTTTTGAACATACCCTTTTGCCGCTACTGCGCCTAAAAAGCTTCGCGGACAGCTTTTAAATATCTTTTCACACCGCTGCAGATAAAAAAGCTTCGCCGACAGTTTTTAAATATTTCTTTCCACCGCCGCAGATTAAAAAGTTCTGCCGGCAGCTTTTAAATATTTCTTTACGCCGCTGTAGAATCGAGTAGGAGGCTGACCATTAGTTGACCAGCCGACCTCTCACACCACCGTG
>URYI01000142.1 GCA_900552055.1 uncultured Eubacteriales bacterium | reverse complement strand
GCCTGCCGTAGGCCGAGCCGTTTGGCTCGGCCTAGGCGGCCGTATGGCCGCCGACGTCGCGCACGCCCTGGGCTGGTGCCTTTGTCAAAAAAATATAAAATCAATATCTGAATAAAGCAGCCTATATGGCTGCTTTATTCAGATATTGATTTTATAGATGTGATTAAGAGGGCCGGAACCCTTGCCTAAATCCATGCCGTCCTTAATGGCGCCGAGCAAATATGTTTTTGCGTTTGCAATGCTTTGACTCAAGGTATTCCCTTTGGCCATATTGCAGGCGATGGCCGAAGAAAGAGTGCAGCCTGTTCCGTGCGTATTTGGATTGTTGATTCTTTCGCTTTCAAACCACTGGAACTTACCGTCATAAAGCAAATCTGCTGCATCAGAACCTATATGCCCACCTTTTATGAGTACGGCGGTTCTAAAACGCTCATATATTTTCTGCGCGGCCTTTTTGACAGCTGTTTTGTCCTTTATGGGAAATCCGCAGAGTATTTCGCTTTCAGAAATATTAGGAGTTATAAGGTTTCCCAGGGGCAGCAACTGGTTAATAAGTATTTCTGCTGCTTCTTCTTTCAGGAGCCGGCTGCCGCTGGTAGAAACCATTACGGGGTCTATGACTATATTTTTGGCACTGTATTTTTTCAGCGCATGGACTAGTGCTTTTATTATACCCCCATTAGCAACCATACCTATCTTTACGGCGTCGGGAGGAATATCTTCAAAAACACATTTAAGCTGCAGGGCTGCAAATTCAGGAGAAACCTCTGTGATGCCGTAAACGCCGACAGTATTCTGGGCTGTAAGCGCGGTTATAACGCTCATGCCGTAAATGCCGTGTGCCGCCATTGTTTTTAAATCGGCTTGTATTCCGGCTCCGCCGCTGCAGTCCGAGCCAGCTATGGTCAGCGCCGTTAGCATATTGCGTTTTCCTCCAACTGCGCAAAGCTGATAATTGCATAATCGCTCATTGCTTTCATTTCTTCCCAGCTTGCAGCAAAAACAGAGTCGTATATGCATGCTGTTTTAAAACCAGCTTTTTTGGCAGTAGCCAGTGCATGCGGCGCGTCCTCAAAGACAACGGTTTCTGATTTGGGCGTTCCCAGGCAGGCGAGCGCCTTTTCATATATAAGGGGCTGATCTTTTCCGGCGCCTACCATGTTGCAGGTAAAAATAGCTTTAAAATATTTGTCTATGCCGTTGCGTTTTAAGGCAGGGTGGGATAGATAGAGGTCGGTCGCTGTGGCAACGCACATAGTAACGCCTTTATTTTTAAGGGTTTCTAAAAAGTCTGCTGCTCCCGGTTTGAGCTTTACCCGTTCAAAATAAAATTGTTCTATTGAGCGGTCAATATCTTGTATAAGCTCTTCTACGCTTTCGGGCAGATGGTAATTATCTATATAATACTGCGCCGCCTGCGCTATGCTCATGGAGTTGAATTTTAAATCCAGCCCTTCTTCAGGTTCTATGTCCCTGTGACGAAGATAACTAGAGCCCATTGTGCGCCAGACGGACATGGAGTCTAATATTGTGCCGTCTAAATCAAAAATAGCGCCCTTTATACTCATGCCCGCACCATCCTTTTGGAGAGGGAAAGCAGCTCATTGCATTCCTTCTCAATATCCTTCGCGGCAAAAATAGCCGAAACCAGTGCAACTCCATCTATGCCCGAACCAGCCAGCTGCATAATATTATGTTTATATATTCCGCCTATTGCGCAGACAGGAATGGCTACGCTGGCGCACATGTCCTTAAGAACGTCATAGCTGACAAAATCCGCGTCTTTTTTTGTGGAGGTGGTAAAGACTGCGCCTACGCCGAGATAGTCGGCGCCGTCCTGCTGTGCGGATATGGCCTGTTCAACTGTTTGAGCGGAAATGCCGATTATTTTGTTTTCTCCTAGCCGCAAACGGGCTTCACTGGCGGCTAAGTCCCTTTGCCCAAGGTGTACGCCGTCCGCATTGCAGGCCAGAGCGATATCTATATTGTCGTTTATTATCAATGGCACGTTATATTGAGCGCAAAGTTCTTTGAGTTCAATAGCCTCAGTTAAAAACTGCTCATAATCTAAATCCTTTTCGCGCAGCTGTATCATAGTGGCTCCGCCTTTAAGCGCTTCTTGGACATCAGAGTACAGTGAACGGCCGTTCAGCCAGGCGCGGTCGGTAACGGCGTAAAGCAGCATACGGTCGGGAGGGCAGTTGCATGAATGAAGCTTTTGCGTCTCAGCACTTAAGCTTTGGGCCTTGTTGCCCTGTTCATCTGATTTCATATTTAGCACCCTCCGCAAGCGCGTTTCCGTCCAGCTTATAAATTTCATCAATCAAATAATTGCGGAACGTGGAGTTCCCGGCATTATTTTTGCACATGGTATCAAAGGCTTTTTCGCCGCAAAGTCCCATTGCGCAAACCGCTGCGGCAGCGGCTTTTAACAGGTTGTCAGGGTTAGCCGTGATATAAGCGGCAGTCATGGCTGAAAGCATGCAGCCGCTGCCGGTAATTTTAGACATCATGGGTACGCCGTTGCGGATGATATATGCTGTATTGTCATTCGCTACAATATCAATAGCACCTGTTATGGCTACCACGGCTCCGCATTTTTTGGAGAAATCCTTTGCGAATGCAGCTACGCTGTCTATGTTCTGTTCGGTTACGGCGTCAGCGATGTCCGCGTCTACGCCTTTGGTAGTGCCTGCGCCCAGCGCCAGAGTTTTGATTTCGGAAATATTGCCGCGTATGACGCTGAAACGGATTTTTTCCATCAGCATAAGGGCGGTGTTTGTTCTGAGAGAAGAAGCACCGGCGCCGACGGGGTCAAGCACAATGGGGTGGCCAAGTGAATTAGCTTTTATGCCTGCGGAGAGCATGGACTGTATGGTGCGTTGGTTAAGGGTTCCTATATTAATGTTAAGGCCGCCGCAAATGGAGGTTATTTCTTCCACTTCGTTTATATCGTCCGACATGATGGGGGAGCCTCCGCAGGCCAGCAGTATATTTGCGCAGTCATTTACAGTGACGTAGTTGGTTATATTGTGTATTAGGGGAGTTTTAGCGCGGACGTTGTCCAGCATTGTTTTGAGCATTGTAATTTCCTTCTTTCGTTTATTTTAAAATTTTGTATTTAGGTTAGTGTTTGGCGGCAGAAATTTCCGGCCCGGAAGTTTGGGGGAGGGCGGCGTTTGCGGCCCGAAGGGCCGCCGGGCCGGGCCCTTCGGGCCGGCCTAGGCAGGCTGCGCCTGCCAAACGCCGCCCCATGACCTTTTGGCATACAGCCTGCTTTGGCAATATCTGCAAACAATTTATGCAGGCCGGAAATTTGCGCCGCCATAAGGCATGACGGGTAAAAACAGATTAATGACCGCTAAAGAGATAATAACTCTGAGGCCGTAAGCGCGGCAAAACGCGGCTGCATATTGGCAAGCCTGCCGCCTGCATCCCTGAGAGCAATCAAAAATCAAATGCATGCAGGAGTATATATTTTATTCGTCAAATATGGAGACAATTTCTCCTTCCAGTATACGGTTCATATTCTTTACAGCGCAGAAATTGCCGCACATGCTGCATGTGTCCTCTTTTTCGGGCTGGGAGGATTCTCGGTAGCGTTTGGCCTTTTCGGGATCTATTGCTAATTTAAACATCTCTTCCCAATCCAGCTTTTTACGGGCGAAACTCATAGCATTATCCCATTCGGCGGCGCCTGGAATATTTTTTGCCAGATCTGCCGCGTGAGCCGCGATTCGGGCGGCAATAATGCCTTCCTTTACGTCGTTTAAGTCAGGCAGGCGCAGATGCTCGGCGGGAGTGACATAGCAAAGGAAGGAAGCTCCATTTGCAGCGGCAATCGCTCCGCCTATTGCAGAGGTAATATGGTCGTAGCCGGGCGCTATATCGGTTACAATAGGGCCAAGGACATAGAAAGGTGCGCCGTGGCAAAGGGTCTTTTCAATTTCCATGTTAGCGGCTATCTGATTCATGGGCATATGCCCCGGTCCTTCTATCATCACCTGCACATCCTTTTCCCATGCGCGTTTTGTCAATTCGCCAAGAGCGATTAGCTCTTCAATTTGGGAGGCATCGGTGCCGTCGGCAATGGAGCCGGGACGGCAGGCATCACCCAGGCTAAGAGCAACATCGTATTCGCGGCATATTTCAAGTATTTCGTCAAAGCGCTCATAGAAGGGGTTTTCTTCCCCTGTCATCTCCATCCAGGCAAATATAATGGAGCCGCCGCGGGAGACTATGTTTGTCAGCCGTTTATTGCGCTTGAATTTATGGGCGGTTTCCTTATTTATGCCGCAGTGGATGGTCATAAAGTCTACGCCGTCCTCGGCGTGCATGCGTACTATATCCAGCCATTCGTCTGCGGTAATCTGGATAAGGGGCTTATGATAGTATACTACCGCGTCATAAATGGGTACGGTGCCTATCATGGCGGGGCACTGGGCTACAAGCCTGCGGCGGAAGGTACGAGTATCGCCGTAGGAGCTTAAATCCATTATTGCCTCAGCGCCCATATCCACAGCGCTCTGCACCTTTTGAAGCTCCATATCCAAATCGGTGAGGTCTCTGGAGGTTCCGAGGTTTACGTTTATTTTGGTTTTCAGCATGGAGCCTATGCCGTTAGGGGAGATGCAGGTGTGATTTTTGTTGCAGGGAATTATAACTTTTCCTTCGGCCAAAAATTGCATAAGGCGCTCTAACGGAATGTGCTCCTTTTGAGCTACGGTTTGCATTTGAGGCGTAATTATGCCTTTGCGAGCCGCATCCATTTGAGTTGTATAGTTCATAGCTCTTCCTTTCAGCAGGGAACAAAAAAGAGGAATAACCATTTTGGATATTCCCCGCCTAAGCTTGCGCTGCTTCCTGCGTTGGCATTATCCAAATCAGGTTTAAGGGTCGAAACTTTTCCTGTTTCCTCTCAGCCTGTTTAACAAGCTCCCCTGCATATTTTTTTAAATTATACAATGTTTTTAAAGTTATTGTCAAGTTTAAGAGCAGTTAGCTTATGGCGCGCTTTGCGCGCCATAAGCGGCTCCCTGTAAGCCGCTGCGCGGCGTTTGCGGCCGTAAGGCCGCCTGG
>URYI01000141.1 GCA_900552055.1 uncultured Eubacteriales bacterium | reverse complement strand
GAAAAGCAGCACGGCAGGACACTCAAACAGCCCTGTCCTGACCGTATATGCCCTTGTTAATTCAGGGTAAGCGTAAAAGAATATGATAGAGATGTCTTTTATAAGGGAAGAAGGTAAACGCTCCCGACAGGAAGGAAAAGGTGATAAAACTTTTTAAAGGGAGCAGGCCAACGCCTTTTATGTGCCGGCAGGCGACCGGGGCTTTCGGCCTTTAGACCAAAAGCCCTGTTTGACAGGTGCCTGTGATTATTATAATTAGATGAAAAAGCAATCTCCAATTTGGATTGAACCGTTCCAGGCCGCAGCGCATCAGACGGTCAAGCCGCCGGCCGTTCCGTTAATATGTTTCAGTTAATCCTCCATGGCGGCTTTTTTGGTATTTATCCGTCTTATGGCTTCTATATCTACTTTTGGCTGCCGGTCGTAGGTATAAAGGCCGTTCTGTTCCTGCTCTATATCATAAAGCTGGGTATAGCAGAAACCTATCATTTTGGGATTATCTATTAAAGCAGTGGTAAGTCCTTCATATCTTTTTAAAAACTGCGCTTCATCTTCCACCGGCTGGCCATATCCCCAGGCATTGTCTTTAAAGCGAATGGTTGTGCCTCCGTATTCGCTCATAAACACGGGTTCGCCGGTATACGGCTGCCTGTACGCGTATTTGTCAAACAGCTCGCCCGTTTTAAAGAGCAAATCGTACCTTTCTTTAAATACTTCGACATCCTGCTCGTAATCATGCACGTCAAAAATGTCCGTCTGGACATGGAAATTGCCGCTTGTATCAATGCAGGGGCGCATGCCGTCCAACTGCTTTGTCGCCCTGTAAACCGTCCTTATCATGTCGTCGTCCTGGCGCCGCCATGCGTAATCCCAGGTTTCGTTAAAGGGGCACCAGCCTATAATGGAGGGATGATTGTAATCCCGGTTTAAAATTTCCAGCCATTCCATGAGCATATTGGGCAGCGCTCGCATATCTGAGTAATCCATGCCCCAGTTGCCGTACTCTCCCCATACCATATATCCCATTTTATCGCAGTGATAAAGGAAGCGCGGCTCAAAGGCTTTTTGGTGCAGCCGTGCGCCGTTAAAGCCTGCCGCCAGCGAAAGCTCTATATCCTTTACAAAGGAGGCGTCCTCCGGGGCGGTATAAATGCCGTCGGGATAAAAGCCCTGATCCAGCACCAGCCGCTGGAATATATGCTTTCCGTTCAGCATCAGCCCATTTTCGTCAAGAGCTATATCCCTGAGGCCGAAATAGGTATGCACAGTATCCTCGCCGAATTTCAGCTCCACATCATATAAACGTCCGCAGCCCAATTCCCAAAGGTGTATTTCGTTAAGCTTTATTGAAAAATTAACGCTCTGCCGGCAGTTATTTATAGTGCATTCGCCCATAATGCTGCCGTCGTAAAAAACTTTTGCGGAAAAATCTTCCGCCCCTGCAAGCTGAACTGACATTTCCACGCTTCCGGCCGCGGCGCAGGGCGTGATTTTAAAATCCTTTATATATTCCCGCGGTGTAAATTCCAGCCAGACAGTCTGCCAAATGCCGGTTGTGCGCGTATAATCGCAGACGCGGGAGGCGTAGGTTTCAGATTGCTTTCCGCGGGGCTGAAGGGGACTGCGCACATTATCCTCGGCGCAGACTGTAATAATGTTTTCGCCTGGCTTTAAAAGAGCTGTTATGTCAAAGCTGAAGGAGGCGTATCCGCCCTTATGCGTTCCGGCGCTTTTGGCGTTTACCCAGACCTCTGTATAGTAATCGCTTGCGCCGATATGCAGAAAAATCCGGCCGTCCAGCTGTTCAGGGGAAATGTTTATGTTTTTTTTATACCAAACGGCATTAATAAAATCCGTCCGGCTTATTCCTGACAGGATGCTTTCAGGGCAGAAGGGCAGGGTAATTTCTCCGCTTAGGTTTTGCGCCTCTATCAGGCCGCGCTCGCGTCCGCTTATGGAATCATCTATTTCAAACTGCCACTGTCCGTTTAAATTCTGCCAGTTTTTCCGCTCAAATTGAGGGTTGGGATGCTCTAACCTTCTCATTTTATATATCCTCCGTGCTTTATTGTATTTCGCCAGCAGGTTAATTTTAAAACAATGATTGCATAACGTCAACAGTTTGAAGGGATATTTAGCTGACTTTTTATATAAAGCCCCTCTCTTTTTTATTTATATATGAGCAGATGAAAACCGGCACGGAAATTAAGCAACACTTTTATCCGGAAGGCGTTGTACTTGAGCAGACTGCGGCCAAAGGGACGAGCCTGGGCGTAGGAAGGCTTTTTTAGGACTGCCTGCGCGTGTGGAATACAGTTAGGCCATAAGCAATCCTCAATGGTTCAATAAAAAGTGCAGGAGATCTCATAAGAGATTTTCTGCCTGATGTTAGTCGTATTCAGGTTGATAGTTTTTTTCCTATATCAGCTTTGTGATCCCTTCTATCGGGCCGTCAATGTCCGTTCCGCTTTTCCGGCTTATCTCTGAAAGCGTAACCCTGCCCATCATGACTTTGCCGAGCGGAGAATTTAAGAGACTGAACTTCGGATTGATCTCAGCCGGATAGGGCTTTAAGCCGGGGTATGCCGGCAAAACGTCCTTTCGTTTTGTATAACGGTTCAATTCCGTCATATGCGCCTCGCACTACTTTGATATCGGAGTTTTTCTCGCCGAACTTTTCCCTCGGTCCGTTGCATATCTCTCTGCGAGAAGTTTTTTCTTCTCCGCCTGCTTTATAAATGTATATGCTGCGAAGAACGTGGACGGAGCAATCTCAGAACTGAAATATCCAATGCCCTGATTCCACACAAGCAGCTCAGAAACATCGTCCGGCGCAGCGCTGTCCGGATCGTGGATGTAAGTTTTGAGCAATTCCCGCATCGCCTGCCGCATGCGTCCCGCGCCTACTGTATTTGCAAGGGAAAGAAGCAGTCCCGTTTTATAAAGGAGATAGCGTTTTTATCGTTACAGGTTAGATCCCCAAAAGTCACGACGATATCCGCAAGGTCTTTGCCGATGAACGGGAAGCTGGTAAGAGCCGCCGGCCTAATGACGGTATCTCCCGCGTCCTTTTTTTCTTCTATACGATAAAAGTATACATGGATACCCGCCTGTGGCGACCTGATCCGTGAAACGCTCATAGCCAAGCTGTTCCATCACTTCGTAAAGAGGGATGGGTTCAAAGCTTTGAATGATATGTAACCCCTTGTGAACAGGCATCTGCTCCGCCCGCTTCTTTAATCCGGGGAATAAACTGCCCGAAATCCCTCTTGCGTCTGCAACCTGAAACTCGCTTGTTTTGTCTCTCCAGTTTTCAAAACTCATTTTCAGCGGTCTTGTCAATCAATGATTTTACCGTCTGTAGATATCGTGACCACCTGCCAGGGAATAAATTTACCGCTCGCCTGCAATGCCTTTTGCGCCGCATTCTGGATCCCGCCGCAGCAGGGAACTTCCATCCGGAGAATGGTTACAGACTGAATATTGTTGTTTTGAATGATTTGCTTCAGCTTTTCCGTGTAATCCACAGCATCCAGCTTCGGGCAGCCTATCAGCGTCACTTTTCCTTTCATAAATTCTTCGTGAAAATTGCCATAAGCGTAAGCGGTGCAATCGGCTGCGATCAGGAGCTTTGCTCCGTCAAAAAACGGCGCATTAACCGGCACAAGCTTGATTTGGACCGGCCATTGCTGAAGGCGGGAAACCGCCTTTGCCGGTGCAGACGGAAGATTATCCTGGGCCTCTGCCCTTATTGCGGCTACCCTTGAGCCGGGACAGCCTCCGCTGTGGTGGGAATGATCTGTATGTTCCATTGCCGTTTCTCCTTTCTTTAGCTGGCTTTCTTTTACGGCTGCTTCATCATATGCTTCGGCTTCGCGCTCTTCAAAAGAAATTGCTCCAGCCGGGCAGCTCGGAAGACAATCTCCAAGACCGTCGCAGAAGTGTTCCCTTACAAGCTTTGCCTTTCCGTCCACAATATCTATTGCGCCTTCGTGACAGGCCGTGGCGCACAGTCCGCAGCCGTTGCATTTCTTTTCATCAATTCTAATGATTTTTCTAAGCTCTCTGGCCATATTCAAATTCCTCCTTGCTTTTCTAGGCTGATTATAGTATCATTTGCAGAGAAAGTATGTGGTTTTAACCACATTTCTCAAGAGGAGTGATTTTTTTGAACTATGAGGCGCTTCAAAACAACCGGCTTTTCCTGGATATGAATGCGCTTGAAATTAATACCGCATTATATGTCCTTAATGCTAGATATCAGACATTTGAAAAGGGGGAAATAATTCTTCATGCCGGAGGTCAGACAGATTGTGTGTGTCTCGTAATCTCCGGCAGTGTTACCATAGAAAACAATGATATGTGGGGCAACCGTACTATACTGAATATCGTGGATTCTGATGATTTTTTTGCCGAGACGTATGCCATTTTAAAGGATGAGATAATGATGGTTGACGCAGTGGCTAATGAGCAGTGCGCCATTATGTTTCTGCGGATAGGCGGCTTATTCGGAAGCGGCTTTGAAGGGCAGCCTTGGTCGAATAAATTAGTCCGGAACCTTCTAATGATTTCTGCAAACAAAAACCTTATATTGTCCGGGCGTTCCTTTCATATTTCGCCCAAAACAGCACGGGGCAGAATTATGGCTTATCTTAACTCTGTTTCGCTGAAAAAGCATAGCAAAGTTTTTGATATTCCTTTTGACCGCCAGCAAATGGCCGACTACTTAAATCTCGAAAGGACGGCTCTATCAAAGGAACTCAGCCGAATGAAGCGGGAAAAGATTATTGACTTCAAGAAAAATCACTTTGAAATCCTCCCTTAGCAGAATGCTTAGGCGATGTCGAATGGAGGAGATGGAATCCTGGCATATCGTTGGATGGATATTGCTTTGGAATTTTAGTTTTTTCAGCAGGTTTTCCTATGTTGCAAAAAGACCATAAGCTTATTTTGGGAGATCTTAATTGTTTTAAATAAGCTGCGTGGTAAAGAAGTGATTTTGCATGCGGATTTTTTGGGCAGCTGCGCGGCCTACAGCGATAAAATGGTGATTTTTATTTTCAGTGAGGCCGGCTTAAGGGCCGCTCCCCGCGG
>URYI01000140.1 GCA_900552055.1 uncultured Eubacteriales bacterium | reverse complement strand
GCCGCGGGCCGGGTTATACCCGGCCCAGGCAGGCGCAAGCGCCTGCCAAACGCCCGCCCATACCCAATGCAAGGTCACCTGCCGTTTTCGTGACGTCCTCCTTTGATTAACGGAGGACGTCACGAAAACGGCTGCACATCATTAAAATATTATCCTTCTATACAGACCGCCGGATCTTACATCCCTGCAACAAACTAACAATTTCTTTTTCGGAATAAAATGATATAATATTGCCTTGCGCTTTGGGGAAAAATGTTATAGAATTAATAATCGAGATAATAAGACGGCGCAAACGGACAAGCTTTCCGTTATACCGCCGCAATTAATGTAAACTTTCGGAGGTAAAATAAGCTTGAATAAGAAAAACGAAGGGTCAGGCTATTTGCCAAAAATATTATGTATAGCACTTATATTCGTAGTGGGATTGCTGTGCATATCTTCCGCCCAGGGTTCCATAGGAGACCTGCTCACCGCCGGCAGCACGGACGCACAGGCCACCCTGCCTGTGAATATCCCTACAGTCCGGCCTACGCTCACTCCCACCCCTACCCCCACGGCCTCAAACAGCCAAAGCGCATCGGGCGGAAATGTCCCCACTCCCTCCCCTACCGATACAACCAGTACATCTCTGGGCCAGCTTGTACATAACGGCACAGCTGAAGAAATAGCCCATCATACCGACAGCGAACTGGAATTCATAATAACGCGGGTAACGCGGGAGAATCTTGTATACTACGCCGTAGAAATAGCTCTTACCAGTCCATATCAGCTGCTGACCGCCTTTGCGGGCAACAGAATAACCAACCGCGACTATACCAGCAGCATAGCTGAAAGCAACAACGCCCTTCTTGCCATTAACGGCGATTTCTGCGGCTATAACTCCAACGGAATTATAATCCGCAACGGCATACTTTACAGGGATACCGCCAGCTCACGCAGCATGCTCATATATGACGGCAACGGAAATTTCTCATTTATGCCCGAAGAAGGCGCCAGCGGCCAGGCTGTGCTGGATGCGGGTGCGTTCCACACCTTCTCCTTCGGACCTGTGCTGGTGGAAAACGGACAGCCTACCAGCGATGAGGTTATTGAAGCGCATTTTCTTTCCCACCGCGTGCGCGAACCCAGAACCGCCATCGGCCAGCTGGGACCCCTGCATTATCTCATTCTCGTAGTGGACGGCCGCCAGGAATCCTCCCAGGGTATGCTCTTTTCAGAGCTCCAGCAAACCTTTGTGGACTACGGCGTAATTTCCGCCTATAATCTGGACGGGGGCGGCTCGGCTACCCTCTACTATAACGGAGAGGTCATCAATTCCCCCTGCGTTGAAGGGGAAAGACGGGTAAGCGATATTATATTTTTTAAAGGCGCGCAGAGCTGAAGCAGATAAGCCTGGACCGCGCTGAAAAAATCCCGGCACCCGCCAGCACGCGCAAATCCATAAAAACCTCAACCCGGCTCAACACTGCGCCGCCCGCCGAGCGGCCTGAAATTCTATAAATCAGCTAAAAATAAAGGATTGCCAAATGAAGGATTATTTTATTCTGATACCCGCATATAAGCCCGGCCCAAGCATGCTCCCCTTTTTGGCGGAGCTGCAAACCCTTGACGCCCAAATCCTGGTGGTCAACGACGGCAGCGGGCCGCAATACGACGAAATTTTCAGGCAGACCCGCGAAATGGGCATAGAAGTAATTGAGCATGCGGTAAACCAGGGCAAAGGCCGTGCGCTTAAGACCGGCCTGAATAAAATACTCCTAAGCTATCCTGAGGTCAAAGGGGTAGTTACGGCGGACTGCGACGGACAGCACCTTGTAAAAGATATTGAGAGGGTGCTCCAAGCGCTTAAGGACAATCCCGGCACCCTTATAACGGGCGGAAGAGAGCTGCGGCAGAACGTACCTTTCCGTTCCCGGCTGGGCAATGGAATAATGCGCTTTTTATTTTCCGTAGCCTCAGGCACCAAGCTAAGGGACACCCAGACCGGCCTGCGCGGACTGCCCGGAAGCCTGCTGCGCAAATTATGCACCCTTCCGGGAGAAAAATACGAATATGAAATGAACATGCTGCTTATCATGCGCGAATGGCAGGTGCCTATAAAGGAAATAACCATAGAGACGGTATATATAGACAATAACCGCGGCTCGCATTTTAATACCTTTACCGACTCTATGCGCATAGGCAAGCGTATTTTTGCGTTTATGTTTTCCTCCATAAGCGCTTTTGTGCTGGATTACTTAATATACTGGCTGCTGGACAGCGTAATACTGGTGCCTTGGGTTTGGCTATGCTCGGCCCTGGCCAGGATATGCAGCTCCATATACAACTATTTTGTGAATAAAAACCTGGTGTTCAAGCATATATCAGACAGAACCACCATGATAAAATATTTCGCGCTCTGCCTTTTTGTCCTGGTTGCCAACGCCGCCCTGGCCGATCTGCTTTCCCGCGTCATGCCCTCGACCGTCTCCAGGCTGCCCGGCGACGTGCTGTTCTTTATAATTAACTATTACGCCCAGCGGGATTTTGTATTTAAAACTCCGCAGAAAAAGAAGCCTGAAAAAAAGCTCCAGCTGAAGGAGAAAAAGGCCAAGGACAAGCCTAACGCTTAAAGGGCCTATTTCTCAGGCCCCAGGCAATAAAAGAAACCGCAAAATTAAAGCGCCTGCTTTTTTTGCGCACAGATAATTATAAGAGCCGGAAGCCCGCAGATAAAATAAATGTCAGCCTGTCTGCGCAAAAATGTCAAAACCCTTGAAATATACTCAATATCGGGCAGGCTTTCCCGATATATATGATATATGCTATAATAAAAAATCCAATATATATGAAAGGGATGCCCAAAAGGTAAATATGAATCCTCTATTCTTTGAAATACTAGGTATCAAAATATATTACAGCAATCTCTTCCTGCTGCTGGGACTATTCGCCATGCTGGCGGTATCCCTGGCCTTTGCCCGGCAAATGCGGCTGGATAAAAAATACATATATCTGTTCGGATGCGTCGCCCTGCCCCTTGGACTTGTCCTGGCAAGAGCCTTTTATGTCATCTTTAACCCCCAGCTTTTTGCGGGCGGAGCCAATCACCCCTTCTCCATAAGCGAAGGGGGATTTTCCCTGTTCGGCGCTTTTCTGGGGGCAATAGCCGCCGCATATGCCGTAGGGCGGAAATCGGGGAATTTTTTGCGCTTGACCGACTGCCTCGCTCCCGGAGGCGCGCTCTGCATATGCATAGCGCGCTGGGGCAATTATTTCAACTGCGAATGCCTGGGCATGGAAATAGAAAATCCAAATCTGCACTTCTTTCCTCTGGCGGTATACTCTCCCGTTGTCGAGCAGTGGCATTTCCCCGTGTTTTTCCTGGAAAGCCTTATCTGCCTGGGAATATTTATTTTCCTGCTTTTTGCCTCGGCCTCTTTTAAGCGCCGGGGTGCGCTGACATTCTTTTTCTTCACTCTGTACTGCTGCGCCCGCACCTTTATGGAATCCATGCGGGAGGACAGCATGTACATAGGCTTTGTGCGCGTTTCCCAGCTAATGAGCGCGCTCGTACTGACAGGGCTGTTTATTTACACTGTGGTGCTTTCCCTGCGTTTGGGAGGCAGCCGCGCACTGGTATATGTGGTAATGCTTATATTTATCTGCGCGCTTGTCCGTGCGTTTACCGCGGAATTTTACATGGGCGCAAACAGCCGGGCGCGCAATCTGGTATATCTGACTGTTTCCCTGCTTATAATGGGCGCATGCACCATGTTCCTCTATATCAGATATTATAAATTAAGCAAAAAGCCTGTTAAATTTACCAAAAGACATATATCCTGAATTGACGAGGGCATATACGGTCAGGACAGGGCTGTTTCGGTGTCCTGCTGTGTTGCTTTTCGCTCCGTGTACGTCCAGTACACGTCGTTCAAGCGCCTTGCAGGGCACCCAAACGGCCGCTGTCTGACTCTTCGACCTCCAGCAGGTTTGATTTCGGCATTTTCAAGGAAGCGGAATGAGGTGTACTGAACGTACACCCATTGACGATGACGCAGAAAATGCCGAAATCATACCGCTGGAGGCGTGTATACCCTTGTCAATTTAGGGTATGAGGAGCAGAGCTTCCTTTACGGGTATGTTTAGCTTCATAACTTGTCAGCCAATAGAGGATATATCCTGCTGCTTTTTATTCGCTTTTTGCTCATTGCCAAATATATATTGTAAAGATATATTCTAATTAACGTCCTGTGAAAAAATGTAGGATTACAATAGATATTGGACAGGTAGAGTAAAAAAAGGATGAAGGATAAGGCCTCATCGGTTATAGTTAAGTTACGACACAACAACTATACGAGAGGAGATCATATCCTTCATGAATAAGAGTATAACACAGGACATGGCATATCGGCAATCCCTAATGAAATATGCAGAGAAATATGGCGTCAGCCGCGCCAGCCGGAAGTACAACAAAAGCCGGTCGTATATCTACTTCTGGAAAGCTCGCTGGGACGGAACACCCGACTCTCTTGCCTGCCAGTCAAGGAAGCCTCACAGCCATCCCAACCAACACACAGAGGCAGAGCTGAAGCTGATCCGGGATATGCGCCGCCGTAATCCAAACCTGGGTATGGTGGAACTGTGGCACAGGCTGTGCCAAAGAGGTTATTCCCGCCGTCCGGAGAGTTTGTTCCGGGTCATGCGGAAAATAGGCTTATTCCCTCAGCCGGAACCAAAAGCAGCCTACAAGCCCAAGCCTTACGAGCAGATGACCTATACCGGTCAGCGAGTCCAGGTGGATGTGAAAGTGGTACCCCGCAAATGTATCACAGACCCGGAACTGCGTCTGTTCCAGTATACCGCCATTGATGAGTTCACACGCTTGCGGTTTCTCGCTGCCTACCCGGAGCAGTCCACCTATTCCTCTGCCGACTTCCTAAAAAAGTTGTTCAAGTGGTATGCACGCCGGGGCATCCAGGTCGAATGCGTCCAGACAGACAATGGCTTTGAGTTTACCAACCGTTTCTCCAACAGCAAGCATAATCTGCCCACCCTATTTGAGGCCACTGCTGCCGAACTGGGAATCCGTCACAAGCTGATCCGTCCCTACACACCTCGCCAC
>URYI01000139.1 GCA_900552055.1 uncultured Eubacteriales bacterium | reverse complement strand
GGCAGATATATATTGCTGCAGAATAATGAAGCGGATATGTCTGACGGCTATACCAAGCTGAGTCTGTATGACAACCAGACAGGTGAAACAAGGGATATAATAGGCGAACGCATAATAAGCGACTATTTCTTCTCACTGGATAACGATAAAGTATATATTGTGTCTGATACTGAAGAAGAGGTTTTTATGCATGAGGTGTACTGCTATGATATAGCTTCGGGCAGTGTCGCAAAGCTGTTTGACTGTGTAAACGGCATTTTGGATGCAGGGGAACCGGGCGAATTATTTGTGCGCACAACTTATTCCACTTCACGCGGCGATTTCCCTGTAACCTACGTTGTGAGCGAAAGCGCTGGCTGAGGTTTTAAGGGAGGGTAAGCAGGGCTGTGTATTTGCAGGCTGCAAGCCCCGTAATGGTATTTAAGAGACTAGTGCCCTCCTTACGGCAGGGGACTCTTTATAAGAACAGCGCAGGAAAGGAGGCGTGGATATGAAAATTACGGTATGTATTGGCAGCTCGTGCCATCTTAAAGGTTCGAGGCAGGTGGTGCAGAGCCTTCAGCAGCTTATTGAAAAAAATTCTTTAAGCGACAAAGTGGAACTGAGCGGTACTTTCTGTATGGGAAACTGCCAGAAGGGAGTATGCGTTACTCTGGACGGGGAATTATATTCTCTTTCACCCGAAACCACCGAGCAGTTTTTTACGCGCGAGGTACTGACTAGAATTTAAGCGATATATTTACAAGACGCAAAAAGGGCAGGGAGGACTAAAATGGCTGAATTTTTACGCCTTAAAAAGTCAAATTGTAAGAACTGTTATAAATGTATACGTCATTGTCCGGTCAAATCCATA
Organism: uncultured Eubacteriales bacterium; assembly: GCA_900552055.1. Classification (GTDB taxonomy): domain Bacteria; phylum Bacillota; class Clostridia; order Christensenellales; family QALW01; genus Neochristensenella; species Neochristensenella gallicola. Next base: position 4,360 of record URYI01000139.1, on the reverse strand, counting down.
AGGATTTCGGCCAATCAGGCGCATATAGTGCCCGAAGAGTGCATTTTATGCGGGCAGTGCTTTGTAGTATGTCCTCAGGGCGCCAAGGAGATTGCGGATGATACCGAAAAGGCAGAGGTGCTGCTTAACAGCGGCCGCGTTATAGCCAGCCTTGCGCCCTCCTTTACCGCCAATTATGACGGGGCCGGTATTGAGGCTATGGAAAAGGCGCTTAAGCAGCTGGGTTTTTATGCGGCTGAGGAAACAGCTATAGGAGCTACTATAGTTAAAAGGGAATATGACAGGATTTTAGAGGAGGGCGAACAGGATGTAATAATCTCCTCCTGCTGTCATTCCATTAATTTGCTTATAGAAAAATATTTTCCCTCGGCCCTTCGTTATTTGGCCAAGGTAGTTTCGCCTATGCAGGCCCACTGTATGGATATAAAAAAGCGCTATCCCGACGCCAAGACCATTTTTATCGGTCCGTGCGTTTCCAAGAAGGACGAGGCGGCAAGATATCCGGGGCCGGTGGACTGCGTGCTGACCTTTGAAGAGCTTTCAAATCTTATGCGCAGACGGGGCGTAAGCGTTGAAAAAACCAGGGAGGAAAGTTCTAAAGGCAGGGCCCGCTTTTTCCCAACCACGGGCGGCATATTAAAATCTATGTTTTTGCCCAGGAAGGATTATACCTATCTTGCGCTTGACGGCACGGAGGACTGCATTTCCGCTTTGAGAGAGATTGAAAAGGGAAATCTCAGGAACTGCTTTATAGAAATGTCTGCCTGCCGCGGAAGCTGTATAGGCGGGCCGGTTATGGAAAAATATCATTACAGCCCTGTAAGCAATTATACTCAGGTAGCTTCCTATGCTAAAAATGAAGATTTTGACGTTCCGCCGGTAGACGAGCGGGAGATATACCGCGAGCATGAATTTATAGGAGAAAGCAAGAATATTCCCACGCAGTCTGAAATAGAAGCAATATTGAAAAAAATAGGGAAAACCAAGCCGGAGGACGAACTGAACTGCGGGAGCTGCGGTTATAATACCTGCCGGGAAAAGGCTATCGCCGTATATCAGGGCAAGGCGGATTTAACTATGTGCCTGCCTTATTTAAAGGACAGAGCAGAAAGCTTTTCAGACAATATCATAAGCAATACGCCCAACGGAATTATTGTGCTGAATGAGGATTTTGAGGTTCAGCAGATAAACACTGCAGCGCGGGACATAATGAATATCCGCAGCGCCAGTGATGTGCTGGGTGAGCAGGTTGTGCGTATTCTTGACCCAAAGGACTTTATGGAAGTCAAGCAGACAGGCATGAGCATACGCGACCGCAGGGTGTATTTGGCTGAATACAGAAAGTATGTCGAAGAAACTATTCTGTATGATAAGGAATACAAAATTATTATTTGTATTATGCGGGATATAACCGACATAGAGACAGAAAAGGAGAAGAAGGAGGCTATCAGCCGCGCTACTATTGAGACGGCGGATAAGGTAGTTGATAAGCAGATGCGCGTTGTGCAGGAAATTGCGTCCCTGCTGGGAGAAACTGCGGCTGAAACCAAGATAGCCCTGGCAAAGCTGAAGGAGAGCATATCAGATGAATGATCTTTGCGCCGATATAGGCTGGAGGAGCCTTAATAAAAAGGGGGAACAGCTCTGCGGCGACCATGTGGACGTAATAAGGCAGGATAATTCTGAGATTGTCGTGCTTGCCGACGGCATGGGCAGCGGTGTTAAAGCCAGCATATTATCCACCCTTACCTCCAAGATAATTTCAACAATGATGGCTGAGGGCATGGACATACAGGAATGCGTTCATACCATTGCGGCTACTCTGCCGGTGTGCTCTGAGCGCGGCGTAGCTTATTCCACCTTTACCATTATCCGCATAGTGGATAATGAAGAGGCGGAAATAATTCAGTATGATAATCCGCACGTTATTCTGCTGAGGGGCGGAGCTAATTATGAGATACCCTCTTCCATTGTAAATATAGACGGCAAAACCATATATCAGTCCAAGATAGCCTTAAAGGAGAATGATATATTTATAGCAATGAGCGATGGCTGCATACATGCGGGTGTAGGTATGACGCTGAATTTCGGCTGGGAGCGAAAGAATATCATAGAATTTATGGAGACCTTTTATGATGTTGGTTTTACAGCCAAAACTCTTACCACTATACTCCTGGACGAGTGCGACAAGCTTTACGGCTATGAGCCCGGAGATGATACCACCGTATGCACTATCCGCATACGCAGGCGGGAGCCGGTTAATCTTGTTATAGGACCGCCATCCAACAGGGAGGATAATGATAAAATGATGTCCCTGTTTTTTTCAAAGGAGGGCAAGCATATTGTATGCGGAGGTACAACTTCAACAATAGCGGCGGCGTACCTGCATAAGGAGCTTAAGCCCAAGCTGGATTTTTATGACCCGGATGTACCGCCTACAGCTGAAATTGAAGGGGTAGACCTTGTTACCGAAGGAGTTATAACCATTAATAAGGTGCTAAGCTACGCGCAGGATTATCTGGCAGATAATCAGTCGTATACGCAGTGGAGCTATAAAAAGGACGGTGCGTCCTGTATTGCCCGCATGCTGTTTGAGGATGCGACGGATATTAATTTCTATGTAGGGCGGGCTGTTAATCCGGCCCATCAGAATCCCGATCTGCCGATAAACTTCAATATCAAGATGAGATTGGTTGACGAATTGGCGGACTGTCTTAAAAAGATGGGCAAGCGCATAAAGGTAAGCTATTTTTAACTGGGAAGGATTTTTATGAGAAAGTTTGACACGAAAGTTCAGGATTTAAAATACAACGTGCTTAAAGAGGTGGCTCGGCAGGCTTTTAACGGAACCTTGCAGGAAAATCTGCTGGATATACCTAAAATAATAGTTCCGGGCAACAAGCCTACCATGCGCTGCTGCGTATATAAGGAAAGGGCTATTTTGTCCGAAAGAGTTAAGCTGGCCATGGGCGGGGACAAGAATAATGAAAATGTAATAGAAGTAATAGAAATAGCCTGTGATGAATGCCCTGTAGGCGGATATGAAGTGACAAACGCATGCCGTGGCTGCATAGCGCATCGCTGTGAAGGAGCCTGTCCGCGCGGAGCAATATCTTTTGACAGCAACCAGAGGGCGTATATTGATAAGTCTAAATGCGTAGAGTGCGGAAAATGCGCTAAAGTCTGCCCCTACAGCGCTATTGTAAATGATAAGCGCCCGTGTCAGAACGCCTGCAAAGTAAAAGCTATATCTATGACTGAATCTAAAGCGGCTTGTATAGATAACAGTAAATGTATAGCCTGCGGAGCGTGCGTATATCAGTGCCCGTTTGGCGCCATTATGGATAAATCATTTATTCTGGACGTTGTTAAGCTTATAAAAGAGAGCGAGAACAATACTAAATATAAGCTTTATGCAGTAGTTGCGCCCTCTATTTCCAGCCAGTTTACATATGCTAAATTGGGACAGGTTATAAGCGGTATTAAAGAATTAGGCTTTTTCCATGTGGTAGAAGCAGCTCTGGGTGCGGATATGGTTTCGTATGCCGAAGCCGCCGAACTGGTTGAAAAAGGCTTTTTAACCAGCTCCTGCTGCCCTGCCTTTGTGGATTATATCAAAAAGCAGTTTCCTGAGCTTGCAGCTAATATATCGCATAATTTGTCGCCTATGGCTACTATCGCAAAATATATAAAGGATACCACACCAGAGGCGAAAATAATTTTTATCGGCCCGTGTACGGCTAAAAAGATGGAATTTCAGAAGGAATCTGTCAATCAATATATCGATTGCGTTATCACTTTTGAAGAGCTTCAGGCTTTATTTGACAGCCGGGATATAGATATTACTTCTTTGCCGGAGGATGTTTTGGATAACGCTTCTTATTTCGGGCGTATTTTTGCACGCAGCGGCGGGTTGACGGATGCTGTGCGACAGGCACTTAAGGAGCGGGGAATTGAGGATTTTGAATTTAAGCCCGTGGCCTGTGATGGAATAGAGGAATGCAGGGTAGCTCTGCTTAAAGCGTCTAAAAAGCTTCCTGTAGGTAATTTTATAGAGGGAATGGCATGCGTAGGGGGCTGTATTGGAGGAGCCGGATGTCTTACGCACGGGGAAAAGAATAAAGCTGAGGTTGATAAGTATGGTATGGAAGCCTATGAAAAGACTATAACTGATGCTATAAGCGTGCTTAAATAGAGAACGTTCGTTATTTATTAATATGTTGTAAGAGCGTATTTATTTATATGCCTGCGCTGCTGCGGCGTTTGCGGTCAAAGACCGCAATCCGAGCTTTGCTCGGATAGGCAGGCTCTGCCTGCCAAACGCCGCAGCAGCGCAGGCATATAAAATATATTAGTTATT
>URYI01000138.1 GCA_900552055.1 uncultured Eubacteriales bacterium | reverse complement strand
CGGCGCCGGGCCGCGCCTTTTACTGTCAGCAGGGGCAATCTTTTTCTATATCAGCATGCTTAAAGCTTTTTTTACCCGAAGCATAATCGGCCACTATGTTCCCTGAGCCTATGAGCTTGTATTTATAGCTTAACAGTCCGTCAAGACCTACCGGGCCGCGCGCATGCAGCTTGTTTGTACTTATTCCCACTTCCGCGCCAAAGCCGTATCTGAAGCCGTCTGAAAAACGGGTGGAGCAGTTCCAGAATACGTTTGCCGAATCTACAGCGTTCATAAAAAGCGCCGCTCTCTGCTTATCCTGAGTTATTATGCAGTCGGTATGCTTGGAACCGTATTTATTAATATGGTCTATAGCCTCATTCAGCGAAGAAACAATTTTTATGGACAGCTTATAGTCCAGATATTCAGTGCTCCAATCCTGCTCTGATGCGGGCAGAACGTCAATTATTCTTCTGGTCTGCTCGCATCCAAGAAGAATAACATTATCCAGTTCCTGCTTTACAAGGGGCAGCAGCTTTTCGGCGATATCCTTATGGACGAGCAGAGTCTCGGTTGCGTTGCATACGGATACATACTGGGTCTTTCCGTCTTTTATAAGCTTAACAGCCATATCAATATCTGCGTATTTGTCCGCGTAGGTATGACATATGCCGTCAGCATGGCCCATAACGGGAATGGAGGTATTGTCCATTATATATTTTACGAATTGATTGGAGCCGCGCGGGATGATGAGGTCTATATATTCGCTCAGGGAGAGCATGTCCTTTACATCCTGGCGTGTTTCCAGCAGGCTCAGCGCGCCCTGCGGGATTCCGGCGCGGACAGCCGCATGATTAATTATGTCAAAGAGGGCGCGGTTGGTTTGCGCCGCCTCGCTTCCGCCCTTTAAAAGCGCGCAGTTGCCGCTTTTAAGGCAGAGAGAGCTTATTTGAACAAGTGCGTCCGGCCGCGATTCAAAAATAACTCCTATAACCCCGATGGGGCAGGAAACCCTGTATAATTCCAGCCCGTCGTCCAATTTGCGGGCAAGCTGAGTCTTATTGACCGGTTCTTCCAGGCCGATAAGACTTTCCAGTCCGTTTAAAACTTCGTCCAGCTTGCTTTGATTGAAAGTAAGCCTCTTTATAACCGGAGCGGTAAGCTCATCCTTTTGAGCCTGCGCTAGATCCTGCGAGTTGGCGTCAAATATTATTTGAGCGTTAGCCTTAAGCGCCTGCGCAATTTCCCTGAGCGCAGCGTTTTTTAACTCTCCGCTTAATTGGGCCATAGCGGGGGAGGTTTGTTTGGCGTTTTGGGCAGCGGTTATTATATCCATGGATAAAACCCGTCCTTTCATTTAATATGCCGTCTAAATTTATTCTTCTTCGGGCAGCAGGGCGTTATGGAATACGTTCTGCACGTCGTCGTTATCCTCAAACATATCCAGCATCCAATTTACCTTTTTCAGCGCTTCCTCATCGACTGTAACAGTGGTCTGGGGTATGCGGTCTATTTCCGCGCTTAAAAAGGCATAGCCTGCATCCTCCAGCGCTTTGCGGACATTGGAAAACTCTTCGGGCGAAGTATATATTTCAAATGCATCTTCTTCTGAAGTGATATCCTCTGCGCCTGCCTCTAAGGCCTGCATTGTCAATTCGTCCTCATCTACATCAGGCGTGCGCTCTATGACTATAACGCCTTTTTTATCAAACATCCAGCCCACGCAGCCGGTTGCGCCCATAGAGCCGCCGGCCTTGTCAAATATGTGCCGCATTTCGCCCGCCGTGCGGTTGCGGTTATCAGTTAGTATCTCCAGTATCACAGCTACGCCCGCAGGACCATAACCTTCGTATGTTAGTTCTTCATAATTAGCCGCATCGCCTTCGCCGGCAGCCTTTTTAATGCTGCGGCTTATGGTTTCGTTAGGCATATTGTTAGCCTTAGCTTTGGCGATAACATCAGCCAGTTTGGTGTTTACCGCAGGGTCGGGCCCGCCGCTGCGCACGGCAATGGAAAGTTCTCTGCCGATTTTAGTAAAAATTTTGCCTCTTTGCGCGTCTGTCTTTTCCTTTTTATGTTTAATATTAGCCCATTTGCTGTGTCCCGACATATATATTCCTCCTAATCATCTTGTATATATAATCATTTATTACCGCGTTTATTAAAGCAGATATCGTATATCATTATTCCTGCCGCTATTGAAGCGTTTAAGGACTGAGCTCCGCCGCGCATAGGAAGGGTGACAACAGTATCGGCCAGACTGATAATTTCCCGGCTGATACCATTGCCTTCATTGCCTATTATCAGTACCGTGCGCTGGGGCAGAGAGGTCTGGTAAAAAGGCGAGCCGCCCAATGCCGCTGCGGCGATGACGTAACCGTCTTTTTTCAGCTGATTGAGTTCCATTGACAGGTCAGTGCAGGTTTTTACGGGCACATTAAAAATAGAACCCATGGCGCTGCGGACAACTTTGGGGTTGTATAGCTCTGCACAGCCTTGGTTAAGCAGGACACCGCCAATGCCTGCGGCATCGCAGGTGCGTATGATAGTGCCTAGGTTTCCGGGGTCCTGAATGCAGTCTAAAGCTATTAGCGGGCCGCCGGTTATGACGGGCAGCTCCTGCGTTTTAGCAACAGCTAGTATTCCTTCGGGCGCAAGTGTTTCGCTTAAAGCGTCAATTATATTCTGAGAAACGCCTATAATTTCTGCGTTAGCGTTTTCAGCGATTTGGACAGCCTCAGAAAAGGAATCCAATGCGGAATTGAGCACCAGCAGCGTTTTAACGGGGGCGTTCAGCTTAAGGGCATCGGTGACAAGCCTGCGTCCTTCCAAAAGATAAAGGCCCTGCTCTTTACGGTATTTTTTTAATTTAAGCTTTTTTAAATTGACTATAAGCTGGTTGGAAACGCTTGTAATCTCTTTCATGGCATAAATAAATTCAGCGCGGCGAAAATCGTCACGCTGAAGTTCTCTTCTTATTGATTGGCCTTGGCAGTTTCAGCCAGTGAAGCAAACGCCTCAGCGTTATAAATGGCCAGTTCGGAAAGCATTTTACGGTTTACCTCTACGCCGGCGTTTTTAAGGCCATGAATCATTCTGCTGTAGCTCAGGCCGTTTATACGGGCAGCGGCGTTTATGCGGGTGATCCAAAGCTTGCGGAAATCTCTCTTCTTGCGCTTGCGGCCTATATAGGCATAAGCCTGAGATTTCATGACAGCCTGGTTGGCCACTCTGAACTGCTTGCTCTTAGCGCCGTAATAACCCTTTGCAAGCTTTAATACCTTTCTGCGGTTTTTATTGCCGTTTACGCTTCTTTTGATTCTCATTTTGTTCTACCTCCTAAATATGGGTTATTACTTATAAGGGATAAGCTTTTTAACATTAATGGCTTCCGCGCCCTCTAAATAACCGTTCTGGCGCAGGCCGCGCTTGGTTTTAGGGGATTTGCGCGAAAGGAAATGGTTCCTCATGCATTTGGCCCTTTTTACCTTACCGTTTTTAGTAAGATTGAAGCGCTTAGCCGCTCCGCGATGTGTTTTCATCTTAGGCATAGTGTGTGTCCTCCTTGAGTAAAATTATTGGGATACCAATATCATAATCATATTCCGGCCTTCCAGCACGGGCTTTCTCTCCATTTTGGCAACATCCTTTAAGGATTCATAGAAAGCCTCCATTACCTCAAGACCTTTTTCGGGGCGGGTTATCTGGCGTGAACGAAACCTTATGGAAACCTTTATTCTGGCTCCTTCAGACAGAAATTCGCGCGCCTTTTTGGCTTTGACGCCCAAATCATGCTCTTCAATGGTGACTGAAAGCTGAATCTCATGCAGGGAAACCGTTTTTTGATTTTTGCGGGCTTCCTTGGCGCGTTTCTGCATTTCAAAACGGTATTTGCCGTAATCCATAATTTTGCATACGGGCGGTGCGGCTTTAGGCGCTATCAGACAGAGATCCAGCCCCTTTTCTTCAGCCATAGCTATGGCTGCACGGGTGCTCATGATGCCCAGCTGCTCGCCTTCAGCAGAAATAACGCGCACTTCCTTTTCTCTGATTTCATCATTAATAAGAATTTCGTTGATGCTAATACACCTCCAAAAAAATATGCGGGCAGCAAAAACTACCCGCATAGCGAAAAAACAAAACCAGTTTGCCAAAAACCAATCCTGGCTCTTATGGCCGGAAGGTGAGAAGCGGGCGGCTTCTGCTTTACTGAATAATAATACTATGTTTTTTATTTAGTGTCAAGCATTTTTAGTCTGGTACTCATTTAAATTATCAGGAAGGGAAAAATCTTCAAACTCCAGAGGCTGGACTGAAACCGCGATTACGGCTGAATATTCAGCCCCCTCAGCATTTATATAAGTGCCTGATGCGGAAACAGTAAGGGTTTTAGGATTCCCCTGGGACATTTCTATGCTGACAGAAGCATTTTCAGTTATATTGAACTGCGCATCTCCCAAAAGGGCGCTGAAATCCACAGCTTCGGGCTTAAGCGTAAAATAATAAGTTATTATTCCTTCCAGCTCTAAGCCCTCAAGGTTTTCCAGGTTGTCTTCAGTTATGTTATCCTGAATAAAAGGCAGGATATAAGCCGAGCGCTTAAATTCTTCGGGGGTCATTTCTATTTTGGATTTATCTGATTCATAATAGGCGGCGGTGCCGTCGTAATAGGAAAGAGAGGAGCTATTGGTATCAAAAGCTTCGCCTGTAGTTTCGCAGATGGCTGTCAGAGTGCCGTTCTGGCTGCGGCTTCTCAGCTTTATGCTTGCGCTCATTTCTGAAGAAGCGTCCTCGCTTTCCAGAGTGACGGTTAATTTATTTTCCAGAGCAGTTTGTTCAGCCGAAAGTATATCTATATTAAAGTGATCAAAATAAGAAATAATTTCGGATTCAGCAGGTGGGGTGACGGCAACCGCAGTGGGGGCGGTATCCAGATTTCCCTGGCCGGCACACGAGGCAAGGCTTAAAAGGCAGACGACTGCAAAAACTGCTGCCAAGATTCTTTTGTTCATGAGGCGTATTATCTCCTTACTGTTTTTTATACCCATTTTTCTGGGGTTGGTGCTGTTTAGTAATTATATACTAAAATTCGTCCGCTGGCAATAAGTAAAAAGTACAGGTATTGTTTTGTTTGCCATGTGGGGATAGATAAGCGGGGGCGGGGCGGCGCATGTTTTGGACGGCGTTTGGCAGGCGCTGGCGCCTGCCGGGGCCGCGCTTTAAGCTCGGCCCCGCGGCCGTGCCGGCCGCAAACGC
>URYI01000137.1 GCA_900552055.1 uncultured Eubacteriales bacterium | reverse complement strand
CTGGCCGGGCCGCAGGCCCGGCCGGCGGCCTTCAGGCCGCAAACGGCGCCGCCCCTTATGCCCCCTGTCCGGTTAAGCCTCAACGCATAAACATCGATGGGAGCCTTATGGAAGAAGAAAAAGAGCGTTTCAGCCGCACAGAATTGCTTATAGGCGAAAATGGGCTGGAAAAACTAAAAAACGTGCATGTTGCCGTAGTAGGCCTCGGAGGTGTAGGCAGTTCTTCAGCACAGGCGCTCGTCCGGGCCGGCATAGGCGAACTGACCTTTATAGACGGGGATTGTGTTTCCCCCAGCAATATAAACCGTCAGCTTATAGCCTTTGAAAGCACAATAGGCAAGCCTAAAGCGGAGATTATGCGCCAAATGGCTCAAAGCATAAACCCAGGCGCTATAATTCACGCCTTTAATCAATTCTATAAGGACGGAGATTTTGATTATCTTTTGGGCAGAACTCATTATATAATAGACGCCATTGATATGGTCAGCGCCAAGCTCTCCCTGATTCAATGCGCAAAACAACGAGGCATACCCATAATCAGCGCCATGGGCTGCGGGGGCAGGCTGAACCCCGAACTGTTTAAAATTGCCGACATCTATTCAACCAGCGTATGCCCTCTTTGCCGGGTCATGCGCAGAGAACTGAAAAAAAGAGGGATAGCCTCCCTAAAAGTGGTCTATTCCACCGAAGAACCCATAAAGCCAGAAAAAAGAGGAGTTATTGGCAGCATATCTTTTACGCCGCCCGCAGCCGGACTTATGCTGGCCGGCCAGGCGGTAAGAGATATTCTCAGCCTTTAGCCGCGGCATTCATAAAGCGAGCAAACAAAATATTAATATAAACGCCCCAGGGGGCACGGAGGTGCAAAATGCTTAAAATAAGCAATCTTTCCAAGAGCTACGCAAAGGGTACCAAAAAGGCCGTAGATTCGCTCAATCTTGAAATTAAAAACGGCGAGATTTTCGGCTTTATCGGCCCTAACGGAGCGGGCAAAACCACGACCATAAAAATGATAACGGGCATTCTCATCCCGGATGAAGGCGAAATAGAAATTAACGGGCATTCTCTGAAGAGCGACCCAATAGCCGCCAAAATGTCCATGGGATATGTGCCCGATAACCACGATATATACGAAATGCTTACTGGCCGGGAGTACCTTAGCTTTATGGCCGATATGTATGACGTGCCTATGCTTAAGCGCCAGGAGCGCATGGAGCAGTTTCTTAAGCAATTTGAACTGGATAAGGCCGTGGACAGCCAGATTAAATCCTATTCGCACGGCATGAAGCAAAAACTGGTGATAACGGGCGCGCTCCTGCATGACCCCGCGCTCTGGATTCTGGACGAGCCTCTTGTGGGTCTTGATCCGCGCTCGGCCATGCTGCTTAAAGAGCAGATGCGCGCTCACTGCGCCGCAGGCAACACGGTCTTTTTTTCAACCCACGTTCTGGAAGTAGCTGAAAGGCTGTGCGACCGGATAGGCATAGTGGATAAAGGAAAGCTCATAGCCGTAGGCACTTTGGACGAACTGCGCTCAAGCAGCGGAGAAACTCTTGAGAGCATATTCCTTGAGCGCACGGCAAAGGATGCTTAACGGGGAGGCCAGACTGATGAATAAATTTAACACCCTGCTTAAGCTTGAATTAAAGGCCAACAGCCTGTTAGCTTCTATCCGCGGCGCTTTTAAAGGCGGGGATAAAGCCGCCCGCCGCATGCTGTGGGCATATTTTGCCGTACTCATAGTACTGATTATATTTCTTTTTACCTATATATTCCTGGCTGACGCCGTAATGGGCGCGGCCGTTTTAATGGGAAACGGGATGCCCGGCATACTGCTTTCCCTCGTATTTATGGTCTACTGTGTAGTTTCCATACTCTTTGGTACCTTTTCAGTGCTGTCCAAGCTGTTTATGGCAAAGGATAACGAATTTCTGGCCACTCTGCCCGTTTCCCAGGGCACGGTTTTCAGCGTGAAATTCACCCATGCGTACCTGGGCCAGCTGCTGCTTTCAGCCTTTTTCATCCTGCCGCCCTGCGTTATTTACGGCTTAAAAGCTTATGACCCCGCCGCATATCCCCTTGGGCTGCTTATGGTGCTTGCCGCGCCCGTCATACCTATGTTTGTCAGTACTCTTCTGGCAATGCTGGTTATGCGGCTGGCCGCCAAAATGAAAAACCGGGACACTATGGTTATGATAATGTCTCTGGTACTGGTTGCAGCCGTGATTGTTCTGCAATCCTCCTTTTACAGCTTTATGCCCGACGAACTGCCCGAAAATTTCTTCAGCGATTTGCTGTCAAGCAACGTGAGCGCGCTTGAGAGGATATGCGCCGCCTTTCCTCCCGCGGGATGGATGGGCAGCGTCATAACCGCTTCGGGCGCCGAGCGTTTTTACGCACTGCTGCTTTTGGCGGCCGTCATAATACTGCTGGGAATTATTATTTTCCTGCTGGGCAGGAAAGTATACAGCAAGAGCGCGCTTACCCTGACTGAAGCACCTGCCCGCAAAGTCCGCGCCCGTAAATTATCCGACGCTTCTTCCCCCGTTAAGGCCATATTCAAAAAGGAGTGGAAGAGTATTCTGAAAACGCCCATATACGCTATGAACTCCTTAAGCGGCGCATTAGTGCTGCCCATAATGCTGCTTGTAATATGGCTGGGCGGCTCTATGGATATGAATGTATTTATGGACGAACTGGGCTATGACCCGACAAACTTTTCGCATATTGCCCTCTGCTCGGTTATACTAAGCGCCGTGCTGTTCTTCTGCGGAGGACTTAATACCGGGGGCGCCACAATGGTCACGCGGGAAGGAAAAAGCATCTGGATTTTAAAGGTTGTACCAGTGCCTGCGGCCAAGATAGTGCGGGCCAAGCTGCTGGCCAGCCTAAGCATATCCTATGCAAGCCTTATAATCCCCGCCGTTATCGTCGCCGTTTTAATGGGAGGCGCAATAATTGAAACTCTTATAGCGCTCATTATTGCAGTTTTGCTCTGCACGGCATCCGCAGCTATATGCCTGCTCTTTGACTGCTGCCACCCAAACCTTGGCTGGCAGAATCCCACTCAGGCCATAAAACAGAGCCTTAACGCCGGCATGGCCGTGATAGTGGAATTTGCACTGATAATAATCCTTGGCATAGCGGCATTTTTCTTGTATAATATCTCGCCAACGGTAATGCTTGCGGGCATAATTGCAATATCCCTGCTTTTGGCCGTAATTTCCCTGGCTCTGCTTAATAAGAAGGGCGCCAGGGCGCTGGAAAATATTGAAGGATAAATTTTAAAAGCCTCTGCCAGCTGTGCATAAACGCGCCGCGCAGAATTTTCTAAAAATTTGGTACGGTTTAAATACCCTGAAAGCCGGATTTATATTAACTTCCATACCGGCACACGAAATTAAACGGCAGCCACGCGATCCGACACAGCGCCGCGCATTTAATCCGCGGCGCAGAAAGGAAACTGATAAAAGCCTTATTTAATGCCAAAGGAACAATCTCTTAAGGAAATACTGGCCCAGCATGGCTTTAAATTCTCCAAAAGCCTGGGTCAGAATTTCCTATCTGATAAAAAAATACTGGAAAAGATTGTTAAGGACGCTCAGCTGGAGCAGGACGACTGCGTACTTGAGATAGGACCAGGCGCCGGTACCTTAACTCGTCTTATGTCCGCCCGGTGCGCAAATGTAACTGCAATAGAGATAGACCGCGCGCTTAAGCCCGTACTGGAAACCACCCTAAGCGGATGCCGAAACGTATCGGTCATATACGGGGATTTCCTGAAGCTGGATATTGACGCTTTATATAAAGAAAATCTTTGCCCCGGCTTTAAGGTGGTGGCTAACATTCCCTATTACATCACCACCCCCATTATAATGCGCCTGCTTGAAAGCGGCCTGCCCTATAAGAGCATAACGGTGCTTGTGCAGCGCGAGGTCGCCCTGCGCATGGCGGCCCTGCCGGGAACACCGCAATACGGCGCGCTGAGCTGCGCCGTACAGTATTACACCCTTCCCGCCTTAAAGAGCCGGCTCAGCCCCGGCAGCTTCTATCCCCCGCCCAAGGTGGAATCCCAGGTAATTACCCTAATAAAACGGGAAGCGCCGCCTGTGCAGGTTCAAGATACCCAGCTGCTTTTTAAGGTTATAAAATGCGCCTTCGCCATGAGACGCAAAACCTTTTTGAACAACTTCACCACCGCCTTTAGCCTTGAGCGCGCCCAGGCGGAAGAATTATTAAAAGCTCTGGGACTGCCTCCCGATATCCGCGGAGAAAGGCTGTCCCTTGAGGATATGGCCAAAGCGGCCGACTATATTTACACACTGGCCAAAGGAGGCTGAAATGCTTACATACTGCCCTCTGTCCAGCGGCTCCAAGGGCAACTGCCACTTTGCGGCTACCAAAAGAACCGCGGTACTGATTGACGCCGGAGGAAGCGCCAAAAGTATAAAAACACAGCTTGCCTGCCTGGATATCTCTCCCCAAAGGCTGGACGGAATATTAATAACCCATGAGCACATTGACCACATAGCCGCGCTGGACGTGCTCTGCAAAAACTTTGAAATACCCGTTTATGCAAACGAAAAAACGGCGGCCTGCATAATTAAAAAGTATCCGCGTATTGAGCGTTATATAAGGTATTTTAAAACAGGGGAAAATTTTTATATAAACGATTTGGATATAACTCCCTTCAAAACGCCGCACGACTGCGCCGAAAGCGTGGGATTTTCCCTGTATTCGGGCACTCGAAAGCTGACAATAGCCACTGATATCGGCCATATAAGCAAGCGGATGCTTGAGCAGTTCAGACATTCGCATATATTGGTGCTGGAGGCTAACCACGATATGGACATGCTGCTCAACGGGCCGTACCCGCCCCCGCTGAAGCGGCGGATTATGGGCAATAACGGCCATTTAAGCAACGACGCCTGCGGAGAAGCGTTGAGCCATTTATTAAGCTGTGAATTGCAGCAGGTAGTGCTGGCGCACCTTTCTCAGGAGAATAACCGGCCTGAAATCGCATACGGCACAGTTTCCAGCCGTCTCTCGGACGAAGGCTGCGATTTGCCCGTGGACGTAGCCTATCAGGATAAACGCGGACCGGTATACAGAATAAAATAAAATTTTTTTCGTACGCTTAAGCTGTTATAATATTTAAGCCGCCTGCAAATATTTGCAGGCGGCATTTTTTGCTGTTTCATATCCTAATATCCTACCCTAAATTGACAAGGGTATACACGCCTCCAGCGGTCTGATTTCGGCATTTTCTGCGTCATCGTCAATGGGTG
>URYI01000136.1 GCA_900552055.1 uncultured Eubacteriales bacterium | reverse complement strand
GGCCTGCGGCCGCCGGCGTCGCGCCCCCCCGCGCGCTTTATTGTACTTTTAATCCTCCACCATCTCGTCGGCTATAATGTCATCCAGATGTATTGGATCTATGCCGTATTGGTTGCATAGCTTTATGATTCTTTTGACCTTATCCAGGTTAAAAGAAACCAGCCTGCATTCCTCCCCGCATGTTATGCCATACATAATTCCGGCATCGGCGACAGGTACCTCATACAGCTCGCATTTGTACATCTTTTCCTTCCTCCCCAGTTTACCCAAATAAAATGATAATTTCCTTTTAAAGTGTCGCAGCATAACTAAGTAGACATTAAAATCGTTCAACACCGACTTGCTATAATATATCATATCTTATAGTATTTTACAAGTGCAATTTGGGAATAATTATGCGATATTTACTCGAAATCCCGTGAGGATTCAGGTTTGGTACAGCGTTCTTGCTTTTATGACAAGATATATACTTCATTATGTGTATGCGGAAAATAAAAATCGCAGAAAGGTTTATATTTACTGTTAAGTTTTAACTACTAAAACCGCAGATTAGCGCCAGGTTTATAACAGAATTTCATTTTAGAGAGTGTTCAAAGTATTCTGACACCATTTAAAAAGCAGCTCAAAACTTTCGGAAAAATCATATGTCATTTCGCCGTTTAGCTGTATGGAGCGCAGCAAAACCTCATGGTTTATGCCTGTCAGCAGCGGCAGCAAGTCAGCCTTGGACAAGATATATTTCCCGCCTTCAAGATAGTAAAGGCTCTGAAGAATAAAAAATACGCTTTTATAGGAGCGCGGTAATTCTGTGATGTTATCCTGCTGTCCGGCATGAATATATCGGTGGCAAATCTCGTGATATAAATTATTAATGCTCAATTTTATAAAATTTCGTATATCGGCTTCTGTATAAGCGGGAATAAGAGTGTTTAAGGCGCCGTAATAGTCTTTTGTACTGTTTATGAGATGACATATTTCAAGCGGATTCCAGTTCAGGAGGTCGGTTTTGCTGCAAATAAATCCGCACGATTTATCCGCATGCTCCAGACCTGATATTATATTGCGGTAAGCGTCTAAGTCAGAAACGTTAAGGCTGTCAATAACCACCATAATGTCAATGTCGCTCTTAACAGTTGCTTCTCCGCGCAGATAGCTGCCCTGCAGCCCGACATATAACAGCCTTGCGCCGTACTGCTGCCTAAGCCTGCATATCAGTTTGGAAATATAGCTTTCAATATCAATCATCAGAAACCTCTCCTTTTAATATTAAATTGCTCAATTAATTATCAAAATACTTTTACCAAACTTTCCATACTTAATATCTTAATATAAAGATATTATCTATTTTAACATATGCTGCCGCATATCAGTTTTTTTAATATGCTGGCCGATAGCCGGCCATATTGCATGGTTTAAAAAAGAACAGCCCAATTATAAAAATAGTGATCATGCATTTTCTATTTTTGTTGAGGCATTGTTCACACAAAGCGCGCCGCTTCTTTCTCTAAATTTGCTGTTCCCCTTTACTATAATGCTGAATAAAGAAAAAGAAGCCGGCTACTCGGTAATCGGCTTCTTTCGGGATTATGGTGCGGAGGACGGGACTTGAACCCGTACGGTTGCCCACACGCCCCTCAAACGTGCGCGTCTGCCAGTTCCGCCACCCCCGCATGGTATAAAAGCGGCTGACAGGGATTATTTTATATAATATAGGGTAAAAAGTCAAGTAATTTTTATGAGATTATTTTTCTCTTTTTTTCTGCTCTGTTTTAAAACGCACGGTGTAGTCGCCCGAAGCCAGTTTAATACCCTCTCCGCGCAGGGGGAAAAGCCCTTTTCTGGCGGTATGGTCCTGAGCGTCTGCGGGCCGGAGGGAGGAAGGTTCATCAGTGGAACCGCTTGCAGAAGAGGTCCGCTTTATCTCGGCTTTGCAGTTATCGGGCAGAACAAGCAGAGCGGAGGTGTTCCAGGGAATGGACACCTTGAGGGTTATTTCATCCTCTTCCCGCTTCCATTGGCTGGTTATCATCCCTTTGAAGGAATTATAAGAGGCCTGCGCGCTTTTTAGCCCTTTGGGGAAAACAGGGGAAATAACGATGGTATTAAGCCCGTCGGGCTGTCCGTCCAGGCGGATGCCGCCTAAAGATTTGTAAAGCCAGGAGGTGCACGCGCACAGCATGGGCTGATTGTGGGAATTCATGCTGGAGCCTATTTCGTTTTCCCATCTCTCCCATATCGTGGTTGCTCCGTTCTTTATCATATAGCCCAGGCTGGGATAGGTGTCTGAAGACATTATCTTATATGCAGCGTCATCCATTTCCAGCCGGTCAAGCGCCTCGAAAAGATATTTTGTGGTCTGGTTGCCGGTGGTTATATGATATTTGCGCCTGCGCACTTCTTTAAGCAGACTATTTGCAACGGCCTGCTTTTTATCCTCCGGCACTATGTCCAGAAATACAGGGAAGGCATTGGCCGCCTGCGAACCAGGGATATATCCGTCTTCTGCAAGCAGGTGCGCGTTTATGGCCTGCGCCGCTTCCTGCGCGGTTTTTTCATAAAGGGGTATATCCTCCTGATGGCCTGTGAGCTCGGCCATCTTGTTCATCAATAGGCAGTCGTAGTAAAGATATCCCGTGGTTATGAGTTTTTCGGGAATGTTCTTGGGAACGGCGTTATAGGCGAAGCCGGTGTAGCATTCTTCCAGGGGCGCTACCCAGTCGCCGTAATAGGGCTGGCCGATAAGGCCGTCTTCTCCCCGCTGTGTGGCCAAAAACTCTACATATTTTTTGACCGGCTGGTAATATTGCTCCATTATGCGCTTATCTCCGTAATGCACATATATAAGCCAGGGCAGTATGACATATATGCTGGAAACATGATAAGCGGGGTTCCCGCCATAGATAAAGGGAGCGGTATCGGGAATGCTTCCCGTCTCCTTCTGTTCGTTAAAAATATCCTCCATCCATTTTTCATATATTGGGAGCATATTGTTATTATACATGGATTCTTCGCATCTTATGGCCATGTCGTTCAGCCAGGCCATGCGCTCGTCTCTCTGGGCGCAGGCGTCGGGCATACCATGAAGATTTGAGCGTTCGGTCCATATTACAGCCTGCTGTATTTTATTTATAAGCTTATTGCTGCATTTAAACATGCCTGTTTGTTCTACGTCGCTGTTTACGGCGCAGCCAACAATCTCGAAGTCCTCCAGAGGCTCTTCGGCCAGGATTTCAACATATCTGAAGCCGTGATAGGTAAAGCGGGGCTCGTAGGTTTCGTAATCTTCCCCTTTTAAAACATAATTGTCTATTGCGCGCGCGTCCCGCAGGTTGTCCGTGCTGACCCAGCCGGCCTCGTTCAGCACTTCGCCGTGCTTAAGAGTTACCCGTTTGTGAGGCAGGCCCTTCATTTTCAAGCGCACCCAGCCGGCGAAATTCTGTCCGAAATCCACTATGCAGCGGTATTTGGATATCCTGGTTATGCTTACGGGTTCCAGGGTTTTTGTTATCCTTATGGGCTGAACGCGGGAGGCGCGCAGCACCCCGCCCGGCGCGGGCGCTTCAGCGGCCTTGGGCCAGCCCGCCTGCTCCGCGTCAAATTCAGGCAGGGAATAATGGAAGATATTTATTCTTCCATCGCATACTTCGCCGTCGTAAAGGTCGTTTTCATATATATCTCCAAAGGAGGCGTGCCAGTTTTCTTTTTCTGTGCCCAATACCAGCTTCCGGCCATTGGGCATGGTTATATTGAATTGAGCCAGCAGACGGGGGGACTGGACATACGGGCCGGGGAAGCCGGCCAGCACCTTGAAGCTGGTATGGTGCTGGCCGTAAGTGCCCTTGCCCAATTCCACCATTATCGCATTCTTGCCTTCGTGCAGATAGGGAGTTATATCCAGTACTGAGTAAAGTACGGTTTTATTATAATTAGTCCAGGCGGGTTCCAGACAGCGGTCGCTGGCCAGCACGCCGTTTATATGAAGGCGGTAAAGGCCCAGGCCGCAGATGTAGGCGCGCGCCTTTTGCGGCAAACTGTCCAGGCATATTTCCCGGCGCAGCAGTATGGAATAGCCGTCCAGCGGCTGGGGGTGGGAAATCCATTGACCCTGCCACTGCGCTCCGGGGGATATTGCAGTTTCAAAGTGGGAAACGCCTTCAATGCTGAAGCCGCCGCGGCAGCTGATTTCTGCCCGCCAGAAATACTGCGTGCAGTCCTCAAGGGGGGAACCGTTATACACAATTCCTAACGAATCCTTGCTTTGGACAGTGCCGCTGTCCCAGACAAGCTGGGTAAATTCCGGGTCCTGGGACACGGTTATTCTGTAGGATAGCTGCTCTGGGACATTATTGTCCTTAAGCATCCAGGAAAAGCGGGGACGCTGGGTTTGAACGTCTATAGGGGTGGAAGCATATTCGCATAAAAGCTTTATATCGGACATGGCATTTCCTTTCTGCGCTGGATGTTGTCGGAGACGGTTTCGACCGTGCAGGGACCGCCGTACGTCACTTTGGCGGCCGTCGAAGCGTTGATTTTCAGACGGCCCGAACACCAGACGTCGGCTTTGGCGTAGTTCGACACCGTCAGGTCGTAATCCGAGACCCGCAGTTCGGGGGCCGAGAAATTCGCGCCCGACGAAACCCGGACCGTGGCGTCGGCGACCTGCGCCGCGCCTTTCAGGTAGATTTTGCCGTAGCTTCCGACGCTCGCTTCGAGCGAACTGCCGCTGAATGTTCCGTTGAACGAGCCGCCGCTGCTGACGGTCAGCTTCGCCGGCCGGGTCTTTACCGTTACCGTGCCGGAGAATTTGGCGTAGCTGTCGATGCGCATCGTCAGCGCGTCGGCGGTCAGCGTGCTGCCGACGCTGGCGCCGCTGCTGATCTCGACCGTGAGGTCGGAGGCTTTGATGTCGTTCGAGAATTTGGCGTAACTGCCCACTGTCAGTTTGCAGCTGTTGCGGCACTCCACGGGAGCCTGCGCCGATCCGTAGCTCGAAATCCGCAGCTCGCCGTCGCCGCAGCGCACCGAGCCTGCGAATTTGCCGTAGCTCGACACGTCGAGTTTCGCGGTGCCGGGCGTGTCGATGTCGGCGCTCACCGATCCGTAGCTCGATACGGAGACCGAAACCGACGGACCTTTCAGCGGCATTTTGCAGTTCACCTTGCCGTAGGAGCCTGCCGATATTTCGCGCAGCGAGGCCGATGCCGGAACGGTGACCGAGACCGAGATGTTTTCCGTGCTGTTGGCGTTGACGCGGAATTTCAGCGTCCCGCCGTCGCGCTCCAGCACCAGATAGTCGAT
>URYI01000135.1 GCA_900552055.1 uncultured Eubacteriales bacterium | reverse complement strand
TGACGATGACGCAGAAAATGCCGAAATCAGACCGCTGGAGGCGTGTATCCCCTTGCCAATTTAGGGTATTAATCAAGGGGAAGCTATACATATTAAATAATCTTAATTATTTGGCTTCTATTTTTCCGTTTTTGTCTAATAAATAAATCAATATCTTAAAAAACGCATTTCTGTGCAAACTGGCAGAGACGGCGGCAATAAGTAAGAGCACGTTCGGTCTTGAAAAGTGCGTTTTGAGATGATATAATTAATATAAATTGCTGTGACAAATTTTAGTATTAAGAGCATTTTTAATTATAGATTGTGAGGAGATGGGGCATAGTGGATTATTTCGTAAAAAAATGCTTGAGAGGGCTGTGCGCTGCTTTGCTGCCTGTTTTGCTGCTGGCTTCTTGCAGCGTCCAGGAGCCGGACGCGTCTTCTGCCGTGACAGCTTCTGCTTTAGCGGAGGCCAATGCCTCTTCTTCTGCTTTAGCGGCGCGAACCGCAGGCGCATCATCCGATAGGACGGCGCAAACGGCTCATACTGCGCAGAATGCCCGAACTGCTTCTGCAGCAACGGCGCAGACTGGAAATAGTACCCAATCAGTTCCGCCCTCCGCTTCAGCGGCCAATGGGACGGCGCCGTCGTATGCCACCCTTTAGCCGGAACTGACGGTATCGGCTCAAAATTCCCAGACGGCTAAAACGCCCGCGCCTGTGCCTGCTCCTACTCCCACTACTGCGCCTACCCGTACGCTGCCTCCATCTCCCCAACAGACGGAGGCCCAGGGTGAATACGGGCTGGATATTACAGATAAAAACGACCTTGTCGGCATCTGCTACAGCACCTGGTTCAATCCCATTGTTGCAAAGAGCGGGAGCGCCAGTGGCATATATAATATTACTGAAATCCTGGCCGGAAACGGCCAATGGGGGCCGGAAAACGCCTTTCATTTCTGGGGAGAGCCGGCGGTAGGATATTACCGGAGCGATGATAAGTCGGTTATACGCACGCATATGACCCAGCTTGCAGAGGCGGGCGTGGATTTTATTATAATAGATAATACAAACGCGCAGGCGAACACCTGGGGAGCGGGCGCTGCCGGCAGCTATTGGGATTTGATGGTTTCGCAGTCATGTACGGCCCTGCTGGATACCATTCTTACTATGCGCTCTGAGGGAAAGCAGACGCCGTATGTGGTTTTTTGGAACCGTGTGGACGAACAGGAGGGCTGGAATACGCCCTCGCGTATCTATCAGGAATTTTACAGCAGCGGCAGATACAGGGACTGCTGGGTATATTGGAACGGCGCGCCTTTAATGCTGGTTACCAGCCTTAATCAGGGAGGCGGAGCAACCGACGTGCGCAATTTTGCCTACCGCGAGCAATTTACGCTGCGGCAGCAGACCGTAGCCATACTTTCGGGCAATTTGGCTCAGAATGAATGGACTTTCCTTTATGACGGCTCGGTTCCCTGTAAGGATGCAAATGGGAACTACGAGCAAATCAGTGTTTATGTGGCGCGCCAGAGTACCTATATGTCCAATACCAGGACTGCCATCGGCCGCAGGGGCGGCGAAACCTTTTACAAGCAATGGCTGAGGGCCTTTGAGTACCGTCCTAAGGTGGTAACATTGACGTGGTGGAACGAATGGGCAGCGCAAAGGTTTATTGTGAAGGGCGAAAATGCATTTACAGATAATTATAATCAGGAATACAGCCGGGATATTGAGCCTATGAAGGGCGGGCACGGCGATCAATACTATCAATGGATGAAACAATACATTTCAACTTATAAATCCCATGAAGCCTGCCCGCGTTTGGTGGAAAACTGAAAGGGCAGTAAAGACTTATTGGGAAGAAAAAAGCTGTTTATAAAAAACTCCACTTTTTATTTAATTTTCCTTTTGGCCATGCAGTGGAAATGTTGATTCGTGCGCTTTATGCTGCCATAGCGCTGCAATAAATTAAACAGGGTGAGATGAGCCGCAATAAATGATTCGGGATAAAAATAAAGGAGGGCTTTAAGCCCTCCTTTATTTTTATTCGGTATATTGGGTTTCCACAGTAAACAGCTCGTCTACTTCCGCCTGGCTCATGCCGAAGGCGTCCATAAAATTCAATTTAACCATTTCAGGCTTTTTAAGCAGAGCCTCCCTTAGACGCGTCTTATAGGTATTGAAGGTTCTTTCGGTGGGCGCTCCCCAGCGCTCCCGCTGGCGGGGAAGCTCGCTCTCTATCTCGGCGAACATGCTCTCCATAAGGGGAATGGTCCTGTCGGGGTGCAGGGCGTTCTGCACATGCATGGCGTATCTCTCTATAAAGAGCTGCCTGCCTTCGGGGTTCTGCAGCAGGGCATATCCCAGTATTGAGCGAAAGGATTTTCTGGTGCCGTGGCCTATATTGTTAGCCATTTTGTAAAGATAATTGTAATCAGGGTCATCATAATTCCCTTTCCAAAGAGACCAGTCGTTATCATAGAATACCCAGCGCCATTTTGTAGAGCCGTCGCTGGCGGCGTATACCTTTATATTGCCCGAATCGGTATGCAGCACCCAGGAGGCGGCTATCCACCAGTCCATAAGGGAATAGATATCCACATGGTCGCACAGATATTGGTAGTTTTCCTGCGTGCTCATATCATGGGTTTCAGCATATCTTTCTATATCGCGGAAAGGCTGGTGACTGGCAAGAGTGTTGCTGGCATTTCCTTTAATTATGGTTACGTTGTCCGCGTCTATTCCGTCGTGGGTTTCAAAATAGGATTCGTTAATTTTTTCGCGCAGATAATAGAGCCCGAAATATTCGCCGTTGATGTATACCACGCAGGGCCGCGCATCCATTACTGCCAGCTCAAAGTCGTCTTTAACCATTTTGGAAATGAAGGCGTCCTTTATTTTGGTCCATTTCCAGTCCTGGCCGCCGCTGTGCAGGAGCAGGCTTTCAAAATGGGTGACCTCGTTTCCCTCAAAGAAGGGATAATCCACTCCCTTGCGCCCATAATTGTCCCTTATCTGGATGGCTATGCTCTTCTGCTTTTCCATCCGGGAATAATCCCCGTGGATTTTTATGCCGGCGGGAAATTCCAGGACCTTTACGCCTTCGGCAGTAAAATATTCTACGTTGACCTCCCGCTCCCAGTCTTGATAGAAATTGGCGGGGGCATTTTTGAGCTGAGTTACATCCATATCCTCATTTGCGTATGGGCCGTATTCAAATATGCCGTTCTGCTCGCTGAAAAGCCCGTCCGGGTCGCTGGAAAGGCAGACGATGGGAAGGGAGTGCCTGTCCTCAATGAGCAGGGTGCAGGCTCTTATATCGCTGGGCAGCATGCCGTCGGCATATACTATTGCGCGCACGGTAGTGGATTCGTTTATGGTTATGGGGCCTGAATATCTGCTGGAATTGCGGTCGGGCTCGCTGCCGTCGGTGGTGTAATAGATAATGCCCCCTGCCGGAGCGGTCATGGAGAGCTGATAGCCAGCCTCTACATACCCGCCGGTGGTGGAAAAGGTGACGTTGCCGATATATCCTGTATAGGTGCTGCCGTTTGAAAAATATACTCTGTCAGTCAGGGTGGTGCCCTCCCGGCCGCTGGTGACGCCTTCGCGCAGCTTCCCGGTATTAAAGGCGTCTACGGTCCGGCCGTTGGGGTCGGTCAAATAGAGCTCGTCTCCTGAAGTGCTCACTTTGAAAGTCAGATATATGCTGTTGCGGTCGGAGCCTGCGTTGTTAAGCCCGGCGGCGTAGAGGGTAAGAGTGCCTCCGGCAGGTACGACGCCCCCTTCAAAGGTGTAGCGGTAGGGGTCGGCCAGGCTCTTTGAAATGCCGTAGCCTGTCAAATCTATATCGCTGCTTGTGCCGTTAAAGAGGGTTATGGTGTCGTATCCGTCCTCTTCGGGGGTGGCTGAAACCCTGCTTATCCATAAACCGCGGTTGATAAGCTGGCTGGCTTCCATCAGTTCGGCAAAGCCGGTGGAAGAATTGGCCGTACCCGGCGTGGGCATGGAATAATATTCCCATGTGGAATTGTCCTGCGGATTGCGGCCTGATGAAATGTTGTCGGGCAGAATTTTAAGGGCTACAGAATCTATTTTATGTCCCTGCTTATCCGAAAGCATAAGAATTTCGTCTGTCTTGGAAAGCCCGAAGGAGGCGTGCAGCTCGGTATCGGTTTTTTTGTCCTTGCCCGAAAGGAAGATTAAAAGATATCCGCCGCCTGCTATTTTAACGTCGGCCGGTATCTGCCATTTTTCTACGTCTGTAAGGTCGTCTGTAAGGTACATGCCCGAAAGGTCTATTTCTTCTGTCCCCGGATTATATATTTCTACCCAATCTGGGTAATCTCCTTCAGAATCATATATAGTATATGTGTTGCTGTTCATATACTCGTTTATATAGAGCAGGGGCGTGTCAAACTGCAGCCCGTCTATAGTTTCGGCGTGGCTGCCGGCATTGGCTGCGCCGGGAGTGGGAGAAGCGAACCACATAAACTTTCCGGCGTCTTCTCCGTCCAGCACAACTCCGTATGAGATATCCTTGGAGGCAGCCTGGGGCACTTCTACGCGGCTGGCGTAGGTGCCGTCCGGCTTGAGCAGGGTTATCACTTCACCCTGGCTGGATATGGCAAAATTAGTGTGTATTTCGTTATCTGACATCTTGTTTTTGCCTGAAGCAAATATTACAAGATAGCTGCCAGGGTCCATAGTGTAGGCGGGCAGCTCGAATTTTTGGGGCCGCTGTTCGTTGTCCGAGAGGTAGTATCCGCTGAGGTTTACCCGGCTGGAAGAGGCGTTGTAAAGCTCTATCCAGTCTGAATATTCACCGTCTGAATCGGCCAGGCCGGTGGAATTGCTGGACATTATCTCGGTTATATAAACCCCTTGGGTATCAGTTTGACTGTCTGTGCTTCCGTCAGAATTTGAAGCGGAGGGATTTTCTTCTCCGCCGAAGCAGCTTGCCAGGGGTATTATAAGCGCCAGCACCGTTATAAGGGCGCAGAGCTTTAAAACGATTTTTTTCATGTACATATCTCCGTTTCCCCGGCGGCTTTTGTTTAAAAATTAAGCCGGCAAAAGATGCATGCTGAATAAACCAGTATTTTTAAAGCCGTACCGGTATTTTTAATTTTAACATAGGCATAATGAAAATGCAAAGGAATTTATTTTAAGAAAACATTAATAAAATAGGGCGTTATGTATAATATGCCGTAATATTTTATGCGCCAGGGCGGATTTTGCAGAGGAATCGAGAAAAAACAGTTTGGAAAAGGGCTTTGATAAAAGAAGCTAGGACGCCGCGAGGGGGCGGGAAAGATAAAAGGGCGCGGGCGCGG
>URYI01000134.1 GCA_900552055.1 uncultured Eubacteriales bacterium | reverse complement strand
GCCGGGCGCCGCCTGCTTTTTCTTTGTTCCTTTTCAGCATGCATTCACATCTTTTACATATAAAAGCCGCTTAATAATATTAATTCAATCAACGCCGCACAATTTACAGCCTTTTAATAAGCTGCCCATCTTTAGAATCTACAGCCTCATAGCCCTTTAAGCGCAGTTCCTCCCGCAAACGGTCAGACAGCGCCCAATCCTTATTCTGCCGCGCCTTCTTCCGCTCTTCAGCCAGCCGAGCTATATCTTCGGGCAGTTCCTCCTGAGGCTGATTTTCCGGCTCGTATTTATCAATGTCCAGCCCCAATATACTGTCCATTTTTATAATGGCGTCATATATATCTGCGGATTTATTATTGCTTCTTATAAGCGTCCAGGCTATGCCCAGCGCCTTAGGTATATTTAAATCGTCTCCGGCACACTCCAGGAACTGCTCCCAGGCCGCATTGGCCAAATTTGCAGTTTCCGCTGAACGCGGCGCATTTTTATGCTTAAAGGCTCCCTCCAGCAGTCTTAAATAGCTGGTTTGAGCCCCCTGAAGCGCCTCCCAGGTAAAATTCAGCTTGCTGCGGTAATGCGCATTAAGACAGAGGTACCTGAAGGCTAACGGCGAATATCCGCGGCTGACCAAATCCGAAACGGTATAGGTGTTTCCCAGGCTCTTGCTCATCTTGCCGCCGTCCACCATCATAAATTCCCCGTGCATCCAGTAATGCACAGCCGGATGCCCCAGCAGCGCCTCAGACTGGGCGATTTCATTTTCATGATGCACAGGTATATGGTCCACCCCGCCCGTATGAATATCAAATACGTCTCCCAGATATTTGCGGCTCATGGCCGAGCATTCTATGTGCCATCCGGGATATCCCATGCCCCAAGGGCTTTCCCACTGCATTATATGCTCCTTAGGCGCCTTTTTCCAAAGCGCAAAATCGGCCGGGTGGCGCTTCTGCTGATTTACTTCAACCCTTGCACCGGCCAGCTGCGCCTCTAAATCGGCGCCCGACAGTTTCCCATAATCGGGAAATTGGCTTATATCAAAATATATACCATCGTCCGTTTCATAGCCGTATCCCTTATCCACCAGCCCCTGAACAAAATCCAGCATTTCCTTTATATGCTCGGTAGCCTTAGGGGTTAAATTGGGACGCTTGATATTCAAGGCCTGAAGGTCTTTAAAAAATACGTCAGTATAATACTGCGCAATCTCCCAGGGGGTTTTCTTCTGCTCCTTGGCAGCGCGGGCCATTTTATCTTCCCCTTCGTCTGCGTCGCTGGTTAAATGGCCCACGTCAGTTATATTCATAACGCTTTTCACCTTAAAGCCATATGCTTCCAGCGTCCTGCGCAGCATGTCCATGAAAACGTAGGTGCGCATATTGCCAATATGTGCGTAATTATATACCGTGGGCCCGCAGGAATACATACCAGCTTTTCCCGGCTTTATGGGAACAAACTCCTCTTTTTTACGGCTGAGAGTATTATAAAGCTTCATTTTTCTTCTCCTTTACGTTCTTTTTCTCTTTTAACTGTGCGTTCCAATTCGCATATACGGGAACACATCCTCTGCAATTCCTCCAGCATAGGATCAGGCAGGCGCTGGTCCATAAGCGAATTATCCACCCGCACATTATTGCGCTTGACTATACGGCCGGGAACGCCTACCACCGTGCAGTTCTCCGGCACCTCGCACAGCACGACCGCTCCCGCGCCGATTTTAGAATTATCTCCCACCTTGAACGGCCCCAGCACCTTCGCGCCGGCGGCCACCATGACGTTATTGCCCAGGGTCGGATGCCTCTTGCCTGTCTCCTTGCCCGTGCCGCCCAAGGTCACGTTTTGAAAAAGCGTGCAGTTATTGCCTATCTGGGTTGTCTCCCCTATAACCACGCCCATGCCGTGATCTATAAATAATCCCTCCCCTATAACAGCTCCGGGGTGGATGTCTATGCCGGTTTTTTTGCGGGTCCTATCCGAAATAAGCCTGGCCAGCAGCTTCATATTATGCTTGTAAAACCAGTGTGCGCGCCTGTGCCTGCGCACTGCCTTATAACCCGGATAGCACAGCATAACTTCCAATTTGCTGCGCGCGGCCGGATCTCTGTCTAAAACGGCCTGTATATCAGTTTTAAAATGCTTCCCCATATTCTCTCCCATCTTGCCCGGCTATATTTTTCGGGCTGCGCATATTATGATATAAACAAAAAGCCTCTATGCCTGATTAGGCACAGAGACGGTTCAAACCGCGGTTCCACTCCGCTTGGCGCGCTTATATATAAACGCCCCCGCTTTTATTTCCTTAACGCGGAATTACGGAGGAAAACTAGCGCTCTCCCCGGCTCAGCCGGCGCAGCGGGCATGCCTTTTTCTGAACGTACCCGCCTTACACCCCAGCGGCAGATTCTCTAAAAGCGTTCAGAAAAACCCAACCGGCTTCACAGCCATTGTTTTTTATCATTATACTCAGATTTGCTTCAGGACGCAACAATAATTTTTTTCTTAAAGAGCATAAGCAGCAAATCAGCGGCATAAAGATAATATACAAGATAAGCCTGACGGCTATCAAATTATGCAAATGGGAGTGACTGCCATGAGAGAAACAGAGGATATAAGGCTCAACCCGGTTCCAAACGGGAAAGGAAAGCCGCACAATATAACCATAGAAGGCCGGCAGCGGATCAGCATGACGGGGGTTATAGACGTTGAAAGCTTTAATGAGCAGGAGATACTTGTGCGTTCTGAAGCAGGCATGCTGACAGTATTCGGGCAGGGACTGCATATCAGCAAACTGGATCTGGACTCCGAAACTCTGTGGGTGGACGGTTTTGTCGAGGGTCTGGAATATCACGAGCAGCCCCAGAAGCAGGGCGGAGTATTTTCCAAGCTCTTCCGCTAACTGGAAAGGAGCCGCGCCATGCCTCTTTTTGACAGCGTAAATCAAACAGCCGAGATGCTGGCCATGATATACTGCGGAATTGTAATAGGAACGGTCTATGATTTGCTGGGAATATTCCGGCGGCTTTTTGCGCGGCATAAAATTGCTATACATATTATAGATTTGGTATTTTGTGCCGCATCGCTGCTCATTTCATGCGTTTTTATCTTCTATACTACCGAAGGAAGGCTGAAAATTCATTTATTTATCGGAATTTTATTAGGAATTCTGTTGCAATTTTTCGGCATTAAGCCTATAATAAAGATGATATTAGATTTTATCTTCAATTTAGGTGCAAAAACCTTTAAAAAGTTTAAAGGCACCAAGCTTTATAAAAGACTGATAAAATGAGTTTTTTCTTTGAAGGGAAGGACGCAGGAAAAAGGAATCCTATTTTATATAAATAAAAATACGGAGAACAGCAGCTATGAAGAACAAAGGAAAGAAAAAACATCTGCCCCTTAAAATCCTGGTAACAGCTTTCGCCGCAGCTTTTATCTGCTTTTCGGTTTACCAGTATTTTAACCAGCGCGCAATACTGGCTAATCAGCAGGAGCGTTTAGAGCAGCTTCAGCAGCAGCAGCAGGCGCTGGACGAAGAGCTGGAAAGCATCAACAGACTTAAGGAATACGTCAATTCTGAGGCATATGCGGAGCAATACCTGCGCGAAAAGTTCGGCATGATTAAAGAAGGAGAGATTATAATTAATACCGGCGACTGAAAAACAGTCCCTGCATTTTATATCACATGCGGCTAATGACTGCGCATGTGATTTTATTATAATTTGCTCTCTTTAACTATAAGCGGCCCTATGCCCGTACAAGAGGAGTTAAAATTTATGATATATGCGGTAATAGATATAGGCACTAACAGCACCCGCCTTTATACTGCCGAAATTTCTCAGGGCGTTCAGCACGCCCTGGCTAAAGAATTGGAAACCACCCGCCTGGGCGAAGGCGGCATGGACGGCATCTTAAAAGCTGAACCCATGGCGCGTACAGTCAGGGCAGTTTCTGCTTTTACCCATAAGGCGCTTAAACTGGGCGCGCAAAAAGTTTTTATCTATGCTACGGCGGCGGTGAGGGAAGCGGCAAATAAAGAAGAATTTGCCCGATTGATAAAAAGCAGCACAGGCTTAGAATTAAATATTATTTCAGGGGAAACTGAAGCTTATATAGCCTATCTGGGCGCGGCCGGGGATAGGGACAACCGTGCAGTAATAGACATTGGAGGAGGCAGCACGGAGGTAATAATAAAGTCGGGAGAAATACGCTCCCTCAGCCTTAAACTGGGCGCCGTAAGAATGATGGAAAAATGGGGAAGCGGCCAAATGGGCCAATCCAAAATCAATGAGGCTGCCCATTATATAGACGGAATTATCCGGGAATATGAAAAAATCTCTCCTAGCGGCGCCGAGGAATTAATAGGCGTTTCGGGCACCCCTACGACCATAGCGGGAATTAAACTGGGCCTTAATATGTATCAGCCTGAACGCATACAGAATCTGCATGTTACTCTTGCGGAAATACAAGCAATATCTATAAGATTATGCACAACGGCTCTGGAAGAAAGAAAACAAATACCGGGCATGCCCCCCGAAAGGGCGGACGTGCTTCAATACGGCAGTCTTATATTGTGGAGATTTATGGCCATGTACGGCTATGACCAGCTGACGATAAGCGACGACGACTCGTTAAAGGGCTATATAAAATACATGATGATAAAGGGCGGGATAGCTTAATGAAAAAAAAGTTAACGCGGACGGATAAAGTTTTTATAGTACTGGGAGTTATATTCAGCATACTTCTTATATGCTCAGGCGTATTTTATAATGAAATATATACTAAGATTAACACCGGCGCAGATATTTTGCTCTGGGGTTCACTAATAGCAGTAATAGTTTTGTTTATCGCAGCTTTTTTCAGAATCCTTTACCGTTCGGGCAGCGAAGAAACCTTCAACGGATATATTATCGTGCCGGCGGCCGTTATCCTCATATGCGGACTGCTGGCATATATGCTTATGCAGCCTGTCTCTGAATACCGGCTGGACAGAAAATACGAAAACAGCCGCTTTGAAATGCAGGAATGTATAGACAGCTACTTAACCAACCAGGATAAAACCTTGCGGACAATTCCTCTTCCTGAAGAATACGCTGATTTAAGCGTTACAGGAGAAGTAATCCAGTATGAGGACGGAGCTTTTTACTTTTTTCCCGTATTTATGCATGAAAGCCGGATAGAAGGCTTCGCCTACATGATATCTGATGCTCCATACCAGAGCGTTATGGAGGATTATTCCAACTTTTATATTGAGCTTTTGGGAAATAATTTCTCCTATTTGACGCTGTATTATTGAAATGTTGATATTTATTAGCCGAAATTCCAAGCTGATTCCTTAACGGCACAGGGACAAAAGGGGCTAAAGGGCGCATGGCGGCGTTTGCGGCCCAAA
>URYI01000133.1 GCA_900552055.1 uncultured Eubacteriales bacterium | reverse complement strand
GGCGGGCAGAAGCCCGCCCGGCTCTGGCAGAAGCCAGAGCCGCCCCCGCTTCGCGGGGGAAGCGGCCGGCTCCCCATTAGCTTTTTTATTTTGATGAGAAAGGAAAGCTCAGCCCCTGTAATATACAACAAAAAACAAAGCCCCAGCCCTGTAAAAATTCACCTGCTTAAAGGTATATAAAAAAAGCGTACGAAAAACGTACGCTTGAATATATCCAAAAAGCCGGCTCTTTTTTGACCAAAAAGCGGTTTATCCGGAAATCAAAGATTTTCGGACTTAACTCTATCATCCCAATACCACCCCATTTACTCAATTACCCTTAAAAAAACTTTATAAGCGGTTTTTCATTTATAATGAGTTTTCCAGCTGTCCCCTGTCAGAGAAAAAACAAAATGCGGCAGATTGCCGCAAAAAATTAAATATCAACCTTATTGACAGTCTTAAGCGGACAAAAGAACGTACGCTGACTGAATAATAATGCAAAAGGCGGGAGGGATAGTTTTTGCAGGGGTGAAGCAGCAAAGTTTAAAGTACAGGTTTCATTTTCTTGCATAATATGCGAACAGCGCCGGTATATATAAAACAAAATAAATATACTAAAAGCGCTGACACCGCAAAAGCGCAAGCCCGGCAAGCTTACCTTGATTAGAGAACTTTATAAAAAACGCAGCTTTTTAACTGCGCTTATGCATACTGGCCCGTATCAGCTCTTTAATAAATCCGCTCTTATTTTCCAATCCGTCTATAAAGTCTATAATGTCTGCGTCATGCGTTTTATGCAGTTTTAGACTGTAGTTTTTTAAGGGAACCTTGCCGCTTTTTCTTAATTTTTGCGCATATCTCTTTTGTGCCTCTTTTAGCGCTTCGCTTCTGCCCATTTTTGCACCTCAAACATTTTTTTGCTGCCTCGTCCTGCTTTTTATTTTGTTTTTCTCCAATGTCTGATTTTTTGTATAATTGAATTCATCAGCCCCGGCGCCGCTTTATTCAAAATCATAGCTGTCCGGCCGGGCTTTGGCTATGTAACGGTACTCGCTGGGAGAAAAGCCCGTCTTTCTTTTAAACAGCCGCGAAAAATAGTTGGAGCTTTCAAAGCCAACGCTGTAGGCGATGACCTGCACAGGGTCGTTCTGAGTCTGAAGCATTTTTTTCGCACGGTTTATACGCAGATTATTGATAAATTCTATAGGCGGGTATCCCGTCTTTTCTTTAAAATAGCGTATAAAATAGTTTGGGTGCAGATGGAATATGCTACAAAGCTCGCTTACTGTTATATCCTTGCTCAAATTCTCCTCTATATATGTAAGTATGCTGCTCAGCTTAGTGTCCTTAAAGATATTCTTGCGCGTTATGCTGGAATTTTCGGTATAATAGGCCAGCAGCTGCAATATATAAGCCTTGCGCCGGAGAATCTCGTGCAGGGATAGATGATTGTTGGTAATTATGGATTTGAATAAATCGGCCACATAATCAGGGTCTTTTACGTCAATGTAATGGGGCAGGGTAATCTGCTCTAATAGATCCTTGTTATTGCACATGGTGGTAAAATGCAACCAATATTTTGAGATACAGTTGTCTGAAATGTGATGATAAGTCTGCGTGCTGTTGCAGGGCAGGAGAAACAGCTGTCCCTTTTTAGCAGTATATTCGCAGTCGTCAATTTTTATGTAGCATTCGCCGCCCATTATGTAATAAAACTTATTATAGCTGGGGGTTATGTTAGTGCTTCCCCAGCTGCGCCAGCACCTTGCGAAATCCCCCGTCAGGTATTCCAGCTGGATATTTTCTAATTGCTGGCTGAAAACAATATTGTCTTTCATAATCCAAGACCTCCGTCTTTAACAAACCGCGCACAGCTAAAAGCATAAGTACAAAATTAAGATAGTTCAGCGAAGTATATTAGTATTGTGCTTGTTTATGTTAGGATAATACATTTATATTATACTCATTTTGAGATATAATATCAACAATAATTTTTAAAAATTTGGGCGTTTTTTATTAAACGCACCCGCTTGGACAATACAACCAAAGTACAATGCGTTTCGCATATTTGTCTGTTAAGTCTGCTTTGCAGCGCGGTTCTTTGAATACTCAGCATGACTTTATGCGCGTATTTTACTGCCGGCAGCGGGTATTTAAGCAAAAATCTCCGAGAGGAGAAAAATTTTTTGCCTTCGCAGGACGGCAGGATGCAGAAAAACCGGGCGTATTTTGAGGATAGCAGCGCAGCAAAACGAAAAATTACCCCTATGCGGCGTACTGTACTCTGAATTGTATTGTTTGTGCGTACCCTCGGTTTGCAAAGTGGTGCACGGTCAGAATGAATAAAATCTGCGTCCTGCCGCGTTGCTCTTGTTCCATGTATACCAAGGTACATGTCGTTTCTGCGCCTTGCATGACGGAAATTTTATGCTTTCTTGCTCTGCGGCCTCAAACGGAGGAAAATCCTTCATTTTCAAGGCGGACGAAAAAAGCGTACCGGGAGTATGCCGATGGAGGATAACGCCGGAAATTAAGCAATTATCCCGTTTTTAGGCGTGAGGTTCCTTGTAGGCTGAGGGTCTGCGCTTTTTAAAAATATTGCTTTAAATTCTATTTTCAGAAAGGATTTCTGCACAATATGATTGAAAGAATTTTTAATTTAAGATGTGAAAATCTGATTGAGCCTTTGGGTATTGATGCGCGTGCTCCCCGTTTATCCTGGCAGACGGCCTTTTCAGGCAGAGGAGCGGGCCAAAAGGCTTATAGGATAATTTTAAGCTCAAGCCTTCAAAATGCAAGGGAGGAAAAAGCGGATATTTTAGATACCGGCTTTATAGAAAGCAGCGCTTTTTATCACGACTGCGCAAATATTTCCCTTAAGAGCCGCAGCGAATATTTTTGGAGCGTACAAATACAAGATGAAACAGATAATATTATAAAAAGCGAGATTTCACGGTTTGAAACAGCGTTTTATGAGGACAGCCTCTGGCAGGGAAAATATATAGGGCTGGCTATCGCTTCAGGCGGCGTGGTGCAGTACAGGCGGCGCGTGCAGTTAAAAAAGGATATAGTTAAGGCCCGCGTGTACCTGGCGGCCGGCGGCTTTGCCGAGCTTTGGATAAACGGGAAAAGGGTGACGCAGAACGTCCTGGAGCCGGCTAATTCAGATTATAATAAGCATGTATACTATAATACATACGATGTTGCGGAATATCTTGTCCCCGATAATTACAATGCCTTTGGGGTGCGTCTCAGCGGGGGCTGGGCGGGGCACGGCCGCTTTTTGTTCCAGGCGTATATAAATTATGCGGACGGCAGCGAGCAGTCAATCTGCTCTGAGTTTGGTCCCTGGCTGGCCTGCCTGAGCGAGATAACCCTTGCCGCGCTTTATGCGGGAGAATATGTAAATCCTCTTTATGAAATGCCCGAATGGAACCTGCCGGGAGATGAATTTGAAAACAAGTATGCTGTAAAACCCCTTGGTTTGTATTCCTTCAGCCAGCCTGAAAAGCTAAGCGGGCTTAAGGGACACTTTAAGGATTATTATAAGGTATGTTATCAGGCTATGGAGCTGCCCGCCCTTTCGGGCAAACTTATGGCGCAGCCTTTGGAGCCTATAAGGGTTTTAGGCGAGGTTAAGCCTGTTTCGGTTAAGCGGCTGGGTAAAAGTGATGACTATGTCTTTGATTTCGGCCAGAATTTTACCGGCGTCTGCAAACTAAGGGTCAAGGGGCGCAAGGGCCATAAGATAACTATAGAGCATACCGAGCTGCTTAATAAGGACGGCACGCCCAATATGCTCTATCTGCGCATAGCCGAGCCTAATTACCCCTACCCCATGCAGACGGATATTTTCTTCCTTAGGGGGGGCGGAAAATATGAGGAGCTCATGCCCCGCTTTACCTATCACGGCTTCAGGTTCGCCGTAGTGCGCAATATGCCCTATGAACCCGATTTAAGCGACCTTACGGGCTATCAGGTGCGTTCAGATGTAGCGGATATAGGCAGCTTTAATTCAGATTCGGATATGCTCAACTGGATGCAGGAAGCCATAATGTGGACAGAAAGAGGAAATCTGCACGGCATACCTACCGACTGCCCCCAGCGGGCAGAGCGGCAGGGCTGGCTCAACGATATGACTGCACGCAGCGAAGGGGCCGTATATAATCTGGACTTGCAGCTGCTTTATAAGAAATGGGCGCGGGATATAACTGATACCCAGGAGCCTGTTTCGGGAGCTATTGGAGATACTGCGCCCATGCGCCGGGGCAATATGCCGGCCGACGCAGTGGTATCCTCTTATTTGCTGGTTCCTTACTTAATATATGAGCACTACGGAGACGCCCGCGCTATAGAAGAGAATTACAGCGGCATGAAAGGCTGGACGGATTATCTCCTGCGCAATTCCAATGACGGAATATCAGCGTACAGCCTGTACGGCGACTGGGCAGGGCCGGATACCAAGGCCTTCTGCAAAGGTTCTCCCGTTTCATATATAACGCCCGGCTATTTCTTCTCCAGCGGCTTTAATTATATGAACAGCCGGCTTATGGCATACTTTGCCCGGCTCCTGGGGAAAAATGAGGATGCTGAATATTATAATCAAATGGCAAGGACAGTTGCCCAGAGCATGAACAAGCATTTCTTTAATAAGGAAACTGCCAATTATGCGACCGGCTCGCAGGGCTGCAATGTGTTTGCCCTTAAATTAGGTATAGTGCCTGAAGAATATGCCCAGAAGGTAGCGGATAATATAGCTGCTGATGTTATAAAGGAGGATTATCACCTCACCACCGGCAATATTGCAACCAAATACCTGCCTGAAGTGCTGTCTGAATATGGTTACAGCGATATAGCCATGCGCCTTATGGAGCAGACTACCTATCCGAGCTGGGGATATATGCGTTCTATGGGCGCTACTACCATCTGGGAAAGATGGGAATATGCCACAGGCTTTGCGATGAATTCGCATTCGCATCCCATGTACGGCAGCGTCACAGCGTGGTTCTATAAATATCTGGCGGGTATCAGCGCGGCGGAAGCGGGCTTTAAGAAGATTAAGATAAGGCCGTATATGCCTTCTTCCCTTAATAAGGCTGAAGGGGAAGTCAATACTCCTTACGGCATAGTTTCGTCAGGCTGGGAAAAATCTGATAAAGGCTATACGCTGAAAATAAAGGTTCCTGCTTCGTGCACAGCGGAGGTTATTCTTCCTAACGGCGCGGAAATGAAGGTACAGGAGAGCGGTAAAGTATTAAAGCAGGCTGAAGGCATAACAGAAGAAAAAGCACTTGGAAAAGATTTAGGGTTATGCTTGACTTCAGGAGAATATATTTTTACGGCCGAAAAATAGAATTTTATAGTGTGTTTACTTTATAAACGTTCGTGCTTTCCGAAAGGTTTTTTTGGGGGGCGGCGCAGCGCCCGGCCGAACG
>URYI01000132.1 GCA_900552055.1 uncultured Eubacteriales bacterium | reverse complement strand
TGTGCCGGCGGCGGCCGCAGAACTGCCCACGCCCTGGACGGATGATTCGCTGACCATCTGGGTTATCGATGATTTTACGGGTGAGGACACTGGATTAATCGGTTTGAACACTGAAAAATCTGAGGGGAATAAATGGGTGCAGTATACCAATTCCAGCCCCGAATTAAGTCTCCAGTACGTTGATAATGCTCTGAGGTTCTATTATCAGAGCGCATGGACTCAAAACTTGCAGCTGCTTACAAATGGTTCGGCCTCTCTTGAGGGAGCCAATCTGGACGGCTTGCAGGGAATAGGCATGTATCTTGAAAATAATACTGAAAATGTAATAGGCTTTAAAGGCCATCTTTACGCTAACGAGGGATTTTTTGAGAATCTTGCCGGTTCGGTATATTATGTTGTGCAGGACGGCGAGGCAACGGAGAATACTGTTTCGGCTAACGC
Source organism: uncultured Eubacteriales bacterium (assembly GCA_900552055.1). Taxonomy (GTDB): domain Bacteria; phylum Bacillota; class Clostridia; order Christensenellales; family QALW01; genus Neochristensenella; species Neochristensenella gallicola. The sequence goes on along the minus strand of URYI01000132.1, from coordinate 4,999 downwards.
CTTTATCGAAGTGCCTGCCGGCTTTAAAGGATATGTGATGTTCCCGCTTACCTCTCTGGGAAACAGCTGGGCTAACGGTGCTCAGGCTACCGTTGAAGATGCGAAAAATTATCAGACGGACAGGGTTTGCCTTGAGTTCGGTGAGGTTGGCGCGGCTGACCAGACTGACAGCTATCTTCTGATAGATGATATTTTCTTTTACGGCGAGGGAGTTACTGATAATACCGCAGAAAAAGGCGATATAGATTTGTCTGCGGAACAGCCTGGGAGCGAACAGCCGGGAACAGGCGATGATAAGGACGATACAAGTGCGAGCGGCGATAGAGACATTCTGCTTTTTGCAGGTGTTCCTGCCGCAGTGCTGGCTTTAGGCGCGCTGGCGGTCAACCGCAGAAAAAACAAAATCTAAATAAACTGCAAAAGATTATAAAAACAGCGCGGACAAATTAAGGCTGTCCGCGCTGTTTTTATTTTCAGAGTGCGTTCCTTAAGCGTGTAGGAGATAATGGCGGCCCAAACCTAATAAAGGCGCTTTCCTGCCGGGCTGCTTTTGCTCGGCGTCCGTCCTGTGTATTTGGCGTTTTTTGCAGCGCTTTTATTTAAGCTGGCCTTTGCTGGCCTTTTGCGTCTTTGCATTAAAGGCGAGCCGGACAGATATAAAAAATACGCGCGATAAAAACATCTTGAGTTTTATATTTTTCCAGCCGCAGCACGGTATATTTTACTGGGCTTTGCAGAAAATATGGTTGACAATTTTTTGCGCGGAGGGATAGAGAATGAAAAGATATAAATGGCTCATAGCCTGGGGCCTGACTGCGGCAGTTTTGTGCGGGGCGGTGTTCGCTGTTACATTTGAACCTCCTAAAGAGAGGGAGACATTTACCGTTAAATACGGGGATGTTAAGGATACGCTGGAACTGAGCGGGCGGGTGACTGCCGCTCAAAGCGAATATGTGTATTCCTCTTCGGCGGGGAAAGTGGCTGAAGTATTTGTTTCGGACGGGGAAACAGTAGCGCAGGGCCAGCCCGTCTTTCGGCTGGACAGCGCTCAAATGGAGCGGGAGCTGGAAAATTTAAAGGCGCAGGCCGAAGAATATCAGCTCAATCTTTTAGCGCAGAAGGAGGACGCCGCTCGGACTAAAGCTGAACTGGGCATAATGCAGGCGCAGAGCTATTATGCGGAATATTCCAGCATGAGCGAGGCCGTAGATGAGTTTTTAAATCAGCTGAAGGTACAGGACGCTGTGACTGTTTCGGGCAGTATCTTAGGTACGGGGGAGGAGGACGAAACCCTTAAGCAGCTTAACGAGCAGATAGAAAAACTGGAAGAGAGCGTAGAAAAGAGCGTCATAACTGCGCCTATAGATGGGGAAATATCCTTGCAGGAGCTGACAGAGGGCGGATATATAACAGCTTCGGCACCTTGCGCCGTTATACAGGGTACCAGCCGGCTTGAACTGACAGTGCCTGTGCATGAAAATGATTATGAAGAGGTAATACCAGGCCAGAAAATATATGTGGGCAGTACTGTTATAGGGGAAGTTACCCATAAGAGCGCCCTGACGGCCAATTCGGACGGAACGGTAAGCGCCCAGGCGACAATAAGCCTGAACAGCGGGAATTACAATATCAATTCGAGGCTGGACGTAACGCTTATTACCCAGAGCGCGCAGGATGTGCTTATAATTCCGGCTCTTTGGTGCCTTAAGGATGAAGGGGGGAATTATGTTAATGTCTTGAATGCGGATGGAGCGGAGGAAAAAAGATATGTATCCCTGGGAGTGAGCAACGGGCAGTATACTCAGGTTTTAAACGGCCTGTCTGAAAACGAGCAGATAATATCACCTTTTGAGTTATAAGCTATGATAGAGATTAAGGATATATATAAAAGCTATAAGCAGGGGGACAGGCTTGTGCCGGCGCTTAAGGGCCTGTCCTTTTCCCTTGGCCGGGGCGAATTTGCGGCGGTTATGGGGCCGTCGGGCTCAGGCAAAACTACTTTTTTAAATATTTTGGGCTGTTTGGACGTACCTGAAAAGGGCAGCTATATTTTCCGCGGGCAGGACATAAGCAGAATGGATTCCAACAGTTTAGCTGAGATGCGCAACAAGAATATAGGCTATATATTTCAGTCCTTTTATCTTTTAGAGCATCTTACCGCGCTGGAAAATGTAGAACTGCCTATGGCCTATGCGGGCATTAAGCGCCGTCAAAGGCGGGAAATGGCCGTTGAAGCGCTGTGCGGCGTGGGGCTTAAACACAGGCTCAATCACCGCCCAAGCCAGCTTTCGGGCGGACAGCGCCAGCGGGTGGCTATCGCTCGTGCGCTTATAAACCGTCCGGCCCTCATACTGGCAGACGAGCCTACGGGCAACCTGGACGAAAATTCGGGTGTGGAAATTATGGAGATGATAAAGGAGCTTAACAGCACCGGGGCCGCTGTAGTATTGATAACTCATGACCCTAAGACTGCTCTTTACGCCGACAGACGGTATATTCTTTCAGACGGAGTGCTCAGGGAGGGATAATTTTGAACGTAATGGATTATTTAAAAAGAGCGCTTTGCTCTGTATCAAATAATTTTTCCCGCAGCATGCTCACTATGCTGGGAATAATAATAAGCGTGGCGTCCATTATCTGCGTGCTGTGCGTCAGCACGGGAGGCAGCGCAAGAATTAAGAGCGAAATGGAACTTGTGGGAAGCGAGCGCTTTTTTGTTTATTCGGAAGGCGATGTCCTGAGCAAGGAGGACGCGCTTATCCCTGCGGCTGTTACTCAGAAAATAACGGCCTATTCTCCCATGAATACGGCTACTCTTACCGCTTCGGGCGCGGGTGCGGGCAGTATAAGCTGCAAAGTGAACGGGGTGGGTTCGCATTATGCGGAAATAGAAAAAATAGAGCTGGCTCAGGGCAGGTGGCCTTCTTCAGAAGACGCATATGAGGCGGTTATTACAAACTCTATGGCAGAACAGCTGTTTGGCACGTCCGATTGCCTTGGAATGAATTTTCTTTTGGCAGGAAAGAGTTTGTATGTTTGCGGAATAATTGACGACGGCAGCCTTATAATGACGGGAGTGACTCCATACAGATGCATAATAGGTATAGATACTTTTAACAGAATACTTAATATCAGCGGCGTTCAGGAATTAATATTCCGCACGGAAGGCATGCTTTTGTCGGACGCCGAAAAAATTGCCTGCGAGGCGATAGAGACGGCCACGGGCAAAAAAGGCATTAAGAGCTACAATATGACTGCTGAAATAAATATGGTCAATCAGGTGCTGGATATTTTAGCGGGAATACTCTTCTCCATCAGCGCAGTATGCATGCTGTGCGGCGGCATAGGGGTTATGAATGTTATGCTGGTCAGCGTTAAGGAGCGCACAAAGGAAATAGGCATACTTAAAGCCATAGGGGCGAAAAGCTCCCAGATTACCGGCCAATTTCTTACAGAAGCATTATTGCATTCCTTGCTGGGCGGAATAATGGGAGTGCCCATCGGGGCGCTGGGCGCTTATTTTCTGTGCAGCTTTTCGGGCATTGAATTTATCTTGTCTCTTTCCACAGTGTGCGCCGCCGTGCTTATAACATGTGCTGCCGGCTTGTTTTTTGGGATATATCCGGCCATTAAGGCGGGAAGAATGAAGCCTATTGACGCGCTGACGCCATAAAGCTGGTATTGTTTGTACATGTTTTTTGTGCAGAATGACAGTAGCGGAAAAACTGCTCTGGTGTTATTATTCTAACATCAGAGTTTTATTATTGGAGGTTTTTTATGGCTAACGTTACTTTGAGGCATATATATAAAGTTTATGCCGGCGGCGTAACCGCAGTTAACGATTTCAATCTTGCTATCAAGGATAAGGAATTTATAGTGCTGGTAGGACCTTCGGGCTGCGGAAAGTCCACTACTCTCCGCATGATTGCCGGTCTGGAGGAGATTACTGAGGGCGAGCTTTATATAGGCGATAAGCTTATGAACGACGTAGCGCCCAAGAACAGAGATATAGCAATGGTTTTCCAGAACTATGCGCTTTATCCTCATATGACTGTTTATGATAATATGGCTTTCGGCCTCAAATTGCGTAAAGTACATAAAACGGATATAGACAAAAAAGTTAAGGAAGCCGCTAAGATACTGGGCATTGAAGAATATCTCCAGAGAAAGCCTAAGGCGCTTTCGGGCGGTCAGAAACAGCGTGTTGCGCTGGGCCGCGCAATCGTGCGTGAGCCTCAGGTCTTCCTTATGGACGAACCCCTTTCCAACTTGGATGCAAAGCTGCGCGTTCAGATGCGTACTGAAATTACCAAGCTGCATAACAGGCTGGCTACAACATTTATTTACGTTACCCATGACCAGACAGAAGCTATGACGATGGGTACCAGAATAGTTGTTATGAAGGACGGCTTTATCCAGCAGGTGGATTCTCCCCAGAACCTCTATGATTATCCCTGCAATAAGTTCGTTGCGGGCTTTATCGGTTCTCCTGCCATGAACTTTATAGACTGCACGCTGGTTGAAGAAAACGGCAATGTGTTTGCGCGTTTTGGCGAAAATAAAATACTTATCCCCGAAGGCAGGATAGCTAAACTGACCGATAAATCCTATATCGGCAGAGAAGTTACGCTGGGCATACGTCCTGACGATATTCATGACGAAGAAGTATTTATCCAGAACTATCCCCAGGCTACAGTCAGCGCTTATGTAGAACTGATTGAAAAGCTGGGCTTTGAGACGTTGCTTTATTTGACCATATCGGGCAAGGAAGACGAAAATATCGTTGCCCGCGTCAATCCCAGAAGCACCGTCATGATGAATGATACCGTCAAGATGGTATTTGACCCCAACCGTATCCATCTCTTTGACAAGGAAACAGAAATCAGCATACTGTCCAATTAAGCTGTAATTGGATTTTTAAACGCCCCCTATTTATCCCCGCGCGGCAAAGCTGCTTTGGATTAAGGGGGGCGGCGCTTCCGGCCCGCAAGCGGGCCGG
>URYI01000131.1 GCA_900552055.1 uncultured Eubacteriales bacterium | reverse complement strand
AGCTCCCTGGCGCAGGGCTTAAAATTTATAATCATATTATTTTTATTTAGCAGCTTCCTTTATCATGCTGTTTTTAATAGAGGTATACAGATTCTTAAGCTCTGTAAAAATATGCGGGTAGGTAAAATTGGTCCGGTATATAATATTTATGTTGCGCGGTATTTCCACCTTGTCAATGGGCACTACCGCCAGCCGTCCGGCCGCCTCTTCTTTCATGCAGGAGGAATAGGACATTATGGTAACGCCCAGATTGGCTTCGGTAAAATTTTTAATGGTAGCTAAATTGTCGCTCTCAATATTGATATTAAAGTCCTCAATATGTTCTCCCCTGCGTATAAGCGCCTGCTCCCAGAGAATGCGCACGCTGGAATTGGCATAAGGAAGTATAAAAGGCTCCCGCTTTAATTCCTCAAGGCTTACGCTCTCCCGCTTGGCAAATGGGTGCTCAGAACTGACAGCTAGACAAAGATAATCTGTATCCAATAAAATAACTGCGTAATCCTCGGACGACGGCGTATGCGCCAGTACTGCCCAGTCTATTTCATAGTGGTTCATCTTAGCCATAATATGGGATACGTCGCTGGTGTATATGTTAAGTATGGTGGAAGTGTGCTCGCGGCAGTACTGGGAAAAGAGCATAGGCAGCAGGTATTCCCCGATAGTGGAGGTTATACCCACAGTAAAGCGCTTTTTGTGCGCTTTCTTGTCCGCCAGCTCCTTCATAAGCGCGTTCTCCAGGCCGGCAACCTTGTTGGCATATTTTAAAAGCAGCTCCCCGTCCGGAGTAATGGCCAGCCTTTTGCCGTCCTTGACAAATATTTTGATATCATATTCCCATTCAAGCTGCTTTATATGATGAGTTACAGCGGGCTGGGTGAGATTAAGCTCCTCAGCGGTTTTGGTGTAATTTAGCCGTGTGGCCAAGGTCAGAAGTGTCTGAAGCTTTTGATCCAATAAGATCACCCTCTGATATAAAATTAACATACATATTTTAAACTATCAAGGAAATAAAAACAAGATTTAATTTGAAAAGAATAAATTAAGTTGTGTTAAGTTGATTTAACATGCCTTGTTAATAAGCATTTATTGGACCTGAAACCCAAGATGCTTCAAAATCCCCTGCCGGGCGGGCCTTTTCGGTTATTAACAACATGAGCGCGGCTAAGCGGATGCTTGGCAGTGCAGCACCAATAATAAATATATTAATTATATTTATACGAACAAAAAAATATGTAATTTGAATTTGGCCAGTTTTTATTTTATACTAATATTAAATAATAAAATATTAAAAAAGCCTTGCTTAATATAATTATAAATTGTCAGGGCGAAATAAAAATTATGCGAGGGTACATAATGAAACAGTATATTCTGCTGCCTGATGAAATTATGAATTATTTGCAGGACGATTTTGAAGGACTCGACCTTGTTTCATATAACGGGGGCAGCAATCCTAAGGATAAGCCGCTGCCGGTTTTGCTGCCCGTGCCTCATTGTATGCTTGGAACAGGCTGCCGGCTGGAGTTAAACCGGAGGGGTGTTCCGGATTCAAAATTCAGCTTGGATATAGCTCCAGGCCAGCAGAATGCCCTTTTAAGAAACCTGTATTCGGGCGTGGTTTATGATTATGTTTTTAAAGCTGATGACATAAAGCATAACTGTTCAGGCTGCTTTGAAACGGCGCCCAAAGCTCCGAGGCTGATAGATGTAGATGGAATCTGCAATGTCAGGGATGCGGGTGGATGGCAGGCCGGTAATGCAGTTATCCGCCAGGGACTGCTCTACCGGGGAAGTGAAATGAACCTTATCGGCAATCACGCAATAGAGATAACTCCCGCCGGCACAAAAACCATGCTGGAAGAGCTTAAAATTAAAACCGATTTGGACTTGCGGAACGATGAAGAATCAGGTTTTATTAGCTCCAGTCCCCTGGGAGAGCGGGTAAAGTATATCCGCTTACCTGTACTGGGCTATATGGATATTTTTCAGGAGCAGTTCAATCAGCGGCTGCACGAGATATTCAGGCTGTTCGCTAATCCTGACAGCTATCCCATTTATATTCATTGCTGGGCGGGCGCGGACCGGACGGGTACGGTAATAGCCCTGCTCAAAGGCGCTTTGGGAGTATCCTATCATGATATCACTAGGGATTTTGAAATCTCTACTTTTGCAAAATTCGGAGTGCGCGGGAGATGCAATAAGGATTTTACATACGTTGAAGTATTTGAGCATTTGAAAAACAATTATCCGGGAACAACGCTTAAGGAACAGGCGCGTGCGTTCCTGACGCAGACGGTTGGCCTGACTCAGCAGAATATAGCTGATATTGAGAAAATACTGCTGGAACCCCTGAACGGTTCAGGTACAGCTGATAATAATAAGGATAATTAAGTAACGGTAGCCTTAAGGCAGGAGGGAATATTTATATGGGCAAATTATTAAAACGAGGTATACTGCTGCTTTTTTGCACGGTTCTTGCGGTCTGCTGCGTTTCATGCAGGGATGGTTCAGGAAGCGCTTCAGCTTCTTCGCACAATACTCTTGACGCGCAAAGCACTATGAATACCGCTCAGTCTACGACCGCAGCTGCGACTGGTACTGACTATGGTTCAGCAGAGACGTCCATCCCTTCGGCGCAGCCCTCAGAAGAGCCTAATTTCAGCACTGTTCCGGCGCAGGCTATAGAAAATGTATACGGCCAGTGCGTTATAGTGCGTTCAGCTGAGGCCCGGCAGTATGAATTGCAGGCCGCACAGCTTTTTTATGACTTTGTAAGCGGGGATATTGAGACGCATATTGCAGATGCGGAGAGCTTTACACAACCCGATAGCAGCGGAGAAAGGGCGCTTATTGTTTATATAGGAGCGACCGGACTGGAATATCCCGATAATCTTTGGGCGGAATTTAATCAAAATGGATATATAATGGGGGGAAAGGATGACTGCCTTGTATTAAGGGGCAGTTCGGCTGAAAATACTTATACCGCTGTCAGCCGATATATCAATCAATTTATGGACAATAATACTGATAATATAAGCACCTGGGATATGTCTGCCGGTGTCAGCGGACAGTTCACGACCGCTTCGCGTGAAGAATATATATCTGATATAAGTAAGTTTGAAACAGTTTGGCAGTATGAGTGGCAGCCCCCTGAATGGATAATGGATTTTGAAGGTAAATTAAAGGATTTTACCGACACAAATGCGCGTCCTATGTGTTATGCGCACCGCGGGGATATAGAAAGCTATCCTGAAAATTCAATAGAGGCTGTAATAAGCGCCGTTAAAAAAGGCGCTGATATGATAGAACTGGACGTTTGCATGACCAGGGATAAAGTCCTGGTATTGATGCATGGCGACGATTTAAGCGTTACTACCGATTGGATACTTAAGCGCGGTCAGACTGTGAACGGCGTAAAGCTTCCAACCTCCAGCAGCATTTCGGCCTGGACATATGAACAGCTCTGCCAGCTGAGACTTAGGACTGGCAACGGGGAATATACTGAAGCAGACAGCGAAATAACCGATTATATAATCCCTACTCTTAAAGAAGCGTTTATTGTATGCAATGAACGCAGCCTGCTTGTGTTGGATAGAGTGGGAACGTCTTATTGGGATAAGATATATGAGATTATAAAGGAAACCAAGGCCTATAGATGCTTTACCTATTCGGCTATGGCCAAGACTGCGGATGAGGCATATTATTACCGGACGCTGGTTCTGTCTGAGTGCGGCCAGTCTGCTCCTACCTGCTTTGCCAGGGGGCCGCGCTGGACAGGCTGCGGCAGAATAGATCATTACTATGAGTTCTCCCTGAAAACAGACGAGGAATTTGACGAATATTTTCAGGAAGAGATTAAATATGGCTGTTTTGTTCTGACTAATAGGGTGAGTAAGCTTATAGACTTTTTGGACAGACATTACAGCCCTACGGCCTAAGATTTGGACTTAAAGCCAGTCTAACGTCTGTCTAAAAAAGCTGAAACGTTTCAAACCTATAAATTGGCCAGTTTTCTTAGTTATTTCAGTTTGGTATGCGGAAAGGAAAGTAACGGGGAAAAATATAGATTCATATATTTTTGACCGTTTTATGCCTTGAAACTAACTCTAAAATGGTAGATATTATATACTAAAAACATAGCAAAGGAAGATATCATAATGAAAACTCCTTTTTTAACTTCGCCGGCGGTTTTTGCAGCAGGCAGCAGCTATCAGATAATGGCTGTTGCCGATATTGAGCTGCTTTACTGGGTAGAAGTAAACGGCAGGAATTATTACGACTCTTCAAACGGAGTGCTTAGAAGTGCGTGCCGGGCGCACCGGGCGATTGTTCCTATGGAAGAATTGAATAAGGCGCGCGGTTATACCGTTTGCTATAGAAGGGTGCTGGATAGGAAGGGCGCTGTACCAGTGACAGGGGATATAGAGAAAATAGAGTATTCTTTCCGGCCGGTGCCTGAGGAGGGAAAAATAAATATATATCAGGTGGCTGACGCGCACCAGCTGGATAAACTGCCTCATATGGCGGGCCATTATTTCGAGCAGGATCTGCATCTTCTTATATTGAATGGGGATACTTTTGATTTTTGCCATAAGGAGCAGGATTTTGACTATCTGTATTATTTGGCTGAAAGCCTGACCAATGGGGAAATTCCCATTATTTTCACTAAAGGCAATCATGACAATAGGGGATATCTAGCCGAGAAGCTGGCGGAATATACCCCTGTTATAAATGGGCACTCTTATTATTCTGTAAGGCTGGGCAATATATGGGGACTGGTGCTGGACTGCGGAGAATGCTGCGACGACGAATATCCGGAATACGGGCATACCGTTTGCCATCATGCTTTCAGGCTGGAGGAAACAGGCTTTATAAAGGATATAATAGATCAAGCCCCGACTGAGTATAATTCACCCGGCGTTAAATACAGGCTCATAATCAGCCATTCCCCTGTAACTCATATAAGACAGGAGCCCTACAATATAGAGAGAGAACTGTACAGCGAATGGACAAAGCTGATAAATGAAAACATACAACCGCATTTTATGCTGAGCGGGCATCTGCATATATTGGAAGTGAGCTATCCTGGCGGGAAACTGGATACCTTGGGGCAGAACTGCCCTGTTGTAATAGCCTCTAAGCCTGTTTGTGATTCTGCAAGAAAAATTATAGATTATGTCGGATGCGCTTTGATTCTGGAGGAACAGAAAGTATCGGTTTTGTTTACCGACAGTAATAAGAATGTTGTGGGCGGGGATGAGTTTTATATATAAACTGGTGCATAAGATAATATCGGTAAATTAGTTAGCAGCCATATATTGTTTTAAATTATGTATTTTATTTAAGCTTATGTAATTTATGGGGGCGGCGCGCGCCCGGCCTCCAGCAAAGCTGGAGGCCGGGACGCGGCCCATTTGCCATTGGGAAAGCTTTGCTTTCCCAATGGCAAATGGGCCGCCTAATTTTGGCGCCTTACAG
>URYI01000130.1 GCA_900552055.1 uncultured Eubacteriales bacterium | reverse complement strand
GGCCTGCGGCAGCGCTTACGCGCTGCCGCAGGATTTTTCCGCTCCCCAAAAGGGGAGCGGAAAAACTCCGCGCCGCCCCTCCCCCCCTTGATAGTGTTTTTTCCCTCCTTTACCCTCAGATTACAAGGAACTATACGCCTCAAGACGGGACAATTCCTTCATTTTCCGCGTTATCCTCAATGGGCGTACTACCCGGTACGCTTTCTTCGTTGCCTTGAAAATAAAGAAACCTTCTCCGTTTGAGGCCGTAGAGGCAGAACGCAAAATTTTGTGCCGGGTAAAGCGCGCTTGAGAAACATATACCATCCGTACATGGAGCCAAAGCAGCGCAGCAGGACGCAAATTTTATGCCTTCGGACAGTCTTCCTTGCAAACTGGGGTAATTAAAAATAAAATAAGCATAATCTATTGCGTTTGCCCCAGCTTTTGATATATAATATAGGCTAAATTCGGGTATTAAAAATACTTTAGCAGGAGAAGAAAAAATGACAAATACAAATTTACTGGCTTACTGCGAATACACCTGCAATCCTCTGGGCGTAAACAGTAAGACACCCCGTTTCAGCTGGAAACTTACCAATTACCCTGGAATGCAGACCAATTACAGGGTGCGCGTTGCACAATCCGCCGAAGCTCTTAACAATGACGATCTGCTCTGGGATACCAAAATAGCAGCCGGTTCTGAAACCAAGTGCCGCTACGCTGGCCCTGAGCTGGAAAGCGCCCGCCTTTATTATTTCGATATACAAATATGGTGCGGCGATAACAGCTTTAAAAGCGATACATATTATTTCCTTACCGCTTTATATAATCAAGAGGACTGGCAGGGCCGCTTCATAGGCTTCAAAGATTATAAAAAGCGTGAGAATTACATGCTGGTGAAAAAATTCCGCATACGCAAGAATCTGGAACACGCTTACGCATATATCTGCGGTCCCGGCTACAGCGAGCTTTATTTAAATAGCTGCAAAATAGGCGATAACGTCCTGGAACCGGGCTGGACAGATTATAACCGGCGGGTACTCTATTCAGTATACGACGTCACCCAAAACATAAAAAAAGGCGCTAATCTTATTTCGGTCATGCTGGGCGAGGGCTGGCTGGGTCATGAACATAAATTTTTCATGCAGACTTTTGGAACTAATCCTTCCTGGCTGGGCAATCCCTGTCTGCTTATGAATTTAAAGCTGTTCTATTCGGACGGCACATCCGAAACCATTTATACAGATGAAGGCCTAAAATGGTATGCCGCAAAAGGTCCCGTAATTATGAACAACATATATGACGGAGAAACCTATGACGCGCGCCTGGAAATAACTCTGCCTGAAGCAGAGGATTTCCGCGCCGAAGCGCCCTTCTCCCCCGCAATAGCCGTTGAAGGTCCCAAAGGAGAGCTTTACCGCGACCTGCTCCCTCCCATTAAGCGCTTTGAAAAGCTGCGCGCCCGCACAGTTTACCGTCCAACGGCCGATTCCATGACTATAGATTTCGGCAAAAATATAGCTGGTTGGGTAAAACTGCGGGTCCGGGGTGAAGCCGGTTCAAAAATTGTTGTAAAATTTGCTGAAACCATTAACCCGGATTTCTCGGTCAACCAGGAAAACCTGCGTACTGCACGGGCGACGGACGAATACATACTTAAGGGGGAGGGCATTGAAGAATATGAACCCCGCTTCACTTATCACGGCTTTAGGTATGTGCAGATTTTCGTGCAGAGCAACAGTTCGCTTTTAAATGCCACGGCGTACCGGGTAAACAGCAGCGTAAACAGAACTGGCTGGTTCAGCTGCGACAACCAGATGCTTAACGATATTTATGACACCATCGTGTCAACCGAGCGCAACAATCTGCATTCGGTTCCTACCGACTGCCCCCAGAGAGACGAGCGTCTCGCCTGGATTAACGATATGACAGTTCGGTTTGAAGAAGCCATGTATAACTACGATATGCTGTTATTCTATGAGAAATGGCTGCGGGATATAAAGGACGCCCAGGACGGCGGACAGAACGGCGAAATCGGCGACACTGCGCCATATTTCTACGGCGGGCGTCCGGCTTTCCACGTAAGCAGCGTATATGTGCTGCTCCCCTATTTTATCTATCTGTTCTATAATGATGATACCGCCCTTAAAGAGCATTACCAAGGCATGAAAAAATATACCGATTTTATGCTCTCCCAACTGGACGGCCGCGGGCTGGTTTCCAGCATGTTTGTAGGCGAATGGGCGCCCCCGCTTTCTGAAAGCGCTTTCAGCACTACCTGGGACGCTCCAATATAGACAATCAGCTTGTGACCACCTGCTATCTCTATTACTGCCTGACCATAATGCAGAAGTCGGCCGAATATCTGGGACTGGACAGCCAGAGCCAGTTATACGCCCAAAGAGCGGTTGAATTAAAGGATAATATTAATTCCGCCTTTTTTGACCGCAACGGCTATTATGTGCCCTTCTCCCAGGGTTCAAACGTCTTCCCTATGTTCCTGGGCATAATCCCCTCCGGAGCAGATTACCTTATAGCTAATATGCTCATAGAGGATATAGTGCAGGAAAACCAATGCCACGTTACTACGGGCAGCCAGCTCACCAAATATCTTTTTGAGGTGCTTAACCTCATAAAACGGAACGATATAGGAGTACAGATACTGTCAAGAACCGATTACCCCAGCATAGGCTATATGCTGGCAAACGGCGCAACCAGCCTCTGGGAACGCTGGGAGAATACCACGGGGGACACTATGAACTCACACAACCATCCCATGCAGGGCGCCTTCTGCCCCTGGTTCTTTAAGGCTCTGGCAGGTATTATCCCCTATACTCTGCCCTATAAAGGCTACATAACCATAAGCCCTGATTTTACTACCGCGCTCAACAAGGTTCAGGCCTGCGTAGAGCTGGCAAACGGCAAAGTCACCAGCCAGTGGGAGCGCCGGGACGGCACGGTTACATTCAATTTGTCCCTGCCCTTTAATACCAAAGCGCGCGTTATCATACCCCTGCTTGGCCTGGAGCCCTCTCAGCTTTCAATGAACGGAAGCGGCTATACCGGAAAAGCGGTAAACGGCACAGCCGAATATATGCTGGAGGCCGGTGAGTATACCTTTAAGCTGGGATAGATAATTCAATGGGGATACAAAAGCAGGCCCGCGCAACGAACTGCAAAGCAAGAATGATAAAACCACACCAAGGTTATTGTTCAGCGGATGGGTCATTACCAGCAGAAATGCATTGTTCTCTGATTGTATTGCCTATATAAAAAAACTATAAAAACAATCCGCCCTTATCAGGCTCATATGCTGCCGGATAGGAGCGGATTGTTCAATACAAAATATAATACCCGGAGGTTGTACTATTTAAAATTCGCCGGATGTTAAAAATAGAAAACCGCCCATAATGATGAGGTCCCATAACGAAGGTTTTGAAAACAAGTGGTAAAGACAATCGGTACGGTATATTGCAGAAAAATCTAAAACTGAATTTGGAGGAAACTTCAATGAAATCATTATTTGAACAAATGGGCGGCGCTTATACACTGCAAGGCGACTATTACTTACCGAATCTCACTTTACCCGCCGAAGAAAACAAGATCATAGGGATATGGGGACAGCGGCATTTGCGGTATATCCGGCAGCACAGAAAAGTGTTTTACACCAATCTGCTCACAAGCGGCAGGCTGAACGGCTATCTTGCGGATATTGACCGGCAGGCAACAGAATTGTTTTTTCGGCTGATAGAACAGATGACGGAGCGTGAGGGCGTGACCGAAAAGCTCAAAGCCGAGAAGCCGATGAAATGGGCAGGCAAGATAAATACGCTGCGTGAAGCGACAGTGGAAATCGTAAACGCAGAAGTGATTTTCGCATAAACCGAAGCCGATAGGAAAGCGGTATCATCAAACCTGTAACACTTTGAAACACAAAAACGAGGGATAAGGTACAAACACCTTGCTCCTTAAAGTTTAGACTTAAAAAACGGTTTAGAATCAAGCTTTTTCATCCTCTATTTTTCGATTTCCAATATATCAAATATCTTTTGATATACGAAAGCAGATTTCAACGGACTTTTATGAAATAACACAGAAGTAAAAGAAGATAGGAAAACTTTAGTATAATTACAAAAGACGCAAGCAGAGAATATCTTACGAGAAATCGGAAAATTCATTGAGATTTGGAAAACTTTGTGTTATACTAACCTTATTATAATAATGAGGTGAACCGTATGGCAGTACAGTATAATAAGTTGTGGAAGCAGCTGATCGATATGAAAATCAAAAAATCTTCCTTAACGGAAATGGCAGGTGTTTCGGCTTCCACCATCGCAAAGCTCAGCCATGACGAATATGTGAGCCTTGAGATTTTAGAGCGGATCTGCAGGGCGCTTCACTGCGAAATCGGCGATGTAGTGGAGCTCAGTAAGGAGGCAGAATCATGAAACGGCAGAAAATCACACCCTCAGAGCTGCTTTGTGCAATCTGTTTTGCGTTATGCTTTTTCGCCTTTATGCTGACGGAGGCGTTTATCAACGAGCGCTGTGCCGTGATTCTCGGAAGCACCGCCGTAAATCCTGTATATACCTTTGGGCTTGTCTGCACCGGATTTGGTTTTCTTTCGTTTTCCCTGCTGCGGCGACTGTGTAAAAAAGAAAAGTCCAGAAAAACGGCGCAGATTATCATTGGCGTTCTGTGTCTTGGGGCGGCTCTGGTTTTGCTTTTTGCAGATCATCCGGCACTCTTTCTGACAAGCTCTGCCGCAGCCCTGCTGCTGACCGGTCATATCAGCGGATGCGTGTATTACAATACGGCCATGTATTTTGCCGCAAGCCGGTATATGGGACGATTGATCGGCACGGGTATGGGAGTGGCGATCCTGTTACAGTTTGTGGTACAGAATTTAATACCGCAGTCTGTCACCTTTATTATCAGCATTATTTTGAGTGTTGCGTTTGTCATGTATTTTGTCATAACAGTGCCGAAGGACTGGATTCTGGAAAATCCTTTGCCCTATTCGTCGGACGCCAAAAAAGATTTCAAAAAAACGCTGCTTCTGATCGTTGCCGTAGTGCTTATGAGCCTTGTAGCCGGAATGATCGACAGCGTACTGACGGCCTTTAACGCTGAAAAATCTTATGACGTTTACGGCGGTGTTCGTTTGTTCTATGCACTGGGGCTGATTCTGGCAGGGTTTCTTGCCGATATCAGGGAGCGGAAATATCTTCCCCTTTCCACCGTATGTACGATTTTGCTCTCCTCTGTCTGTATGTTCTTTCTCTCGGATGAAGTCAGCTACTGCAATTACGCAATATACTGTATCCGATTGTCGGAAAGGAGTTACTTTGAACAACAGACAATCAGAACAGAACAAAATCACCGCCCTCTACTGCCGGTTAAGTCAAGATGACGGGCGTGAGGGCGAGAGCAACAGTATTGTTAACCAAGAGTTACTATGTAAAGGGTGGTTTCAGCCACCTAATACATATGACTGCGGCT
>URYI01000129.1 GCA_900552055.1 uncultured Eubacteriales bacterium | reverse complement strand
TGCGCCGCCTAAAAAAATAAAAAGCCGGCGTCTTCACAAACACCGGCATAACACAGCACCAAATTATGACCTTATTTCTTATCGTCCTTCTCTGGTATAAGCCCCTTACGAGTAAGATTTATACGACCTTTGTCATCTATCTCGGTAACTTTCACCATTATCTTATCTCCGATATTGACAACATCCTCCACTTTTTCAACCCGCTCATTTGCCAGCTTTGAAATATGCACTAATCCATCCTTGCCAGGCAGCAGTTCCACAAACGCCCCAAACGGCATTATACGCACCACTGTTCCAAGATAAACTTCGCCTACCTCAACATCCTTGGCAATAGCATCTATCATTTTCTTAGCCGCCGCACCTGAAGCGCTGTCCACAGCGTATATAATAACGCGGCCGCTGTCCTCTATATCAATTTTGACGCCCGTTTCATCAATTATCTTGTTAATCATCTTTCCGCCGGGTCCTATAACCTCGCGTATCTTATCTGTATTGATATAGAAAATAATAGTCTTAGGCGCATAGGGAGAAACATCCTCACGCGGCTTATCAAGCGTGGCCAGCATCTTATTAAGAATAAACAGCCGCGCATCCTTAGCTTGAGCCAGCGCACGCTTAAGAATGGGCTCATCTATGCCCTTTATCTTTATATCCATCTGTATAGCGGTTATACCCTTTTCAGTTCCCGCCACTTTAAAATCCATATCGCCCAAGAAATCTTCCAGCCCCTGGATATCAGTCAAAACAACAACTTTATCGCTATCGGTATCCTTAATTAAACCCATAGCCGCTCCTGCGACAGGCGCCTTTATGGGCACACCAGCGTCCATTAGGGATAAAGTAGAGCCGCATACACTGGCCATAGAGGTAGAACCATTAGAAGATATCGCTTCAGATACTACGCGAATGGCATAAGGGAATTCCTCCTCTGAAGGAATCATAGGCTCAAGCGCACGCTCTGCAAGAGCGCCGTGGCCTATCTCCCGTCGTCCGGGGCTTCGGATGGGCCGCGCTTCCCCAGTGCTGTAAGGAGGCATGTTGTAATGATGCATGTATCTCTTCTGATCAACTTCATCTATGCCGTCCAGCTCCTGCGCATCATTAAGCGGACCTAATGTAGTAAGGGATACAACCTGTGTCTGTCCGCGTGTAAATACGGCCGAACCATGCGTGCGCGCAAACATATGCACATCGCACCAAATCGGGCGTATGTCAAAAACTCCGCGGCCATCGGGACGCACGCCGTAATCAAGTATCTTGCGGCGCATGGTCTCCTTCTTAATGGCATAAAGCGCGTCAGAAATCTCCCTGGTTTTTTCGGGATATATTTCGGCAAAGTGCTCCTGCACTTCTTCTTCTACCTGGTTCTCCCTGGCCTCCCGCTCCTTGCGGTCAAAGCATTCCATAACCCAGACTATTTTATCCGTGGCAAATTCGCGTACGTCTTTTTCAATATCCTCAGGCACCTTATAGTATTCAAAGACCTGTTTTTCCTTGCCTACCTCCGCCTGAATCATCTCCTGCCAGGCAACTAATTTCTTTATTTCCTCGTGAGCTATCATTATGGCTTCGAGCATCTCGTCCTCAGTAACTTCTTTAGCGCCTGCTTCCACCATCATAACGGCGTCTTTCGTTCCTGAAACAGTTAGGTTAAGCACGCTCTTTTCCCGCTGCTCACTGTCCGGATTGATGACATACGCCCCGTCCACCATGCCTATGGAAACGCTGCCCGTAGGCCCGTAAAATGGAATATCCGAAATGGTAAGAGCTACCGAAGAGCCTATCATGGCATAAATTTCCGGCGGGATATTATTATCCACGCTCATTGCCGTAGCCACTACCTGCACATCGTTATAAAATCCCTTGGGGAATAACGGACGAATAGGACGGTCTATAAGGCGGGAGGTTAATATGGCCTTTTCTGAAGGCCTTCCTTCCCTGCGCATAAAGCCTCCCGGTATCTTTCCCACCGAATACTGCTTTTCTTCAAACTCCACGCTCAGCGGAAAGAAATCTATGCCCTCGCGTGCCTGCTTAGACATAGTAGCGTTTACCAAAAGCGCCGTATCTCCGCACCTTATAAGGCAGGACCCATTTGCCTGCTCCGCATACTTGCCGATTTCAACAGACAGCTTCCGTCCTGCGAACTCGGTTTCAAAAGTTCTAAACATATCTTTTCTCCTTCTGTACATTATCAAGCGGTACCGCTTTTAAAAATGGTGAAAGAGCGGATATGATTCCGCCCTTTAACCTTACTTTCTCAGATTCAGTTTTTCAATTATGGCACGGTAACGCTCTATATCTACAGATTTAAGATAATTGAGCAGGCCGCGGCGCCGTCCAACCATCATAAGCAGGCCACGCCTGGAATGGTGGTCCTTTTTATTTATCTTAAGATGCTCGTTAAGATGATTGATTCTCTCGGTCAGTATAGCTATCTGCACTTCAGGTGAACCAGTATCCCCCTCGTGAAGCTTATACTGCTGAATAATTTCCTGCTTTTTTGCTTTGTCCATAACTTGGAACCTCCTTAATATTTATCCAACCGCCGCATACTGAGCATACCGTCAAGGAGGGACGAGCACCCCGGTACCCGGCTGCGGAATTATTTTTATTTTAGCATAGTATGCCTTGTTTGTAAACCGTTTATTAGCATTTTTGTTCCATTGCCGCAGTTCAGCAGGCTTACAAAAGGAGAAATCCAGATATTAATTTACTTTTCTATGGCCTTGCTGAACAGCCCCGTATTCAGCCGTTCCTCCGGTGTGCTTTGCTCTCTCAAGGGCCGAAAAGGAATCCAGCACAACCTGTACCGATGTGCTTTTGCACATGATAACCTCCTTATGCTCCTCATCCATAAAAAAAGTCAGGCTGTCTCCGGGTTTAATATCCAGTCTGCGCCTTATTTTTGCAGGAATCGCAATTTGGCCATTCGTATAAATTGTTATTCGCATAATAAAACTCCTTCTTTCATTTTGAGAATTAGCGTATTTATTCTGCAGAATAAATTTTAATACAAAATTTCGTTTTATGAATATTTATACAACAGCTCCAACTGTTACAGCATTTGCCAGCCAAAATTATTATAGTAAATTTCCTTATAAAACATTTTTCTCGTGTCTCTATTTATCATAATAATAGCACACAAAACAGCAATAAGATATTTTTATATATTAATCAGAATATCGTTATTGCATGCTGAATCATCAAATGACTAATACACGAGATATCACTTTCTCCTATTTGGCTCAAAAATAAAACTAGCGCTAAAAATCAACTTTGTTTTGAATGCATATACTCGCGTGTATGGGCGTTGAGCACATTTTGAATAGTGCTGGTTTTACACATAATGATTTCTTTATTTTCGTTCTCCTCATTTAGAAAAAACGCTAAACTGTCTCCTTCCTTTATATTTAGTTTGCGTCTAATTTCTGAAGGTAGCATAATTTGACCGCCAGCATAAATTGTAACTACTTTCATACTATCGTCCTTTCATTATTTAAATAAGTATATTTTTATGTTTAAAATACATATAAAAATCTATACTAACTTAAATTATGAAATATGAGACAACTTAAGCGATTGCACACCATAATTCTCAGAGGTGCTCAAGTGCCCCGTATTGTAAACATTTTTTTCATTCCTAAAATTATTATAATCAAAATAATGGGAAATGCAATTATAAATAATGTTTTAAAAATGCGAAAATATTATAATTAATTACAATCTGTAAATATTCCTGACATATAAAATGTAAACATCTAAATAAATGTCTTATTCTGATGTTTCTAAATCTATTTATAGTAATGATTATCTGTTGCGTTTATAATATTCAGTCCTTTTTTCATAGCATATTCCAGCGTTTGGGCGGCGCCTCCCCACCCATGGATAACATATGCGATTGCATAATCTGAGTTATCCACCATAAATCGATTACGATAGATAATGGCATATTTACGAGGATATTTCTCCAGGCTTGGATATATTACCTCATCAAACAGCCTGGCCGCATATTCATCCACATTGGGATAAGGAGTAATAAGCACATTTTTTATATGGCCGTATGTCTTTTTCAAATCATATACGGTCCTTGCGCCCAAAGCGTCAAATTGACCCATACCGCCATTATAAAATGTGGTTACGCCTCTTTGTATAAGCTCCTGAACTATATGCTTCAGCCGCTCTTTAACAATGTCCATATCATAAATAGTGCTATGACCTATAAAACAGCAACAATTACTCATCTATCTCACCCGGTAGTATTTTATACTATTTTATGCTATGTGTCAATATTTAAAGCTACTTTATGGTATCCTATATAGTAGGAGGCGATAGAATGCGACCATTAAAGAAAAAAGTCAGTATTACACTAGACCAAGATATAATTGAAAAACTAATGGAATTATCGGAAATAGACGGACGCTCCCTTTCACAATTCATCAATCGTATTTTGCGTGATTATTTAAGTGAAATGAAGAATAAAAAATAGGATTATTATATAAAATTAGCCTCATTATTTTATACTACTTTATACTATTATATACTACTTTATACTATTATGTGCAATTTAATACTTTTTCCTGCTATAATTATAGTATTATGGAGGTGTAAATATGAAGAAAACGAAACCGCTTAAAGTAAAAATAAGCTTAACTATAGATGAAGATGTAGTGGAAAAAATAAAAGACCTTGCTGAATATGATAATCGCTCACTTTCTCAATTCATTAATATTATTTTAATGGACTATATTAATAAAAATGCAAATAAATTATAATAAAAACTTTCATTTTTTATACCATATTGTCATGTTAATCACATTTTTACAACTTTATTCGATAAAACCATTTAATCAAAAATATATAGTGTCATTATTTGTTATTGCAATTTATATTAGCCGCATTATAATAAATATAGGCATGAAAAAAATGTTTTAATGTAAAACTTGCTGGAATAATTTGCCTTTAATTTTGAAAGCTCTCCCGGACAGTTAAAGTGGTTGTCCGATTATTAATAAAAATTAAGTTTGTATTAAAATATTGTTTTGCAGAATAAATACGCTAATTTTCAAAATGAAAGAAGGAGTTTTATTATGCGAATAACAATTTATGCAAATGGTCAAATTATGCTGCCGGCTAAAATCAGACGCAGACTGGACATTAATCCCGGAGATAGTTTGGCGTTCTTTTACAATGCAAACGAGATTATCATGTGCAAGAGCACTTCGGTGCAGTCGGTCTTAAACGCGCACTCTTCTCTGGGCAAGACCAAAGCATATAACGAAACTCCAAGCAGAGATAACCTCTATGAGTCTGCGAAAAGTAAGTTATAAGCGATAAAAGTCAAAAGCGCAAAAGCGCGCCCTGAAAAAATTTTTCGGGGCGCAACGCGCATGCTGCCGCGCAGCGGCAGCATGCGCCGTGGAGGGCGGCGTCCCGCGGCCTTCCGGCCGCAGCGCCTGGCCGGGGTCCCCCCGGCCAGGCGTAGGGGCAGG
>URYI01000128.1 GCA_900552055.1 uncultured Eubacteriales bacterium | reverse complement strand
TGCGCCCGATTATATAATCGGGCGCATCTGCCGCGTTATTTCAATATGTGCTATCAAAATTATATATTTTACTATATTTGCCCGATGTGTTATAATACCACTTTGTAGGCGTATGTCAATAATAAAAAGCAAGCTTCAGAAAGAGATGAGCTGAATTGAATAAATTAAATATTCCTTTTTCACCTCCCGATATTAATGAGGAGGATATAAACGAGGTTGTTAACGCGCTGCGTTCGGGCTGGATTACAACTGGCCCGCGCACTAAAGAATTTGAGAGGCAGATTGCGCAGTTCTGCGGGGTTGAAAAAGCCGCGTGCCTTAATTCGGCTACAGCCTCCCTTGAGCTTACCCTGCGCCTTTTAGGCGTAAAAGCCGGGGATGAGGTCATAACGACGGCGTATACCTATACCGCTTCGGCCAGCGTGATATGCCATGTCGGAGCAAAACCTGTAATTATAGATACGGCTCCCGGCAGTTTTTTTATGGATATGGAGAAGCTGGCGGGTGCTGTCAACAGCAGAACCAAAGCCATTATCCCTGTAGATTTAGCGGGCATTCCTGTTGATTATGAGCAGATTTTTTCATTAGTTGACAGCTGCCGCGCTGTCTTTAAGCCTTCGGGCAAATATCAGGAGGCATTAGGGCGCATAGCGGTTATAGCGGACGCCGCCCATTCCTTCGGAGCTTCCCGCGGGGGTATAAGAAGCGGCGGCCTTGCCGATTTCAGCTGCTTTTCTTTTCATGCGGTTAAAAATCTTACTACAGCTGAGGGAGGCGCGGTTGCCTGGAAGAACATACCGGGCATAGACGATGAAGAGATATATAAAAATTATATGCTGCTCTCTCTTCATGGCCAGACTAAGGACGCCCTTAATAAAAATGCTCTCGGCGGATGGGAATATGATATCATGCTTCCCGGCTATAAGTGCAATATGACGGATATGGCCGCGGCTCTTGGACTTTCGCAGTTAAAGAGGTATGAAAGTATATTGGCCAGGCGTGCGGACCTTATTAATTTTTATAACAGTGCCTTTCAGGACAGCCGCATTGTGCCCATAAGGCATTTTGATGATGCCTACAGGTCAAGCGGGCATCTGTATATAACACGTATAGAGGGTGCTGATGAGGAAGAGCGCAATAAAATAATAAACGCTATGGCTGCTGAGGGCGTCTCTGCCAACGTGCATTATAAGCCTCTGCCTATGCTTACGGCGTATAAAAACCTGGGCTTTGATATTAATAATTATCCTAATGCGTATAATATGTATAAGAATGAAATTACTTTGCCCCTCAATACCGTTTTAACGGATGAACAGGCGGCCCGTGTTTCAGAGCTTCTTTTACACCTTGTTTAGGAGGGAAGAGGGTTGATATTAAAAAAATGGGAGGAGCTCCCTGAGCAGTTTCAATGCGAAGAGGTGCGCCCCTATTATGATATGCTTAAAAAACAGAGTGTATCCCTTGTCTTAAAGCGGATATTTGATATAATTGTATCTTTTGTGCTGGCCGTTATACTTCTGCCGTTAATGCTGGTTATTGCGGTTATAGTTAAAATTGATTCTGCCGGACCTGTATTTTTCATGCAGGAGCGGGTGACGTCAATGGGAAAGCGGTTCCGTATAATAAAGTTCAGGACGATGGTTAAGAATGCGGAAAGTATGGGCTCTAAAGTGACCACCAGCTGCGATTGCAGAATAACCCGTTCGGGCAAATGGCTGCGCAAGCTCAAGCTGGATGAAATCCCGCAGGTGTTCAATATTCTGGCGGGTCAGATGAGCTTTGTGGGAGCGCGGCCTGAGGTTCCGGAATATGTTTCGGCGTATACTCCGCAGATGCTTTCTACTCTTTTGCTTCCTGCTGGCCTTACCAGCCTGGCCAGTATAGAATATAAGGATGAGAGCGAGCTTATCCGTCAGGCGGATGACGCGGACAGCGTATATATAAATATCATTCTGCCCGAAAAAATGAAATATAATTTGGAGTACCTTGAAAACATAAGCTTGTTTAAAGATATAAGCATTATGTTCAGAACTGCGTTTTCCATGTTGAATTAATTTTCCCCGTTGTCTCATTTGGGAATATCGTGTATAATATAAAAACTGGTATGGGCGTACCTGAAAATATTATTCGCAGCACGCAGTTTTAATATAACGGCGAAGCGGAAGGAGGGGCATTATGGAGCTTAATGCTTGCCTGGAAAAATATATTGAATTAACCGGAAGGGACGACATTAAAGAGACGGTCTTTTTTGAGGATACTCCTGATATTGTTGGAGTATATGTGCCCGGTTGGGATTTTTCCATTGAGGAAAAGAGTAAAGGATATGTCGGAAAGGCCGCATGCGCGTCCTCGTTTTACACAGGAGAAATTACCATTGATAGCAAAAACCAATTAGAGCTTCCCGCCGAGCTGGAGAGGAGCGCCATAACGGCATGCCTTGAAAATGAGGATAAAAGAGGAGAATTTATATTCTGCCTGCTGGCCGGCAGGCTGCTGCTTGTGGAGGAGAGCTTTGTTCTGGAAGGGGATACCCGCGGGGACTGGACCCTGAACCGGGATAATATCTGCATCTCTTTTAAAAAGTCGGAGGAAGGTCAGTATTTTAAAATAACAGTAGACGAAAAGGAATATGCCGGCTTTAAGCTGGAGGACCAGCTGACTATGGAGCATGATTATAAAGATTTTACCGAGCTGCTCTTAAAATTCTCCGCTCCTGCCAAAACCTCAGTATCTCAGGAAGAGCTTTTGCTTCGCCTGCTTGAAAAATATCCTGAGTTTGAGGAGCATATAGTCAGGAGGCTGTCCCCGGATAATCATAATATCTGCATATATCAGATGGATATGCCTATAAATGATTCAAACGAAAAGCTTTGGCTTTACTTTGATAATGAAGGCGCGGGCGTGGGCATATATCCGTATGTGCTCTGTGATGATATAGGGCTGCATATAGACGCTGTGAGCGGGTATATAGATTCCATAATGAATGAAGAAGTGCTTTTATTAAAGTATTATAAGACCAAAGAGGCCTTTGAGGAGGGCAAGCCGGAAAAATACGAATGGGCGGCTCCCCCTAAGAGCGGAGAGAGGGAGGACCTCCAGACCAAGCTGGTTAAGAAATCAAGCGGCTTGGGACGGCTGTTTAATAAACTGGCGTATATAGAGGCGTTCTCTTATAACGGGACGTATTCCTTTACCGTTTCTTTTTAAAATCTGCGCCCGGATGACGGGCGTTTTATTAATTATATGGACTTTGCTGAAACTGCTGTGCTGTTAAAGTGGCGGCGGCTGCCTGCATGTGCAGAGCGGGCGCAATAAAGATAAAAGCGGTTATGGTTGGGTGGTTTAAATAGCGGCTCCCGATTTTTACTATATTCACCTTAAATTGACAAGGGGATACACGCCTCAGGAGGTCTGACTTCGACATTTTCTGCGTCACCGTCAATGGGTGCAGGCTCAGTACGCCTCATTCCGCCTCCTTGAAAATGCCGGAATCAGACCTGCTGGAGGCCGAAGAGTCAGACAGCGGCCGTTTGAGTGCCCTGCAAGGGCTTGAACGACGTGTACCGGACGTACACGGAGCGAAAAGCAACACAGCAGGACACTCAAAGAGCCCTGTCTAGACCGTATATGCCCTTGTCAATTTAGGGTAGAGGAAGGAAAGAAAAATGGACGTTTACAGAAACAGATATACGGGCGATATGTCCCAGGTATTCAATGTAAAGACCTTCAGGTATGAGACGGGCAGAGCCAGAGGGGCGCTGGCCAGTCAGATAAATAACGGCGGCGGGCTGGATGTAACAGTGCTGGCCGACAGATGCATGGATATGGCGCATGTCAGCTATAAGGGCGTGAATGTGAGCTATATAAATTCCTGCGGCGTAACTCATCCCGCCTATTACGAGGCGGAAGGGGAAAATTGGCAGCGCGGCTTTACGGCCGGAATGCTTACCACCTGCGGCCTTACCAGCTTTGGCGCGCCCAGCGTGGACGAAGGGAAAGCTTACGGCCTGCACGGACGCATTTCCTATATACCGGCTGAGGAATACAATGTTCAAACGGGAACGGAGGATGGCTTGTGCGTTGCGCGCCTTGAGGGCAAAATGCGGCAGAGCAAGCTTTTTGACGAGCATCTTTTGCTGGCGCGCAAATATAAATTTATTCAGGGAATCAATCAGATTGACTTGGAAGATGAAATAGTCAACGAGGGCTATACTCCCTGCGAATATATGCAGCTTTATCATTTTAATTTTGGATATCCCTTTATTGATGAGAACGCTGAAATTTTCCTGCCTACTTTGGAGGTGAAGCCGCGGGACGAAATTTCTGTTCCGGGCAAAGATAATTGGATGCGCATGGAAGCCCCTGCTGACGGGGCGCCTGAAACCTGCTATTTCCATACCATGCGCAGGGACCCGGACGGCATTTCCTTTGCATCGGTATATAACCATAAGCTGGGGCTGGGCATGATATATTATTATGACGCCGGTATGCTGGAATACTTTATTCAGTGGAAGAATATAAGCAGCGGGGAATATGTTTTAGGGCTGGAACCGGCCACCAGCTATGTTCTGGGCAGAGCTGAGGCGCGCCGCAGCGGTTCCCTGATAGTTTTGCAGCCGGGGGAAAAGCGGCGGCATAGGTTCAGGATAAGTTTCTTTGAAACAGAAAAGGAATTTGAGAAAATAAAGAGCTGGGGAGGGGAAAGGTTATTTTTGTAGTACATACTATACCTCCGGTTTATGACGCCCGTTCCCGCGTGCTTATGCTGGGCAGCATCCCTTCCCCCAAATCAAGGGAAACGGGATTTTTCTACGGGCATCCTCAAAATCGCTTCTGGAAAGTTATGGCGGGGGTGTTAAAACAGGCATGTCCGGCGGGCAACGGGGAGAAAAAGGAGTTTTTGCTCAGGAACAGGATAGCGGTCTGGGATGTTTTATACAGCTGCGATATAGAGGGGGCCAAGGATACCAGTATTATTAACCCTACTCCCAATAAGCTGGATATTATTCTGTCTGCCGCGGATATTAAGGGGATTTTTGCCACGGGCGGCAAAGCATATGAATTGTACTGCCGTCTGCTTGAACCTGTTACAGGGATTAAAGCGGTAAAGCTGCCTTCTACCAGCCCCGCTAACGCCGCCTTTTCGGAGGAGAGGCTTATTAAGGCTTATTCGGCTGTGCTCGAATATCTTTAGCGCTGATTCTTAAAGAGCAATGCGGTTCTTTCTATATATGTTTGCCTGTTTGCTTTTGAAGCTTTAAAATAGACATATATCAATGTAATTATTCAATCGCCGCGCCGGCCCCATTGGGCAAATA
Source organism: uncultured Eubacteriales bacterium (assembly GCA_900552055.1). Classification (GTDB taxonomy): domain Bacteria; phylum Bacillota; class Clostridia; order Christensenellales; family QALW01; genus Neochristensenella; species Neochristensenella gallicola. Next base: position 185 of record URYI01000128.1, on the reverse strand, counting down.
GGCATGCGGCGCTTTTTTATTTTGAGAAATAGCAGGGAAGGCGAATGTAATCATACATATTATTAAATTTGAGGGTGCAGACGCGCTTGGGAAAACATATTTAAATAACAAAATATATATCCTGAATTGCCAAGGGGATACACGTCTCCAGCGGTCTGATTTCGGCATTTTCTGCGTCATCGTCA
>URYI01000127.1 GCA_900552055.1 uncultured Eubacteriales bacterium | reverse complement strand
CTTAAATAAAAGGCAGACGCCGGGCTAAAGCCCGGCGTCTGCCTTTTATTTAAGCGGGGAGGAAATGCGCTGAAAAATAGTCCGCTCTATTTTCAAGCCAAGTTACCGCCTCAGCCGTTCTTCTTTTTCCCGGCCAGGCGTTTTCTAAGGCCCGCCTTAAAGTGAGAAAAGGAATGCCTGAGCGTCTTGCGCGAGCGCTCGACAAGATTAAAGCCCCAGTTCCAGAATGGTTTATATACCATATCAAACTCCCCTACAAACTCCCACATCTCTCCTCCAAATCCCTTTTTAAAGCGGTACAGGCCGTAAATAGGATTGTTTTCATCCTCAATATTGCCGGGCACCCCCATAAGATCGTAATAATGGCACTTATTTTCAACTGCCCAAAGTATCATTGACCACTGTATCAGATACGCCGCCATTGTATTTCGGTACTGATTGCTGGAGGCGCCGTACAAATAAAGGCATTTGCTTCCATAAACCGTACAGACCGAACCCGCAACAGGCACTCCGTTGTAATAAGCCAGAAAAAGCCTGTGATATTTAGGACCAAGACAGTCGTAAAGCTTATAAAAATAATTAATGTCCCGCACGACGAAGCCGTCCCGCTTGCCCGTCTCCACCATGAGCTCGTAAAAGACAGGTATATCCTCCCTGCTGCCTACTTTTATCTCCACGCCCCTTTTCTGCGCCAGCCGGACGTTATATCTGGTCTTACTGTGAAAAGCGGCCATTATCTGCTCAGGCGTTTTGTCCTTAATATCTATTCGCATATCAAATCTGGCCTGAACACCTTCAAGGTTGGTATAATCATTGCGCAGCTTAAAGCCCAGCGCTTTCATATTCTCAACATATTCCAGGTCAGACGCAGGCGCATCGGTATCTATCTTTAAAGCTATGCCGTTATATTTTTTGGCTATTTCCCGCGCGCCGTCAGCTATGCTTTTTAACGCTTCCTTGTCATGCAAATCGCATATAGGGCCGCGCGGAGCATACATATAATAGAGATTCAGCAGCGGTGTCTTGCGCAGCAGTATGCTTAAGCTCGCCTTAATGCTGCCCTCTGAATCCCTAACCAGCACATATTCATTTATCCAGTTGCTTTTTACCAATCCCCATTCATAGGACTGCAATGTATGAGAACGCTCATGCGCAACTGCAAAATTGGTATATTCCTCAATCTGTTCCTTAGTAGTCAGCCTCATCTTTATTCCTCGCTATTTCTGTAAGTAAAAGCTGTCGGGAAGCAGCTCTTCTATATCGTATTCCTTTATTTCATTTCTGCTGTTTTCCAGTATTATTCGGGCTCCGCCGGCCAATTCGCTTATTACCTGCCTGCATATGCCGCAGGGGTAAGCAAAATCCTCGCCGCTGCATACTACCGCAAGAGCCTTAAAATCCCTTTTCCCGTCCGCTACAGCCGCAAAAAGCGCGTTTCTTTCAGCGCATACCGTAGCCCCGTAAGAAGCGTTTTCCACATTACAGCCTCTGTATATGCTGTTGTCCCCGCAAAGCAGAGCCGCGCCCACTTTAAAGCCTGAATAAGGCGCATAGGCGTTATTTTCCGCTCTGCGCGCTTCTCTAATGAGCCGCCGTTTCTCTTCCCAGTCCAAGGGCATCCATTATCTCCTCCTCCCGCCTGCGCATTAATAGCTTGTCCTCAGGCTGGATATGGTCGTAGCCCAAGAGGTGCAGAATGCTGTGAACGCACAGATAAACGGCTTCTCTCTCAAAGCTGTGGCCATATTCTTCTGCCTGCGCATGCGCCGCCTCAACCGAAAGCACTATATCTCCCAGCATTACTTCATTAGTCTGAGGGTCTATATCCTGCTCATCCCAGAATTCGCCCCTCTGGCCAGGCTCCCTTTCAAGCAAAGGAAAGGACAGCACGTCCGTCTCCTTATCTATTCCACGGTATTCGCAGTTTAATTTCCTTATTCCTTCGCCGTCTGTCAGGCTCAGGCATACCTCAAAATTATCTCCGCCCGTTTCCTGCTGAACGGCAAAAGAAATTGCCTTTTCAAGCTGCCGGGCCAATTCTTCCCTCACGCGGCCGCCGTCAACTATTTCTATCGTCATTTTTTCTAAACTCCGGATAATGCTTTTTAGCCCTGTTGTCCGCAAGCGCTTTATCCAAATCAGGATACTCCACTCTCTCGTGATGCACCGCACCCAGAGCCTGCGCGAACTCTTCAGCAACCTTATTCAGTTCCAGCATGGAAATATCGCATTGATCCAATTCCCCTGCGGCCACCCGTTCCTTTATAAGCTTAAGGATCCGCTCTTTCACCTTTTCGGGCGATTTGTCAGGCAGGGAGCGCACCGCCGCCTCTACGCTGTCCGCCAGCATTATAAGCGCGGCTTCCTTGCTCGTGGGTTTGGGGCCGGGATATTTGAAATCCTCTATATTGACATTTTCATCCTGTTCAAGCGCCTGCGCATAAAAATAATTAATTGTGGAGGTCCCATGATGCTGCCTTATAATGTCTCTTATAGGTTTAGGCAGTTTATATTTTTCAGCCAGTTCTTCCCCTTCAATGGTATGGGAGCGTATCAACGCCGCGCTTTCGACGGGAGTAAGCATATTGTGGATGCTCTTGCTCTTGTCAGTTTGGTTCTCAGTAAACGCTTCGGGCGCGCTGAGCTTCCCGACGTCATGATAATAGGCGCCCGCGCGCACCAGCATAGCATTTGCTCCAATAGCGTCCGCGGCGCTCTCGGCCAGATTGGCCACCACTATGCTGTGATGGTAGGTGCCCGGCGCTTCCAGGGCCAGCCTGCGGAGCAGAGGACTATTGGGATTGGTAAGTTCCAGCAGCTTAGTAGGCGTCTGAATATCAAATGCCAGCTCCCAAAGGGGCAGAGTGCCCACGCACAGCACGGCGCTGGCCACACCGTTAATAAGAGGCCAGAGCGCCCCTTCAAGAGCGCTGGCTGCGCTGTCGTATATTATAAGCCCTACGCATAAAGAGGTTAAAGCTCCAACGCCGCCCACTAAAAGCCCAGTGCCCATTATGCGCATGCGGTGCATGGGCTTTGCGCACATATAAGCGGCCGCCGTACCGCTTATAAGGCTCACTATTATAAACAATATGGCCTGAATAGGGAACATGCCGGTAGTATCCGAAAGCATCATGCCGGTAATAACCGACAGGACAAGATTGGTTATTAAAGCCAGCCTGGTCTTGAGCAGTATCCCTATGAGCATGGTGGCATAATATACCTGAACCAGATTGGTCTCTACATCCAAAAGCAGATAATCAATAAGCAGCATCAAAACTATTATAATGCTCAAAAGCAGGACGTTCCGTACACTGCGCAGCATGCGGCGCTCATATATGTAAAGATAGACGGCTACTATGGCCAGCATTATCAGAATAAGCGCGGCCACGCCGACATACATGCTTATATCTATTTCCTGGTTGCTTAAAAGGCCTAATTCTCCAAGCATTTCAAGCTGCGCCTGAGTAATTATATCCCCTGTGCGCACAATATAATGCCCTTTTTTATAAACTACGCTTTCCACCTGAGCGGCCGCTTCGGCCCGCGCCAGCTCGGTAGCGCTCTCGTCGGGCAGGGAATTGGCTTCCATATATTTATCCAGTATGCGCCTTGAAACTGTGAGCATTACATCCCCGTTGTCCTCGGTGAAAATATTTCCTATTATATAATCGCGCTGACTCCTTAAATCCTCCTGCTTCAGGCCGGCGTTAAACACATTCCTGGCGGCCGCCATTACCAGCAGCCTTATTTCTTCAATATGGGCAGAATCAGTATCAATAATATTAAGCACCAGCTCCTGATCCGCTTCTATCCCCGCGCCGTCCCGCTCAATAATTTTTATAAGCTCGTTTATATATGCCGTGGTGGGCACATATGTCCCGCCAGGATTGGCTTCCTCCCACTGCTCCCTGTGCTCTACTCCCTGGTCGTGAACCGAAACAATGCTGTCAAAGGCAGTCGCCATATTCTGGAGGCAGGTTTCAGCCTTGTCCGTGTCCAAAACGTATACCGTCTGCACCGCGTCCATTGCCGCCTGACGGTTCTGCTCGGTTGTAATGGTATCTTCAATGTCCTTGGTGGCAACTATATCCGCCGTCGCGCTCTGGCCCAGGCTTAAATCATACCTTTCAGGAGTTATGCCAGCGCACACTATGGCGATAGAAGCCGCGCAGCATACCAAAGCAACCAAAACGCACGCAGCCTTTATGCCCGTACGCTTTTTATACTTCCTTTCTCCGCGCCGCTTTTCCTTCTTTGCGCCGTTATCCTGTTTTTCTTTCTCGTTATTTTTTTCCCGGCTGTTTTCGCTCACTTTTAATCCCTCTTATCTAGACCGCTTATCATAAGCCTTTATGATGTTCTGCACCAGTTCATGCCTTACAACGTCCTTATGGGTAAGCTGACAGATGGCAATGCCTTCTATATCGGTAAGTATCTGAGAAGCGTGCTTAAGCCCTGAAAGCTTGCCCGGAGGCAGATCCACCTGGGTTAAATCCCCCGTTACCACCATGCGCGAGCCGTCCCCCAGACGGGTTAAAAACATTTTCATCTGCTCTATTGTGGTGTTCTGAGCCTCGTCCAGGATTATAAAGGACTCGTTCAGCGTCCGCCCGCGCATATAGGCAAGGGGCGCAACCTCTATAACTCCCCTCTCGGCCAGTTTCTGATAGGATTCCATGCCCATCATTTCGTAAAGCGCATCGTAAAGAGGCCTTAGGTACGGATCCACCTTATGCTGCAAATCGCCGGGCAGAAATCCCAGTTTTTCGCCCGCTTCCACAGCCGGACGGGTAAGCACTATGCGCGCTACCTCTTTATTTTTAAACGCCATAACCGCCATAGCCATAGCAAGATAGGTTTTTCCCGTACCCGCGGGGCCTATGCCGAAGGTTATTGTATTGTTCTTCATGGCCGAAACATATTTCTGCTGACCGAGAGTCTTGGACTTTATCTGCTTGCCTCGGTAGGTAATGGCGACAACATCGCTCATTATCTCCTCAATAAGCTCGTCCCTGCCCTCAGCGGCCAGCTCTATGGCATAGCGTATGCGGGATTTATCTATGCGTTCGCCCTTACGCAGGAGTATTATAAGCCTGTTTATGACAGTGCCAGCCAGGGAAGCCGCTTCTTCTTCGCCCGAAATGACTATATTGTCCGACTCCATGCTTACGCGGACGTTTATTTCATCCTCTATGACCCGGATATTTTCGTCATACTGCCCAAACAGAGCGCTTGTTAAGCTGACATCCTCTATGGGTATATAAATTTTATCTTCAGTATCCATCTATTCTCCCAGATTTAATAAGCCCTCTTATGCCTAAATCACGCACGAGGGTAAAATTAACCTTATATTATATTCTCCTATTATTCCCCCATTCCTTTATTTTTTTATATAATTATCACAAAAGCCTGCCGCGCAGAACGGCGCCTGCCGCCGAAAATACTCCTTCCCAATCCTGCAGCGGCGGCAGACAATAGTTTTATCCGTTGTCTATACCCTAAATTGACAAGGGGATACACGCCTCCAGCGGTCTGATTTCGGCATTTTCTGC
>URYI01000126.1 GCA_900552055.1 uncultured Eubacteriales bacterium | reverse complement strand
TAGGGATAGTGTATGTATCCCCCTCCTGCACCTGCGCGCTGACTGCGCCCCGGTTCTCTATGCCCTCAATGGCCGCCGCCAAATCATCTAAATCAGCAGTGCTTTCCACCAGACCAAAGGCTACCAGCTGATTGCGTATTGTGCTTTTGTCCCCCTGAATCCGTGTTATTTGTTCCGAAATGCTCATTTTCCTTTACCTCCTTATATGGTTTCTAACAACGCTTCAATATTGCCAACAATATTGTATACCCCTCCGGACGTTATGGGCCGGGTACCGTCCTGAGTTGCCTCATCAGTAGTCAGAACTGATATAACTCCGTTTGAATTTATTTCTATATTGTCTCCCGCAGTATAGCCGCCGCCCGCACTATCAGCACTCAGCAATAGCGTTTCCGGCGCACCGGCGTCAGTTACTGCGGCAAACCAAAACGCCGTCACATTAAGCCAGTTATTAGGCGTAAACTGCCCTCCCGGAGCAGCGGTGGCTGTAGTTATCCATACCTTATGTCCTGCGCTCAAACCCGAAGCAGGAGCAGTTATAATGTACGAATCCGCCTGAATAGTAGTCGCCGCCGTGCTGACCTGTCCCGTTGCCCAGGTAACATTGCCCAGCGTCTCAGGCAGATTAATGACCACGGAAGCGTTTATCTTCTGCAACATGCCGCCTCCGCTACCCCAAGCGAACAGAAATGAGCCGCTTTGCACATAATACCCGGTCACATTACCCAGAACTGTCTCCCCCTGCTGCAGCGTCCAGCCGTCCATAGCTGTAACATTAGAGCCTGCTATTGAATCCCAAAGGCCGCCGATACTTTTCCAGCCGCTGCCCGTCCAGATATATATCTCGTTATCCTCCGGAGTACCTACGGCATATGCGTCTCCCTCCTCGCCAAACGGATGGAATTCCAAAAGGTCGCTTAAACTAGCATAAATGTCTTTTATAGTAAATCCCGCGGGCCCGCGAAGATTTACCTTGCTGTATGCAACCTCGCCTTCCTGGCGTACTCCGAGAACGGACATGCTGCCGTCTTCCGCTTCAAACCAGCTGTATTCAATGGATTTACCGTCAAATTCGCCAGCCTGTGCGCTTTGGGACAATTCCTCAGCAATTTCAAGCGCTTCGGAGGCGGCAGCGGTAACTTGTTCTACCAGGCTAGGCGTCACCTCGCCAGTATTATCCGCCTCTGCCGTTCCAGTTCGCTTTATCTCCAGCGGATGCATGCGCGCCACAGTAGCCCTTATGTAATCGTCCTCTCCAGACGTCCCAGAAACGCCGCGCACGGTAACGCTTAATCTGCCAGGCTGAGCCAGAACCTCATAAGGCACTTTGCATTCTCCAGAAGCGGATAAAACCTGCGCAATATTTACGCCTGTGCTGATATTTTCAAAGTAAGCAGTTTTGGAAAGCCCCATCCAATCTTCGTCAAAAATAAAAGCGGCCCAAACGAAATTAACCGCTTCGGCCGCCAGTACCTCTCTGTTAAGACAGATTATACTTTGCCCTTCCACTTTAAAATTAAGCTTCATCTATTACTATCCCTCCTTGCCCATATATTCCTGCACATATTCGTCCGTAACCCGTTCTAAAATACTTTCTTTGGCCTTTTTCAGCCTTTTGGCTTTACTCTCAGAATTGCCGCTCCCCGAAAGAATGCTGTCATATTCGGCATAGATTTCCTGACTTGCTTGAACATACAGTTCTATATAGTCCTCGTATGAAAGCACAGCCTTTTTATCCCCCGGCAAAGTTATTTCAGCCTTAGGCCTTATAAAAGGCAAAATATCATTATCCCGGCTGCCATCCTTCTTTAGGACTTCTTCATAAATTTCCATTAATTCGTCCGTCATATATGCATCAGTGGACATGAACTCCTGCAAAAGCGCCGCTGTATTAAATTTAATATCCCTCGCTGTCTGCGCATCGCTTTCCCTGGCTATTCCGTTCAACTCCGAAAGAATGGCGCTCATGCTTTGGTGCCGGTATTTTTGCATCGCATATTCTGCATTATCCGGATAAGACGCAGCCTTAACCGTCCAGGAATTGCGTTCATCATAAAAACGGGTAACTACATCATTACTGTATGCCGAATCGGCAATGAACTGCCGTCCCAGGCCAAAAGACCAATCCTTGCTGTCGGCAGTAACCGCCGCTAAAGCCCTGTGCAGGCCTCCGAAATAGTTGCTGAACAAATGGTCAAGCTGCTTAGGAGAAATATTAAAAAAGTCTCCGATATACTTTGCTATGGCCGTGGTGCTTTCATCATATTGCAGCCTATCCTCCAAATTTTCCATAGAAGACGGCACTATAGGACTGCCCTTAAAATCCTCGTTTATAGCAAGTTCTACAAAACTTCCTATAATGGAATCTCTTACAGGCGCCGTTAATATGGTTTCAATATTATTAAACTCTGTAGGCAGCCCAGGCGGCAAAAACATTTGAGCTGTATACTCACCAAAATTATAAAAGGCATCCGAATTCTCCATAAATACCGCCTCCGCGGTACGCTCAACCAGAGAGTTAAGCCAGGCCAATTCGCGCGCCTTTGGTATCTTGATGAATTTACCATTCCCTATTGAAAAACAGAAAAAATTGTTCTTATTATATGTGCTTAAGGTCTTATACTCCTCCTCTTCATCATTAAGCCAAACCAATGCAAGCTGTATTGTGGCTAAAATAGCCGCGCTAAGTGTACTTTTTATAAGGAAGCTTTTTCTCTTATTAGCATCGGTCATTACCCGGCTTAATTTATACAGGCCCTGAACCGCCGCGTTAAAATAAGGTATAATCTGATTGAGCACCCTTCCTTCTGTTCCCGAAAGCTTAAAATTAACTGTTAAATCTGCCGCTTCCAGCACAGCGTCTATATTACTGGCTCCGCCCGCCCTCTGACGCTTAAATTCAGCCAGCCGCGGCGCCGTCTCAACCGCGCCTATTAAATCATCCATTTTAGAAAAACCCATATGCGCCAAAGCTACTACCTTCTTAAAGCCTCTTTCCACCTGCACAGGGTTCTGCTTATACATGCGCGTCAAAACGTCCTTTAGTTGCTTAGGCCGCGCCACATCGCCCGAATACAGCCCTCCGGCCGCCTGGTACTGCTTATAAGCCTCGGACTTTTTGCGTATGTCGTTAAACGCACTTAAAAGATTTTTACTGTATTCCAGCAAACCCGCCTGGGAATATTTCCAGCCTGTTGCAAAATCCCGGAAGAAGTTAGAGTTCGCAAAAAACGGATTAAGGCCGGTTGTAAAAGTTTTAAAAGCGCGCGTCATCTTGCCCAGAAACTCAATCACTTCAGACAGCTGCTTAGGAGAAAGCGCTGTCAGGGCGTTAAGCAGTTCAGCATCATTAATTCTGAAATACCTAGCCTTGCCGTTCTGCATAACCCGTACTATATTTTGGTCTTGAAACGGGCTGACCGCATATTCCACTATGGTATCCCCTAAAATATCTTCAAAAACTGCCTTTGCATCCTCTTTTGAAAAATTTTCACCGGCAAACCTGTCCGCCAGTTTATTGATGGCGCCCTGAGTGCTGACAGAACGGCGCGCCATATCGGGAGTAACCTGCTCCATAAAAAGGCCCATACTGTCCGCTGAATCATATTCCTTAGCCAGCTGTTGGAGCACAGCGTTTTTCATGGATGCGGATACCAGCATATTAGTCTGCATTACAATATTTTCAATAGGGTCATATATTTCCGCTCCGCTGCCCTTTAATTTCTTTATAGGCGCGCGCTGATTGACAAAGCCCGCCTTTTTGCCCGCACGGGGAGTTTTTCCCTCAATATATCTGTAAAAAGGCACATAATCCGGGTACATGCTTTGCAGCTTATTGTATAGCTCTTCGCTGATAAGCCCGTTTTTCACGCCATGATACCACAACACATTGCGCTGATATTCGTATACCCTGCCCGCCGCTTCAACAAACTCAGGATGCCTTTTTTCATGTCTTTGTATCTGTCTCTTTAAAGCCGCCGGGTCATTTAATTTATCATCCGCAAAAACCCGCTTATCATTAGATACAACCTCCAAAGCGTGCCTGTCCCTTAAATACAGGTTAAAGCTTTCCATATCCTGAGGCTTTATTTTTTCCAGCGCTTGGGATAAGGATTCGCCTACTATATTTCCCTGGTAATCCGAAACGCCGTTAAAGAGCATGCTCTCAACGGCAGAAGCTGCGTTCAATGAATACAGCGCCGCCTTATATGTAGTCATATCCCCTGTATAGCCGCCGTCCTGCGCCGCGCCGTCCACCCGCTTTAAATACGAGTAGCTGTCCACCCATTTGCTCTGGAAATTGACCCGGAATTTTTCCAGCCTGTCCGATACCGGCATATGCTCAGGGTCTAGCCGGCTTTTCAGTCCCCGCGCATATCTTAACGGCAAATCGGCGCTCATATATGCGTTTACTTTACGCGCTATCCTGTTTAAATCCTCAAGCGCCTGCTCGCCGTTAGGGCCTTTCCGTATGGCCTCAATAGCGTCAAAATAAAAGTCCCTGTAATTAATGGCGGCCTGTCCTCTTGAGCTTAAATAACTGCGTATAAATTCTGCTACCGCTTCGCCCCGTTGTTCGGCAGGCTTATATTGCGCCGCAAAATTCGGGTCCATCATATTCACCGCCGCTTGTATGCTTTTAAGCTTGCTGAGGCCATACTGCTTATCCAGATGATGGCCCAGCTCGTGCGAAATGGTAGGCAGCGCGTTTGTCACCTGCACCCGTACCGCCTCATCCTTGACCTTATATACGCCGTTAGCGTTAATATATCCCACCTTGCCCGTATTAATAGGCAAATTAAAGGAGCGGCTAATATCGCGCACTATATCTCCTACGTCTTCCACAGCCTCCCGGTTATTACTGTCCAAAGAAGCCGTCCAGCGTTCCGGCGACTGCCTGTACCGCGGACTGGATTGGTCTTGGCGAACCTCGTTATTACCCGCATTTCCGCTATTGACATTTTGATTGGTTGGAGATATACTGCCGGAAGGTGAAGTAGGTTCGTTACGGACGTTGTCCCTGGGGGTGTTCCCATCAGGGTCCTGCTTCCCATTTTTATTTCCGCCGCCGTTTGAATTAGGATTTTCCCCAGATTGCGATGCCTTTAAGTGCTCTATCTGCTCATCCCGGTACTGCATAGCCGAATCATAATCGGGAAAAAGAGGAATTTTGCTAAAATCATATACAGGATAACTACCTATTTTAGAGGCAACTGTCTCAGCGCTCTCGCCGTTATGCCTCCAGAAAATTATGTCCGGCTCTTTAAATTCAGCATAATCCCAGTCAGAGGGGGCAAATTCGCGGTTAAAGGCGCAGCGGGAAACCGGGATAAAGCCATGTCCAGCATACATATCCGACAATTTCCCATTAAAATTATCCAGCTTTATGCCACCGTTTTCTATAGCGGTCAGCAGTATAGAGGATACCGCTCCTTTAGCCGAGCTTTCTGGATTCTTAAAAACCGATACTATATCCCCGTCCGGAGTAACCGCGACCCCTACATTGCCGTTATCCCCAGTCAGCAGCAGCATATCTCCATATTCCTCTACTGTGTGCTGCGCCACATATGCCCCGTGTTTATTGCCCTGCTTTGCT
>URYI01000125.1 GCA_900552055.1 uncultured Eubacteriales bacterium | reverse complement strand
AATGCCGAAATCAGACCGCTGGAGGCGTGTATCCCCTTGTCAATTTAGGGTAAGCGTTCCTTATTATACTGCTCCCTTTTGCCCTACTACTTTTTCGCTTAGCGCTATAGCCGCTTCTATACACTCCTCAACGGTTTTCCCTGTTAAATAGCTATACATGAACGCTGCTGAAAAACTGTCCCCCGCGCCTACTGTAGACACTACTACCGCTTGCGGCTTGCGCGAATAATAAAAATTATCTTCCGCACACGAATACATCATTGCTCCGTCCGCATCCAGCGTCACTATTATTATATTAAGGTTGGAGTATTTACTATATAGTATTCGGCACAGTTCCTCTAAACTTGCATACTCCCCAAAGACAAAGCTCTCTTCTCTGCTCAATTTTAAAATGGTAGCATGCTTAAGACTTCTTTCTATTGTCTCAGGGGTATAAAAATTCTGCCTTATATTAATATCGAAAAACGCCTGCTTGTGACTCACGTTGCTCAATATATAATCCAGAGTCCCTGCCGACCGTTGATCCCGCTGAGCCAGCGTGCCATAATAAATTGCATCAAAGCTTCTGCTTATAGGCAATTTGGGAATCTCATCATACGCCACGTCCCTGACCAGCTCATAGCACGGATGCCCATTTTCCAAAGTAACCTTGCAGTAACCTGTGCTTTTATCCGGCAGTACCGCAATATAATCTTTCTTAATACCATAGCTGTCCGCATAATTCAGCGCGTTTGCCCCCATCTGGTCATCTCCTACGGCAGAAGCCATATAGCTCTGCCCTCCCAGCCTGGAAAAATGCGCAGCAAAATTAAAAGAAGCTCCTCCAATGCATTCCTGACTGTCAAACACATCAAATAATATTTCGCCAAAAGCCAAAACAGACGGCTGCATACTTATCTCCTCCAAAAATAATTCTATAAAATAAGCCTGGCGGCTGATTATTTTGATATTATAACATAAAGCACAGTAATTTGCTCTTAATTATAGCGGTATTTTTTATCCTGCAAGAGCAAAATAAGCTACATCTAAACTCAAGGCGGCGCGGAATTTAGGCGGCTTTGGGCAGGCGCAGCCTGCCCAAGAACCGCCCCATTTTACTCCCTTGTTTATCCCGGTCCACCTATAGCAAAATCCCCAAAATAAAAAATGCCTTTCACTGGCTGATGAAATGGCAAGGGTCAAAAACAGCCGAGTGAAAAGCAAATTTATTTTTTATTCTGCTTAAAGAGGATTCAGCGGTCTTACGCTATAAACGGTACAAGCAGGGCCTGAGCTCATTATTGACCGTTTCAATACGCGCGTAAGTACATACACGCGTGCCTGCCCCCGAAAGGGTACCCGGACATATAAGATATACGCCATTTTGAAATGTTATATCCGGAATATGAGTATGTCCGTATACCGCCGCGCTGCATTCCAGTTCCAGCGCCCGGTACATCAGCTGCATAAGCCCGCTCTTTACGCCATATCTATGTCCATGCGTCAAAAGCACGCGCATACCGCCCACATTTATTATTTCTTCCAATTCCCCACCGCTGAAATCCCCGTTGCCCTTTACTGCATATGTAGGCTTCAAAGTAATATCTCTAAGCTTGTTCCCATCCCGCAAATAATCGCCCAAATGCGCATACACATCCGCGTCTTTGGTTAATTCCAGCAGCTTTATATAATTCTGTGTATCCCCGTGAGTGTCGCTTACGGCATAAAGTACACTCATAATTTTTCCAGCTCTGCCGCTAGATTTTTCGCGGCCAGCGCCCTATGGCTGAGGGAGTTTTTTTGTTCGGGCGTCATCTGTGCAAATGTACATTTGTATTCAGGAACATAAAATATGGGGTCATAGCCGAAGCCTCCCGCGCCTTGAGGAGAGTTTGTCAATTCCCCTGCTACTTCCCCTCTGGCAATAAGCTCTTTTTGAGGGGTTACAAGCGCAAGAACGCATACAAAACTCGCCGCTCTGTTTATTTGTCCCTCCATCTTTTTTAGCACCAGCTCTAAATTCTTCTTATCATCGCACGGCTCTCCCGCATAACGGGCAGAATAAACCCCCGGCTCCCCATTAAGCGCGCTGACTGTTAATCCGCTGTCATCCGCAAGCGCCGCGCAGCCCGAAATAGCAGCTATCTCCCGCGCTTTTTTTAGCGCGTTCCCTTCAAAGGTGGAAGCATCTTCTACAGTTTCATGCTGGATGCCCGCCTCTCTAAGAGAGACAATCTCTTTAAAATACGGCTTAAGTATCTCCCTAAGCTCTTTGAGCTTATGCTCGTTATTAGTAGCTATAATAAGTTTGTCCATAATTTATTTTTCCAAATGTTTATTTTCCAGCCGCGCAATGCTGTCGTTCCGGCCCACTATGATTAAAGTATCCCCTTCATGCACAACATCGTCCGCCGAAGGAGAAACTATTATATCTTTTTTATGCTTTATGCCTATAACGGTTATGCCGAATTTTGCACGCAGATTCAAAGCCGAAAGGGTCTTGTCATGCCATGCGGCAGGCGGACTGATTTCAGCCAGGCCATAATCGGGCGCAAGCTCAATAAAATCCATAATACCCGCCGAAACAAGGCTGTGCGCCACTCTTACGCCCATGCTTTTTTCAGGCAGAATAACCTTATCTGCGCCTATCATGGACAATATTTTGGCATGCAGTTCATTTGTAGCCTTAACAAACACCTTTTCGCAGCCCAGTTCCTTGCAGAGCAGCGTTATCAGCATGCAGCTTTCAAGGTTAGTACCTATGGAAATTACAACTGCGTCAAAATTGCGTATACCCAGTTCTTTAAGCGCCGCCGAATCGGTGGCGTCCGCCTGAATGGCATGAGTTACCTTATCCGCCACATCCGCTACTTTATCCTCAGACGAATCTATGCAGAGCACTTCATGCCCCATATCGCAAAGAGTGGTAGCCAGGCTGCGCCCAAAGCATCCCATACCTATTACAGCAAAGCTTTTCATTTAAAACTCTCCTTCTTCGCAGAAAAAACTTTTTGACGGCAGACCGCATCTGCGAAAGCGGCTCAGCCTATAATTATCCGTCCCTCAGGATATTTTATTGATGTTTTCTGGGGAGACGAATGCCTGCTCAGAGCAATGGTAAGCGTAAGAGGTCCTATTCTTCCTATAAACATGGTAATCATCAACAATATCTTGCTGGGAAGAGTAAGGCTGCCCGTCATACCCGTTGATACGCCAACTGTTCCGAAGGCTGAAGTGCATTCAAACAGCATATCTACATAGTCATAGTTTTCAGTCTGAGGATTATCCTGCTCGAAAATGGAAAGCAGTATAGAAGAAAGAAGCACTACCGCCAGGGAAATGACCACTATGGCTATGGCTTTAAGGATAAGCTGCTGTGGTATCCTGTGTTTATAGGCCACAACCTCTTCTCTGTTCATAACTATTGAATATACCAGCATTATAAGCAAGAACATTGTGGTAGTTTTGATACCGCCGCCGGTAGAAGCAGGCGAAGCGCCTATAAACATAAATATTACCGACAGGATTTTGCTGGAATCATGCAGGTTACCTGAGCCTATGGAATCATATCCGGCTGTTCTTAATGTTACCGAATGGAAAAAGGCATTCATAATCCCATCCCCGACAGGCATGCTGCCTAAAGTCTTAGGATTGGATATCTCAGCGACATAAAAGAGCAAAAAGCCCGCCAGGAGCAATATGCCGGTACAAACCAGAACTACCTTTGTATGCAGTGAGAAGCGTGAAAACCTGCGCGCCTTAATGACATCTACGAGCACGCCGAAGCCCAATCCTCCCAATATTATGAGCGCGCTGATGGTAAGTATAATTACAGGATCCGAATTAACCGGAACCAGGCTTGCACCCAGCCCCAGGATATCAAAGCCGGCATTGCAGAAAGCCGAAACTGAATGGAAAATAGAAAAATATATGCCTTTGCCCACCCCATACATTGGAATAAAGCTTATTGAAAGAAAAACGGCGCCTATCAGCTCTATAACCAATGTAAGCGCCAAAATATGCAGCGTCATTCTAACCAGGCCCTGAAGCTGAGACTGATTATACTGCTCCTGCATTATAAGCCGGTCCCGCAGAGTTATGCGCTTGCGCATTATCAGAAAAATAGTTGCCGCAAGGGTCATAAAGCCCAGTCCGCCTATTTGAATAAGCAGCATTATGACTATCTGACCAAAAACTGAAAAAGCCGCCCCTGTATCATATACCACAAGTCCGGTAACGCAAACTGCACTGGTCGCCGTAAAAAGAGCATCCTCAAAAGGCAGTCCCT
The DNA here is from genome assembly GCA_900552055.1 of uncultured Eubacteriales bacterium. GTDB lineage: Bacteria > Bacillota > Clostridia > Christensenellales > QALW01 > Neochristensenella > Neochristensenella gallicola. Next base: position 1,404 of record URYI01000125.1, on the reverse strand, counting down.
CTCCGCTTGCCGAGCTTACAGGCAAAGAAAGCAGGATCCCCCCGATAAAGATGACAGCCAAAAAGCCCAAAGCAATTATTTGGGGCGGACTGAGCCGTCTTGCCCGTCTTTCCTTTTCCAAAATACTTATCCTCCGAAACAAAGATTATATTCTGTTACTGGGCTATTATATCACTTATTGAATAAAACGCAAGTAAACTTTCAATTTAATAAAAAAGTCAAAAATCTCTTGCGTTACCTGATTTGCGGCCTTATACTATATATGCTTGTTTGCAAGGGATAATGCGGCTTTCAACAGCTGGATTTGCGTCCCTGATGTGTTGGCCTCAATGTGTCCGGCACATATCAGTTCCAGGCCTTGCAGGGATGTAAATAATTGCTTTCTGGACTCTGCGGCAGCTTAAACCCTCTAAAATCTGCCCGCATTCAAGGCAGATGTGAGAAGCGTACAGAGCATGGTCTCTGCGCCGGCTGAGGATAACACAGAAAACGGGCAATTTCCAGAGTAAAGACACGTCAGCCCTTGTACACCAACGCCATATTTTATAGAAATGCCCCAAGCATCAGCCGGGCAAAAAAGGAGAATTTTTTATGACGCAACTTGAATGGCAAGGCTTTAAAAGGCTGGATTTTGATTTTAACGGACGCCAGGCTATCCTGGTTATACCTCCTAAGCCGCATCCGGAGGGCAAATGGATGATTAAAACTGAATATTTTGGAGCATTTCCCGAATTAGAGCTGGAATTACTGAAAAGAGGGCTGTATCTAGGCTATGTGCCCAATATAACACGCTGGAGCACGGATGAGGACCAGGATATAAAAAGCGAATTTATTAATTATATATCCTATGGCTACGGGTTAAAAAACAAATGTCTGCTTATTGGCATGAGCTGCGGAGGACTGCACGCCGCCGAGCTGGCCGCCCGGCACCCTGAAAATGTATCCGCCCTTTATCTGGACGCGCCTGTCTTGAATCTTTTAAGCTGCCCCGGAGGAGTAGGAATTTCTACATGCCAATTCTGGGATGAATTTTATGCCGCCAAAGGGATAAGCATGTCCCAACTCATATGCTACAGGAACCACCCCATAGATAAAATGGATATCTTTATAAAGCACGAGCTGCCTGTTTATATGGTATACGGCGATAAAGACAGCACTGTGCCATACTGCGAAAATGGAGCCATACTGGAAAAATATTATCATGAACACGGCGGAACCCTGATTACCGAATGCAAAGCCGGCTTTGACCACCACCCGCACGGTCCCAAAAATATCATGCATGCCGCAAACATACTGGAAAAATGGGCGTAAAACTTTTATGCGTTTAAGAAGGGTGTAAAAGACGGCGTTTGCGGCCGGAACGGCCGCCGGACCGGCGCCGTAAGGCGCGGTCCGGACAGGCGC
>URYI01000124.1 GCA_900552055.1 uncultured Eubacteriales bacterium | reverse complement strand
TTCTATTCGCTACTCTTTTTTTCTTCTGTCACTCATCATTGTAACACATACAACATAGTTTAATAAATGGAGCGAAAGTACTTGAATATTAGCTTGAAATTTGCTAAAATAATATAGTAAGTTGCGCGGGATTACCGGCGGCTGTTATTAAATATCACGGTTAGTATATACTAACTATGAAAATTCCAGAGAGGGGATATATAATGAAAAAAATCACGCTTAAAATTGACGGGATGATGTGCGGTATGTGCGAAAGCCATGTGAATGATGCCATACGTCGGGCATTCAGGGTAAAAAAGGTTAGTTCGTCCCATGCAAAGGGGGAAACGGTCGTTTTGACCGAAGAGGATATCGCTGAGGAACAGCTGGCAAGCGTCCTCGCGCCTACCGGCTATAAACTGCTGTCCTGCAAATGCGAGCCGTATGAAAGGAAAAGGCTGTTTGCCCGGCGCTGAATTACTCTTTCGGTTTGCTGCAAACGTAAAATTTATAAAATCTCTGAGGAATTTAGAGTCAAGGGCGGAACGCTGAAAATATGTTTGAACAGCCAACCTCATGGGTGCGGCCTTAGGCCGTTCTGGTGGGAGTTAATGCCTGGATAGGAGTCAGTTCAGTTTTTTGCTAAGATAAGCTCTATTGGGGCATGGGGAATTTAAGGCAATAATGCGTTTAAAACGCTTGACAAAAGGCGTGTGCCGTGGTATCCTTCAAATAGTTAGCGATAACTAACTTAACGACAGTATACGCCTCTTGTTTTTAAGCTTGAGTTAGATATAGCTAACTATAACGGCGCCATTGGCGCCGGTTAGAAACTTAAGGAGGAATTCATGCTGGAACAAAAGCTTATTGCACATTGCGCGCCCACCCTGGCTTCTCTTAAAACGGCCAGCCTGTTTAATGTGAACTGCGGGCTTCATGAACAGCTCATATCCGAACTGGCGGAATGGAATTGCGAGCTGGGTCCAAAGGGAATTGCGCTTACAGTTCTCGGAAGGGTAAAGGAAGGCGTTTTGATATATGTGTACAGAAGGTCGCGCTTGGAGCAGGATCTGCACCATCCGGGCGTAAACGAGCTTTTATCTGCCTGCGGATATGAGTATTGCAGTCTGGACGGCGCGCTTGAAACGCTTAAAAGCAGGCTTGTTTCAGCCCCAAATGGTTTTCCTCATGAGATAGGGGTCTTTTTAGGTTATCCCATTGAAGACGTCAAGGGCTTTATAAGGCATAAGGGGCGTAACAGCAAGTGCGTGGGATGCTGGAAGGTATATTCGGATCAATGCGAGGCAGAACGCGCGTTCGCAAAATTCAACAAATGCCGAGAAGTGTATATGCGTCTCTGGAACCAGGGCAGGTCTGTTCAACAGCTAACTGTGGCTGTATGATAAGAAATTTCATAGAAAGGGTTTAATAAAATGAGCAAAATAGCAGTAGTATATTGGAGCGGCACGGGCAATACCGAGATGATGGCGGGCAAGGTTGCCCAGGGGGCTCAGGAAGCGGGATGCGAAGTAAATACTTTTACCGCGGCTGAGTTCAGCGCCGATATGATGGATTCCTATGACGCCATAGCTTTCGGCTGCCCTTCAATGGGGGCGGAACAGCTGGAGGAAGGCGAATTTGAGCCGATGTTCAGCAGCTGCGAAAGCAAATTGCAGGGCAAAAAAATAGCATTGTTCGGCTCCTATGGCTGGGGCGATGGGGAATGGATGCGTTCCTGGGAGGAAACCTGCCGGGAGGACGGCGCTGTGCTTGCCTGCCAAAGCGTTATATGCAATGAGGCCCCTGACGATGAGGCGGACGCCGCCTGCATTGCGCTGGGCAAGGCTTTGGCCGGATAATTCAATTATTTTTGGCGGCATGTATTTTTTCAGCCCGGCTTTTAATGGCCGGGCTTATATTTTTAAGGGATAAATGCAGGGCGGCGCCTTGTTTGAAATGCGTTGCATGTGCTATAATCATTCTGTAAGGCGTGCTTAATAATGATATGCGCCGGTCAGAAGGGGTGGAGATTTATGCAGATTACACAGGCCTGGGCGGAGGAGATCCTTGATAAACAGAGAAAATTTTTTGCATCGGGCTGTACGCGGGAGCTGGCTTTTAGACATGAACAGCTCAAAAAGCTGCATGCCGGCATATTGAAATATGAGGACAAACTGTTGGAGGCTTTGAAAAAGGATTTGGGGAAATGCGCTTTTGAAGGGTATGCTTCGGAAATTGGTTTTATACTTTCCGGTATAAGCTTTGCTATGAAAAATTTAAAAAGGTGGATGAAACCTAAGGCCTGCCATTCTCCCATAACGCTTTTCCGCTCCCAAAGTAAAATAATAAATGAGCCGTACGGCAGCGTTTATATAATAGGGCCGTATAATTATCCTTTCCAGCTGGTCATGGAGCCTTTGGTTGGAGCCATAGCCGCCGGAAACTGCGCCGTGATAAGCCCTTCAGAAAATGTTCCGACTGTTTCAGGGGTTATAGGCGAATTGCTTGCCGAGATATTTCCCGTAAATTATATATGCTGCGTGGATGGAGGTATTAAAAATAATACAGCTTTGCTCCAAGCGGGATTTGATTATATATTTTTTACCGGCAGTGAAAGGGTAGGAAAAATAATTTATGAGGCAGCTGCTCATAGGCTTATTCCAGTTACGCTGGAACTGGGCGGCAAGAGCCCGGTTATCGTTCATCAGAGCGCCGATATAAAAACTGCTGCGCGGCGGATTATTTGGGGCAAGCTGCTTAATGCCGGTCAGACCTGCGTCGCGCCCGATTATGTTTTTGTACACAAATCAGTAAAGGATGCACTGCTGGAAGAGCTGAAGAGGGCGATAAAAGATTTTTACGGGGAGGATATTAAGCATAATCCCGAATACGGGCGTATAGTCAATCAGGCGCATACACGCAGGCTGATGGAAGTACTGAGAGCGGACAGCCAATATATAATTACAGGAGGGGCGGCGGATGAAAGCACATGCTATGTGGAACCGGCCATTTTATGTCCCGGTAGTGACGCGGCCTGCATGTGTGAGGAGCTGTTCGGCCCAATTTTGCCCGTATTGGAATATGAGGAGGAAGAGGAAGCGGTTGGCTTTATTTGTTCACGGGCTAAACCTCTGGCACTGTATATTTTCAGCAATGACAAACTCTTTATCAGGCGGATGCTTTCCCGAATACCGTCAGGCGGCGTCAGCATAAATGATACTGTCAGCCATATTTTAAATCCAAGGCTGCCCTTTGGGGGTATAGGAGCGTCGGGCTTGGGGGCATATCACGGAAAATATACTTTTGATACCTTTTCTCATAGGAGAAGTATACTCATTAGGAGTAATCATATAAAGACCGAGGCAGCTTTCCCGCCTTTTGGCAGTAAGAAGCTGAGGCTTGTTAAAAAGCTTATGAAATAAGCCGGCCATACTAAACGGTTGATTGCATAACGGCGCTGAATTGTTTGTCCCATTGCTTTAGGATACTTTGTCAGAAGGGAGCCTGCGGGTATCTGGGCGGGAAGGTGCCAACAGGTTCTAAGAATAAGAATATTTCTGCGGGCATGGCGATTATATATTTAAGGGAATGATGCAATTTTGCTTCAGGCAAGCTTTGTTTGGATATTTTGGAAATATCTCCGATGCTTTCCCGATTAAATTCTTATGGCAGTTATTTTATAGATTTCTTTATACAGAGCGGTGCAGGCAGTCTTAATAATTTTATCAATATACAACCAATAGTTGCAAATGAAACAACTAATTGATAATTGTTTTTCTAAAAAATAATCAATATAATATTAATATCACCGGTGAAATTTAAGACACTGTAGGATTAAAAGAGAAGGCATGGTTTAATGTCAGCCGCTGCCGCTATGCAAGAAAAGCGGCTCAAGCCTGTGCTTTTTAAGGAATTGGCAGGAGGCACATTGCGCCGGGGCGGCCTGTTCAAGGCAGAAGGAGACTGTACGGGATGGAAGCGGATGAAATTGGGATGAACTGCATGGCAATGTTTCAAGCGATGTATTTCCCGTTGCAGCGGCGGTAATTGCTGCAATGCTCAATACAGTTTTGAGAAAAGGCCTTTTTGCCGTGCCGCCTGGCAGAACGGACAATAACTGCCGGAGCCAATCCGACGCAAATTTACGTTGGCTCTCCGCAGGTATTCCGGACGTCCGTATTTATATTTTCCTCAGCGTTAAAAGCGCGCTTGGACGGCATAACAGGTATGATTTCTGCATAAAGTTTCGCGTCTTTTCCGGAACTTGTGCGTTTTGCAGCGAAACTATTGCAGCGGAAGAACTGAAGAACTTCAACTTTCCTTTAACCTTACAGACTGAAATTATTCTTTAGGAGGAATAAGCGTGAAAATAGATATAGGCGAAAGAATTAAAACATTACGGTGCAAATGCGCAAACACGCAGGAAAAGCTGGCGGCGGCGCTTGGCGTGACGCCTCAGGCGGTTTCGCGCTGGGAAGCCGGAGGAAGTTATCCCGATATGGAACTTATACCGAGCATAGCCAATTATTTTGGTATTTCTATTGATGAATTGTTTGGTTATCAGAATGATCGCGATAAAAAATAGATGCAATAATCCAAAGGGTAAATGCGTTTTGCATTAAAAGCCGGGCCGACGATGATTGGGTGGATGAATGCCTGTCTGTTTTGCGCGAGGGCCTTGCGGAATTTCCTCAAAATGAGAGGCTGCTGATTGCGCTGGCGGATACGCTTTCCGAGGCGGGCTGGAGAAGGTATCAGGAATGGCAGTATTATGATAAAGACGATTATATACGACATGATATTGACGTTCATGAGCAGAATCCATACTGGGCGGAATCGATAAAAATCTGCGAAATGCTTGTCAATTCGGACTGCAACTATTCGATTTGCGCTGAAGCTATTGCTATTTTGGTTACATTATATTGCAATATAGGCGAATATGAAAAAGCAGTCTCATATGCCGGGCAGATGCCGGATATTAGGAAATGCCGCGAGGTTCTGCTTGCGAAAGCTGAGAACGGGCAAAAGCAGGCGCGGTATATTGGCGAATTGCTGCTTAAAATGGCGGATATTTTTTCTGAGCAAATGGTCCGCGCTCTTATGGTTAATAAAAATCATTATAAAAGCGATATGCCGATTGCAAAAATTAAAGGGGCCATCTCTCTTTATGATTTGTTGTGTGATGATGGCAATTACGGATTGCATAATGATAATATTATTAAGCTGTATCTGTATCTGTCCCGGCTGGAATGGGAGCGGGGGTACCATGACGGCGCTTTTAATTCTCTTGATAAAGCACTTAGTCATGCGAGAGCGCTTGAAGCGGTCTGCGATGGGGGGGAGCACTATTACACGGCGCAATTAATATCCCAGGTTGCATTTACAACTGAAGCGGAATGTGAAATTGCCCGGTATCTGCCTGAAGATTGGCCATTTTGGCACGTTCCTGATTATGCCCATGTTGAAAGGGAGATTATGGGGGATCCGCGTTGGGAGAAATGGGTGACAAAATGTAAAAGCTAATAGGAACCGGGGCTTGATGACATAAAGAACATTTTTCAGTTAAGGCTTAAATGAAACTGAGAAATATAATTAACAGGTTGTCCTGTCAGTTTTGTTATTTTGTTATGTTTTATTTTAGAATATTTGTGGAGAAGCTTTTCTTATGGAGCGATTACAAAACTGCGCATAGCCGGGGCGGCGGCGTTTGCGGCCCAAAGGGCCGCCCGG
>URYI01000123.1 GCA_900552055.1 uncultured Eubacteriales bacterium | reverse complement strand
AAATTATTCCAGAGGATTACCAGCAAAGGGATTAAAAACAACGGTTTGTTATTTCCTTTTCTTGCAAGTTCTAGAATGTAAATAAAAACGGCAAAAAGTAAAAAGCTGAACAGGTGGCATCTTATAGGATTGTTGAAGTTTTCAACCAGAGCCATAACAGGGAAAAGATAAAACAATATGTTGTATGGACAAATATTATTTCCCAGCTTAATAACTCTGGAGGCAGTAAAAAATATTCCAAAGTATAAAATGATTTCCAGAATGATAAGGCTGTATGGTCCAAATAGTTTTAAGAAAGAATAAAACACTATACCGGAGCCGTATTCATGGTCATACCAGATATGTGTAGGCGTGTAAGAGAGAAAGTCCTGTTTTAAAACATGCCCGCCGTCAACAACACCCATTCCTGCTATTAACCTTGCCCATAAATCAAAATCATAATGTGGTGCATTCACACATATAGCGACTATCAGCAGAAATAAAGTTATATAAAACAAAAAAGGTTTACACTTATCCATAAAATATATTTTAACACAAAAAAGCCTGCTTTTTACGGCAGGCTTTTAGTGAGTTGTACATAAAAGTTGTATTAAGCGGCAATTTCGCCTTTAATTTCTCTGATTAAATATTCTGCAACCCATTCAAAATCTTTGTTTTCCTGAGCAGCTTTTTCTAGATATTTAATGGAAGCATCGCCTATTCTGATTAAAGTCATAGCAACAACACCTCTTTTGATACCTCTTACAACCTGTAACTGGTCAACTAATTGAGGCAAAACTTCTGTTCCATGTTCAACTAATTTATTTTCAAGTTCATTTTTAGTAGTGTTATCTGCATTTTCTAACTTTGTAAGAATTTCATTAACTGTTTCCATAATTATCTCCAATTATTTTTCTAACCTATGTTCTTATTATAATTCAAAATAATTATGAAATAAACCGCTCGCTATGGTATAATTAAGAAGAAACTAAAACTGTTACACATATGAAGGGAAAATAATGAGTTCAAAAACAGTATTGATTACGGGAGCTTCGCGGGGAATCGGCCGAGCCTGCGCCCTGGCCTTCGCTCACGCCGGCTGGAATGTAGCCGTAAATTATTTAAACAGCGGCCAAAAAGCGTTAACACTGCTGGATGAAATTAAAAATGCAGGCTCCGGCGGCATAGCCGTCTGCGCCGATGTTTCTTCTCCTGACCAGGCTGAGATGCTTTTTAATAAAACCGCAGAAAAATTCGGCGGAATAGACGCAGTAATAAATAATGCCGGAATCGCGCAGAAAAAGCTCTTTATAGATATAACGCAGGAAGACTGGCAGAATATGCTCAACGTGAACCTTAGCGGCACTTTTCACTGCTGCCAGCAGGCAGTAAAACATATGATGTGGAGCAGAAGGGGCTGCATAATAAATATCTCTTCCATATGGGGCATAACGGGCGGAGCATGCGAAACCCACTATTCTGCGGCAAAAGCCGGAATAATAGGCCTGACAAAAGCACTGGCAAAAGAGGCTGGCCAATGGAACATACGGGTAAACTGCATAGCGCCCGGAGTAATAGATACTGATATGATGGCCGGATTCAGCAGTCAGGATATTGCCGAATTAACAAGCCAGACTCCTCTGGGCAGAATAGGCGCTCCCCAGGACATAGCCGCTTTAGCACTGTTTTTGGCCTCAGCTGACGCTCAGTTTATAACAGGCCAGGTAATAAGCCCTAACGGCGGTCTGGTTATATAAGTCCGGCCGCTCTAAAAGCGCTCAGCGGTCTTATATAGCTTGAAAAAGCGCAGTAATCCGCATATCCCCGGATAAAGCGCTTTTCACTGCGAAAACCTTTTTTCCCGCCGCACGCTTTATGCTTGACGATTGAAGCATTATGCGGTTGGTTTTGCATTTGTCTATTATAGCGTCAGTAACAAGGGGTAATATGGTCAAACAATCCGAATTGGCGTTTCTTCTGTGTTACTTTCAATACATCCCCTCCATGCGCGCCGGCACATATCGGTTCTGTGCCTTGCAGGGAGGCAAATTCAATCATTTTGACGCTGCGGCTTCAATCTATGAAAACTAGTCTGTTTTAATGGCGGACGAGGACGCAGAGAAAGCGCACCCCCTATTTAGGATAACACAGAAAACGGGCAAATTTTCCGGCTGCGGCGCATTATCCCTTGTATACTAATACTAAATTATGATTATAAATAAAATGCGAGTAAAGCTATGTTTCTGACTGTAAATAATATCAAATTATATTGCGAAAAATTAGGGCAAGGTCCCCCGCTTCTACTGCTGCACGGAAATAATGAATCTCATGAAATCTTCACTCCCCTCGCCGAAAGCCTAAAAGACATATTTACACTTTATATGCCTGACAGCCGGGGTCATGGCAAAAGCGAAAATGCGCCTTTAGATTATTATCTCATGGCGCAGGATATCTATGGCTTAATTCAGAGCCTGGGACTTAAAAAACCGCATCTTATGGGCTTCAGCGACGGGGGTATTATTGCACTGCTTCTGGCCGCTAACTATCCCGAATGCATTTCTTCCCTTATAGCGGCAGGCGCCAATCTTTCAGTTAAAGCCTTTAAGCCGCATGTCCTGATAAGCATGCAGCTGGAATACCTTTTTAAAAGAGATCCAAAGCTGCGCTTAATGCTGAATCAGCCTGAAATTCCGACTCAAACGCTGGGCAGTATAGCCGCACCCTCCCTTATCATAGCAGGCGAAAAGGATGTGTTCCCGCTAAAGCACACGCTACAAATAGCTCAAGCCATTGCTGATTCCCATTTATTAATTGTAAAGGGCAAAAATCACGGCAATTATATATATGGCTCAGATATGCTTTCCTCCGTTATTGCTCAATTCTGCCTAAAGCATACATTGCCGGCGCCAGCAGAAAATATATCAAGCCCTTTCATCAGGCTGTAATTATATTTGTTTACAAAAGATATTATGCGCATAGGACACTTTTGTGTTATAATATGATAAATTTGATTTGTTTCCGCAGCCATGCATTAATCTTTCTGCGGCTGATAAGCAATGGATTAACGAAAGATAAAACGCGCTTGTCTAATACAAAAGCTTAGGAGAATCCTGATGGGCTTCAGCGAACAAAACGCTCTGGAATTTATAAAACTGTATAATATAATTGATGACTGTCTGAGTAAAAGCCTGGGCGTAGAGAAAAATGACATGTCCTTTACTCAAAAAGTCAATACTCTGCGCACAAAAGGGGACCATATCATATCCCGCTTTTATGTGGATTTGCTTATCTATGCCAAGCTGCGCAACGTGGTAGTGCACGACACTACGACAGACGAGCCAATAGCGCGCCCCTCGGATATTACTATAGAAAAGATGCGCCAGATTATACAGCTTATGACTCAGGCTCCCCTGGCCCTGGACAGCATTGCGCACCCCTATTCTGAACTGCTGACCACCAAGCCCCATCATAAAATCGCAGAACTGATGCGGCGCATGCATAAATCAGGCGCGGCCTATGTCCCCGTAATAGAAGACGGGCAGCTTGCTGGGGTGTTTTCCATGAGCGCACTTACCGCCTATATCAGCGCCAAAGGCATATCGGATATAAATGAAGAGCTTACCATCGCGCAGATGGAGCCTTATTACCGCATAAACAATGCTAAGCGCACCGAAGCTTTTTTCTCGGTTGATGCCAATGCCGATATATACGATATAGACAACATATTCAATAAAACGGTCAATACCGGTCTGAGCATCGGCGCCGTATTTATTACGCACGACGGTTCAAATAACGGCCAGCTGCTCGGCATGGTAACGCCTTTTGATCTTGTGCGCATAAATATTGATTAGCGAAAGGAACCCCGCAATGAAACTGAAAAGCCTTTTCAAAAACCGCAAAGGGATTATAATTATTACGTCAATAATTCTTGTGGTTGTAATTGTTGTAGTAGCCCTTGTACTGCTGCTGCCCGAAAAAAATCCGGCGGCAGCCGAACACGATATATTAAACTCGCTGCCTGAAAGCGTAACCTGCGTTCCTTATTTAAAAAACGGCAGCCTTTATATCTATAAAGACGGCCAGGCCCAGCTCATAAGCGATGGAATTTATGAAAACGACGATATAGAGGAAGCTCAGCTTTTTGATTATGTGTGGTCGCAAAGCAGCGACGAACTGCTTTATCTTAAAAACGCCGAGGACAGCGGCGAGCTTATGCATTATAAGAACGGCTCTAATCAGCTCATTGCCAAAGGCGTTACGTCCTGGTGCACTATTGATAAAATGGATAGGGTCGCTTACATAATTGACGAGGATTCAGCATTGCAGACAGGCATGCTTATGCTGTATTACAACAATGCATCCATCCTGCTGGATATAAACGTACAGCCCTCTTCCGTGCGCTTCAGTTCGGACGGCAACTATCTTTACGCGCTTAAATGTCATGACACCAGCGAGTTAAGCACAGGCATAGGCGATTTAATGAAATACGATATGGAAGGAAACCGCGAAATTATTCAGGAAGACGTCTACGGAGTGAATTGGCTGTCAAGTGACGGCAGCGCCTATATCTGCCTTTCACAGAACGCAGATACTATCACTTACGATTATCTTATAGTTTCAGGCGAACGCAGCGTAACCATAAATAATGTATATGCAGCTTCCATTACGGATGACCGGAGCATGATATACCTTCTGGCCGATTATGACACCGAACTGGAATTGGGGACCATCTATTCCCTGACTCTTGATAATCTCAGGCAGCGCGAACTGGCTCAGAATGCAGCCTTTATGAATTCCGGCGGCATAACCGATTTGACCCAGGGCATATTATACAGCACTCCCGGAGATATGGCGGGCAGATATGATATAAACTATGTTACCTCATCCGGCCGCACATACTGTCTTATAACAAACGGTTTTGAACAGTCCCTTTATACCATATATCTTAATACCCAGCAGCAAACGGGATATATCCTCATGCACGGCGTAAGCGCGGACCGGCATACCCTGCATTATATCGAATGGTCCAATGGGAGGATTGAGGATAAAAAGCTGGATGAACACGTTCACGAGCTTGTATATTACGAGGCCTGTGACAGTATTTTGTATATTAAAAACGGAAGCGGAAATACTGCCGACCTATACATGGTGACAGGCGACCAGGAGCGGAAACTGGTAGCAGAAAACACCGGGGCCATCTATAACAGCACGGACGAATCCTACTATTCCTGTTCCATGCTCTCCAATGACGGCAAAAAGGCTTTATATTTCACCAACATGATTAATACCGAGGAAAGCGAACTGGAATCCCATCCTATCGCTTCCTTATACGGCACTCTGCACATGATTGACCTGGAAACGGGCACAAGCACAGAAATATCAAAGCAGGTAATGGCAAACGCAGTATTGTCTATTATGTCTGACGCAAGTATGGAGAATATATATTTTATGACTTTAAACGGTGAACGCCTCAATCTCTGCCAATACGCTTCGGGCGAAGTTACCGTCCTTGACGAGGGGATAATGAATATGCTTATACCTACTATGTAGGCAAGACAGGCAGAGCCCAAAAATAAAGCTGTTAATTATTCAAATTGCGCAGAACCGCTTTTATGGTCTGCGCATTTTATTTTAAACCGCATAACAGGGCTTATGGGCCCAGGGGGCGCGGCGTTTGGCAGGCATTCTGCCTGCCTCAGCCGGGCTTGCCCGGCTGGCGGCCGCAGGCCGCAAACGCC
>URYI01000122.1 GCA_900552055.1 uncultured Eubacteriales bacterium | reverse complement strand
GGCGCTGCCATATGGGGCGCGGCGCCGCGGCCGCGCCAGCCGGCCGCCCTCTGCCGAGACAGGGCAGCTGGGCAGGCTTAAAGCCTGCCCAGCGCCGCGCCCCATATGCTGAAAACAAACTCTGACTCCGAACTCCCTTATGGTAAAATAATGCACATACTAACATGCTATATAATTTACTTAATACCAAAATCCTCATTCTTATACTTGCCAGTTTTATCCTCTCGTGCGGATCTTCCCATATACTTCTTATACAGCCTGCTCAAATAGTGTTCATTTTCAAACCCGGTCTGTTCTCCCGCTTCCCTTAAGCTCATGCCTCTGTCCTGCATAAGCTCCTTCACTTTGTTCAGCTTTGCAAGATTAATATATTCTATAACCGTTCTGCCCGTACAGCTTTTAAAAATCCTGCCGAGATATCCGACGCTTATTCCTACATGCTCCGCTATCTCCCCTATTGACATATGCTTGTCAATATGCATGGAAATATAATTTACTGCCCTGCGGTAATAAACAGAAGTACCGTCCCCACCCGCGTTTGAGCTCTGAAACGCACACCTGTCCGTCAGAGCTGCGAGCATCAGCATAAAAAGCCCGACGCACTCGGCATTCCTTCCCGCTTTTAAACTTATGCGTGCCTGTATAAGCTTTTCAAATAAATTTAAAAGTTCTGAATCTTCTTTAACATACATGCTTTCGGGCAAAATAACGCATTCATTAGAGCCCGCGCCGGATAAAATCCATTCCTTCAGTACTTCGGAATTGCATTTTTGATAATTGTATTTTACACGAACGCCCACCGACCAATGCCTGTGCAATGGCGCGTGGCTGAAACAGCGTTCCCCCTCCCTGCGCAGATGCACGCCGAGCGTGCCGGGCGCGCGCGTTTGGGAAAAGCCCCCGTCTCTGATTATCTGGGCTTCGCCTAATTCTATATAGCTTATTTCAATATAATCCTGCTGAGGCGTAAAGGAGAAATCATAATGACGCGTCTCATAAGTATGGGCAAAAAGTATCTCCACCTGTGATAAAAGCTCTATTATATGATACATAATTTTGTTTCCTCCCCTTTAAATTATATTGCAATAGTGCATATTTTTCAATATAGTTTATATACTTTTTGAAATAAATGCTATAAAATAAAATCAGAAAGATAAACTTCACAGGAGGTGTCTATATGGATATTTCGGCTCTTAAATATGAAGTGGACTACATGCCTGACGGGCAGCCCAACAGGCGGACGCTGCTGATGGCGCGCGGATTCAGAAAGGGATATGATATGCCCGTGCCCATTGCCCGCGCTCTGGCCTTTAAAGAACTGCTCAGCCTTCCTAAACACATATATGGCAGCGACCTGATAGCCGGTTCCCTGCGCGGGCTTTTTGGACCGCCTGCCGAACAGGCCGAGCTGGATTACTGCCAAAGCATAATAAACAGCTACGGCTCCAATTATTTTGTAACCAACGCCGACCATTTCGCCCCTGATTATGAAAAAATATTAAAAGCAGGCGTTCCCGGCATCCTAAGGGAAATTGAAGAATCTCTTTTAAAGCACCAGGGAGATAAAAAACGCGAAACCAACCTTAAAGCCATGCGCATTTGCTTTAACGCCTTCAGAGACTATATCCTGGATTACGCCAAAAGCGCGCAGAAAAGCAATCATTGGGATATAGCGGAAAACTGCCGTTTTATAGCTGACAATCCGCCCCAAACCTTCAGGCAGGCCCTCCAGCTGGTATGGCTGGCCCACTCGGCCTTTGTCCTGGAGGGACGGTACGCCATGGCCCTGGGCAGAATAGACCAATTTCTCTATCCCTATTTTGAAAAGGATACTGCCGACGGCAGCCTGGACGAACAAAACGCAGTTTTGCTTTTGGCCAGCGTCTTTTATAAAATAAGGGAATGCCGGTACTTTGGGGCTGACGATGTAGTAAATATCTGCATTGGCGGCCTTAAGCCGGACGGTTCGGGAGGAGTCAACCGCCTCAGCCACTGTGTGCTGGAAGCGGTAAGAATCTGCAATATTCCCGGCCCCAATCTCTCGGCGCGCCTCTATCCCGACGCTCCTGATGATTTTCTGGACCATTGCCTTAAGGTTATAGGCACAGGCCTGGGTTATCCCGCATTAATGAACGATGAAATAAATATTCCCGCCCTTATGCGGTATGGATATTCCATTGAGGACTGCCGCAATTACTGCATGGTGGGCTGCATTGAAAATTTCATCCCCGGCAAGCAGCCGCCCTGGTCGGATGGACGGTATAACGCCCCTCGCTGCATAGAATACGCGCTCAATCAGGGCTGCTCCTTCCAAAATGGCGTAGCCTACGGTATTGAAACCCCGCCGGCCGAAGAGATAAACGATATGCAGTCCTTTATGGATGCGCTTAAGGCCCAGATGGCTTTTACCGCCTCTGAATATATGATTGGGTTCTTAAACGAAAACAGCCGCTATAACCGAGATAATTACACACAGCCCTTTTTAAGCTGCTTCTGCCATGACTGCATTGGCAGAGGGCTGGACATAAATCAAGGCGGCGCTTTCTACCCCTCCGCTCACGGAGCATGCTGCATGGGCGTAGGCACAATAGCCGATTCTTTAGCCGCGGTTGAATGGGCGGTCTTTGACCACAAAATGATATCCCTGGCTCAATTAAGGGATGCGCTAAAAAATAATTTTCAGGATAACGAAGACCTGCGGCTTAAGCTTCTAAGCGCGCCCAAATACGGCAATAACCTTGAATACGTTGATAAATACGCGCGCTGGTACGTTTCTTTTACCTATGAGCTTTTTAAACAGTACCACACTCCTGACGGCGGCGCGGTATATACCGCTATCGCCGCAAACGTCCAAAATATAAGTTCAGGCCGGGAAGTAGGCGCCACCCCCGACGGGAGAAAGAGCGGCGAACCGCTCAGCGACGCGGCCTCCCCCATGCACGGAATGGATAAAAACGGCCCTACCGCCGTTATAAATTCTGTGTCCAAGCCCGATTATACCCTGGTGGGAACAGGCTCTGTAGTAAATCAGAAATACAGCCCCGACCTTTTCAGCAGCGACAGCAAGCGGGCCAAACTGCTGGCTTTAATAAAAACCTATTTTAAAAAGGGCGGTCAGGAAATACAGATTAATTCTGTATCCAGGGAAATACTGTCCGACGCTATGGAGCACCCTGAAAAATATCCCAGCCTGGTTGTGCGGGTTTCAGGCTTCAGCGCGTATTATATCACCCTGGGCAGGGACGTTCAGGAGGACATACTGAAAAGGACTGAGCATTTTTGAGAGAACAGGCAATCATAAGCGATATCCAGCATTTTTCCCTGGGAGACGGGCCGGGCATACGCACAACGGTTTTTTTCAAGGGCTGCAATCTGCATTGTCCGTGGTGCCATAATCCCGAAACCATTTCGCCAAAACCAGAACTGCTGTATTTTGAGCGTCTTTGTATTAGCTGCGGGAAATGCGCCGCACTTTGCGGATGTCACAAAATAACAGACGGCCGGCATGAGTTTGAACGCAGCCAATGCTCTTCCTGCGGCAAATGCGCTCACTCCTGCCCATCAGGCGCGTTAAAATTCTACGGCCAAGCCATGACCGCAGAAGAAATAATAGAAGATATCCTGCAGGATGAGGACTTTTACCGGCAGTCATCCGGCGGCGTTACCCTTTCGGGAGGAGAACCGCTGCTTCAGGCGGATTTCTGCGCACATCTGGCAAAAATGTGCAAGCAAAACGGCATTAAGGTTTTATTGGATACCGCGGGAAACGTAAACTATTCCCAGTTTGAAAAGGTTCTGCCCTATATTGACTGCGTATATCTGGATTTAAAGGGTGCGGACAGCGAAAAAATGCAAAAACTTACCGGCGCAAATATGGAGCTTATATTGGATAATTTGCGCAGGCTGATTAGAGATAATATAAGCGCGACCGTTAGAATACCCATAATCCCCCAATATAACGACGACGCTGCATCCGCCGCCGCATCCGCTGATTTAATCAGAGAATACGTCCCCGCGGCAGTTCACCTTATACCCTTCCACCGGCTGGGCGGACAAAAGTACGCCGCAATGGGAAAAAGTTATCCATACTCTTGTTTTGAGCCTTTAGCCAAAGAAAAACTGGAAGATCTGCGCCGGATATATCTTGCCGCCGGCCTGGAAGCGGAGATAATGCAATAGCGCCAGCTTTAGTATGCAATGGATACCCGCCTTGACCGGAAAATTTGCCTGCTTTCTGCGGTATTGTCAAAGGGGCAGAGCCGCGCTTCCCTCCCCCTGCTATGAAAGCTGGCAAATTATCAATAGCGGGAAACCTATAGTAAAAAATGGCTGTTTTCCCCACTCAAAGCGCATAAACAGCATATGCCTAGGCGTACATGGCGCAGAAACCATACAACAGGGACGTAAATTCAGCTCTTGAAAGGCCGCATTATCCCCTGTACACTAACACCAAAGCTGTTCGGATACGGATATAAAATTGTTTAAAAAAACGCTATGAAAAGCGGGCTTAATTTTAAACTTATTCTACTGAAAATACGGGCATTTAGATATTGAACAGCAGATATGTATATATGAGCATGCAGACAAATATATCGATACAGCGCATTATTGGCTCATGCTTTATATAAAGCTTTTGAAAGGAAGGATTATTTATATGAAAACAGGAAAAGCCGCAATTTTAACGGCAGTAGACACGCCCTTTGAAATAAGGGAATATCCCCTTACCCCGCCCGAACCGGGAATGGCTCTGCTCAAAATGGAGGCAAGCGGGATATGCGGAACAGATATACATATATATCACGGCAAGATACCCATGGAACTGCCCAGAATGATAGGGCATGAATTTATAGGTGAAATTATAGACATATCCCCGGAGGATGCAAAAAAATACGGGCTTGCCGTTGGCGACAGCGCAATAGTGGATATAGCCTGCCCCTGCGGGGAATGCCCGCTCTGCCGGGACGGAGACGACGCCAACTGCGTGCATATGGGCGTGACCAACGGGGGCAATCCCGAAGAAGCGCCGCATTTCTTCGGCGGATACGGCCAATACAGCTATGCTCCTATTAAAAACCTGATAAAGCTGCCCAAAGAACTGGATGCGCGTATGGCCTGCGTATACGCTTGCGCCGGCCCGACGGTTATCCATGCTTTTGAACTGGCCAAAAAAGCCAACTGCCACCTGGAAAAAGCAAAGGTAGCCGTAGTACAGGGGCTGGGGCCTGTGGGCACTTTCGCCGTACTATATATGGCCAGGCTGGGCATAAAGCATATTATCGCCCTAACTGCCGGCCATAATGCCCAGCGGGAGGAACTAGCGCTGAAATTAGGCGCCTCTGAAGTACTAAATCTTGAGAAACTGAGCCAGGAACAGATTTTAGGACGAATTAAAGAATTAAGCGGAGGACTGGGATGTGATTTGGTTTTTGAAGCTTCGGGCAGCATAAGCGCCGTACCCGCGGGTATGGAAATGCTGCGCAACAGAGGCGTATATCTTGTTCCAGGTCAATATTCCAACAGCGGCAAAGCTGAAATTTCTCCCCAGCTTATCACCTTTAACGCCCTGCATATAATAGGGTCTTCCCAGTATTCCATTTCGGATGTTGAAACTTACCTGGCATTTTTGAAAACTAACCCGGACACTCATGCGCTTATAGCATCTCTTGCCACCTGCTATAAGCTGGAGGATATAAACAAAGCGTTTGAGGACGCTATGGCAGGCAAAAATATAAAAACCATGCTTGCCGAATAAACCGTCCCGCAAAAAAGCGCTGTCCCTGCGCTTTAAGCGCCAAAGGCCGGAGAAGCAAAAAGGCCATGGGGCGGCGTTTGGCAGAGCCTAAGCTCTGCCCTGGGCGGCGCCGCAGC
>URYI01000121.1 GCA_900552055.1 uncultured Eubacteriales bacterium | reverse complement strand
TTGCGCAGGATAGAGCAGGGCTGCCGGCAGCAGAGTGCTCAGATAGCCGAGCAGGCCGTTTCCGCCGAAAGTGCCTGCACCGCTGACTGCCGCCGTCGCGCCGGCTCGGAGCGGTTTATTTATCTGCTCAGACATTCTGAATTTTATACTCTTATTAGTTTGAATAAATTTCAGCATGAAAAGTATAAAGGAAGCGGAGTAAGCAATAGTCAGAAAAATGCCGTTCTGTTCCGCTCCTGTTTTAAGCAGGGCGGCCTTTTGTATTGTGGCTGTACTGCCATTCAGCATAAAAAGTATAGTTGCGCACATAAACCATTTTAGAGATATGTCTGATTTTTTAGGGGCGCTGCTTTGGATTGCGGAAATAAGCATGGTCAGAGTTAGCAGGCCTAGCCCTATTATCCCCGGGATGGAAATTGTTTCTTTTAAAAATATGCAGGAATAGGCCAGAGGTACAGCCAGGCTCATACTGGATATAACGGTGGTGATGGACATAGGCCCTATAGCATAGCAATATGCGTTCAGCGAGGACGCCGCCATAAAACATATTCCGAACAGGACGCCGAAGAGAACGGTTGTTGGAGCGGGAGGGGTTTTATATGCTCCGGTCAATATGTATAAAACCGCTGCGACTAGGCAGAATGCCCCCTGGAATAAATACATGGAGGCTTTAGTCTTTTGGTATTTGAGCTGGAATACTCTTATTGCGGAACCGTTCAGGCTGAAGGCTGCGGAGGCGAGAAGTACTAGCAGATAATTCATATTTTAACTCCGGTATTTATACCCTAAATTGACAAGGGGATACGTGCATTTTCTGCGTCATCGTTAATGGGTGTACATCGGTGTACGTTTAGTACGCCTCATTCCGCTTCCTTCAAAATGCCGAAATCAAACCTGCTGGAGGCGGAAGAGTCAGAAAGCGGCCGTTTACGTAGCCTGCAAGGCGCTTGAACGACGTGCACTAGATGTACACGTAGGGAAAAACAACACAGCAGGACACTCAAAGAGCCCTGTCCCGACCGTATATGACCTTGTCAATTTAGGGTAATATTTTCAGGATATTATAGCAGGGGCATATTTGCAGGTCAATGATATTACAATACAAAAATATGTTAGTTTTTTTATGCAGTTTGTATATTGTATTGCAGTTTAATAGGCAATATTATTGTTATATAAAATTAGAAATTACAGGAGGAAGCGTTTTATGTTAAGGGCTAAAAAAATAGGTTTTTTCGGAGCAGGCAGAGGAAGCTATTATATAAAGGGCCTTTCGGCAATAGACAATATGGAAGCGGTCGCGGTATGCGATAAGGATAACCGTGTGCTGGATAATTTGAAAAAGGATTTTGGAAACAAAATAAAATATTATACCGATTTTGATGAATTTATAGAAGAAACAGATATGGATGGGGTTGTGCTTTGCAATTATTTTCATGAGCATGCCTCCTATGCCGTTAAAGCTATGGAAAGGGGCATCGCTGTGTTAAGCGAAACTACGGCGGGCGGAACTATGCAGGAATGCGTAGAATTGGTAGAAGCGGCGCAAAGGACGGGAGTTAAATATATGCTGTCTGAAAACTATCCTTATATGAGAGGCGTGCAGGAATTAAGGAGGCTTTATACAGGCGGTACATTTGGAAAGGTTATGTATGCCGAAGGAGAGTATGTACATCCGGTTTCAGACGAAGAGGGGTGGGCGCTTTCCCCGGGAGAACGCCATTGGAGAAGATTTATGCCCGCTACATATTATCTTACTCATTCGCTTGGTCCGTTAATGTACGCGACGGGGCAGTCGCCGATAAATATAAACGCAAGGGTTATAGCAAATGACAGGGAGGATGATATAGCCTCTGGGAAAACCCGGCAGAATGATCCTGCCGCTATTATGCTCTGCGAAACGGACGGCGGCGCAATATTCCGAATTACCGGCTGCGCTGCATTTGGTCCTCATGGTAACTGGTACAGGCTCGCATGCCGGAACGGCGGAATGGAAACAGTACGTTTTGACGAAGCGCGGGTAATGTATGGATACAATAATTGGTGCGTGCCTGAAAATACCCAAGCGTCAAGAATATATATACCGGACTGGCCATTTAACAATGAGCGGGCGGAAAGCACGGGACACGGCGGCAGCGATTATTGGGTGCTGTATTATTTCGGGGAATATCTAAACAGGGATATTCAGCCTTATTTTGACGTATATAAAGCGGCGGTTATGTCGGCCGCGGGCATATTAGGCTGGAGAAGCTGCCTTAAAATGGGCGCATTGTTTGATATTCCTGATTTTTCAAAGCCGACAGACCGGGAAAAATGGAGATATGATGATTTAACGCCTTTTCCAGACAAAAACATGTCCAAGACATTGCCTTCAAGCACATATGATTTAAAGCATAATAAGTATAAGATGCAGCTTTAACGATAAAGAGATGCGGAGGCTGAAGGCAGGCGCGGCAAAAGGTAAAATCCCTTTTGCCGCGCCTGCCTTTCCTCCTCCGCCCCCGCCCCTGGCACTTCCCGGCTTTATCCAAAAGAGCTTATGAACGTCCCCGGCAAAGGGCTTCGGAATGCAGACGGGCTTTTAATTTTGGCGATGACAGACAGGATTGTCTTTTAAAAGAGCGAATAAGTATAATAATGATTTATTCATGAAAGGAAAGCTTCATATGAGCATGCGCAACGGCGGCTGCGAGGGCGTGCGGAAAATTTCAGAGGAAGCAGGATTGAGTGTTTCGGGCGTATATAAAATTCTTAACGGAGGTGCCGCTTTTTCTTCTCAGAAAAGAGAGCTCATATATAAGCTGGCCTGTAAATACGGCTATTTTTCAAGCGACAGGAAAAGAAGCGGAGGAGATTGCGCTTTGAAAATAGGCGTGCTTATCCCTAAATATCCGTTATATTTTTGGGATAAGGCCGCTGCTGGCATGAAGGCGGCCGCTGAGGCGGCCGAAGGGGTTGGACTGCGCTTTTATTATTATCCCTGTGCCTATAATAATGAGGATGTAGCCCGATTAATGGAGCTGCTTTTGACTTCCTCCTGCAACGGTTATATTGTCTATCCCGTTCACGCGGTAGATTGGAAGCGGCTGACGCTTAGTTTGTGCGCGCAGGGCAGATTGATATTTTTCAACGATATGCAGGAGGATATTGAGTTTGGACCGTTTGCGGCGTATGTTGGACCGGAGCATTTTGAGGAGGGCGCAATGTGCGCATATCTTGCCGCGCGTAAAATTGCAGAAATGAAAAGAATATGCGTGCTGACCTCAGAGGCTAATCTGGAGAAATTTATGCTGGGTCGAAGGGTACAGGGCTTTATAAATTCTGCTCTGGCGGTAAATCCCGAAGCTGAAATAAAGAAAATGGCTTTGAACCTTGATAATAATTTGGCTGCAGCTCAATTAGCAGGCCGTATAAAAAGCTGTTATCATGCGCAGCCGCTGGACTGTATTTATGTAAGCAGCGGCTTTTTATATCTCGCCTGCATGGCTGCGGAAAAATTAAATCGAACGGAGAGCAGTCCGTGTATAAATACTATTTGTCTGGGACACGAGCATTCGGTTGCAGATAAAAGGTATTCGCAAGGACGTATTTATGCTTATGTTGCACAGGACGCATATATGCAGGGCTATTACGCCGTTAAGGAGCTGGCTTCTGCATTTTTGGAGGATAGAGGAGTTAAAAGTATGTATTTTAATTCCACTCCTGTTCAGGTTATGGACATCTAGGGCCAAGCTGAGCTTTAAAGCGTGATGTGCTTTTCTGAAATGCCTGTATATTTCCGCTTTGCCGCGTGGTTCCGGAGATATGCCTGGTATAAATAAATTATTGACTCCGGGCGCCCCTAAGAGGCCGCCCGGAGTCAATTTACATAAAGGTTTTAATTGAATCAAAGTATGCGGTTTTATGCGTTGTCAAAACTTATTATTTGCTCAGCTTGTATTCACAGCTTAAGCGGCCCATTGGCAGGGCGCTTCCTTTTAAGTAGCTGTCCATAATATCCTTGCTTAGGCCGGGGCAGTCCCACACCTTAAAGTAAATGCGGTCAAAATCATTTCCCAGCTCGCTGAGGGATATGGAGAGATTCAGCACGTTTCCGCTCCGGGCGGCTTCTGCTTCAGCTATGGGTGTTTCGCAGTTGTTTGCGTCCAGAGTGCAGAGCATGAATTTTCCGTCTATCGGGCGGATTACATGGGAATAGCTGTAGAATCCTTTTTCGCTGGGGGTACCCGTGCCCAGATATACGTTCATAAAGCCTTTATCCGAATCCTTAAGCGCGTATTGGGTCTCGATTCGGAAATATGCCTTTTTGCCGTCGTCCGCAACATTTACCTTTTTAATGCAGTTAAGAGGTGCAGGCTGCTGATAAACTATCTGGGCGCAGCAGCCGGTACTATTGCGCTCAATTTCCGGCCCTATTTTATTGTATTGTTCGCTGCCCTCCCATTGAGCGGGGTCTGCGCTGTTTATATCTATATTGCGGCGGGCAGGGCGTGAATCCCCTTTAATGCCCTTAAATGCCCGGACATTGCGTATAAGCTGCAGATAGAAGGCGTCCTCATAACCACCCTCCATAGGTTCTATGTCTCTGGAATATTCAAGGTCTGCCGCATCGCAGAGCATATATTCTCCGTCATAAAGCTGCTTATAGGCTATCCATTCGTTCCAGCCGCCTACAAATACCGTCTTGACGTCCGAAGCCAGAGCAACGTCCCATTCCCTCTGGAAGAAGGTGCCTTTTTCGCAGTCCTCCCTTATATTGGTCTGGGTGTCCGGATCGTAGCCCCGTCCGAAATTGAGCAGGCCGCGAGTATGGCTGAAGCTCATGGGGACGTTTGGGTGACTTGCTACCGTTACGTTAATCATATCTCCGTGTACTGGCTGGGGGAATGTCCATTCCACCCAGGCAAAGCCGTCCTCTTTATAAGGGGAGCAGGGCCATTGGGGAGTACGGAAATAAAAGAAATCTCTTATTTCAGGTTCTAATGGGCCGGGGTCGTAGCCGGTGCGGCGGCGCACGGTGATTTCTTCCGCATCTATATCTGCTTCAGGCGAAGTAAAAGCAACTATAAAGGGTTTACCGTCTACCCTGTACCAGCTGTCCGGATATAAATTTTTGCTGTACAGCTCGTTATATAATACTCGTGTGGTTTTTATTGAATGAGTGTGAGTATAGAAACCCACTCTTGGAGGATTAAAACCTGCTTCAACGCGCTGCTGCACAATTTTCATGAGGCGCTGATATACGGCCGGATATGTTACTTCATTTGTAGCGTCAAACAGCAGGAAATCTATACCCGCGCTTTCCAGCATTTCCAGCTGTTTGGAAAGCACCCATTCGTCTGCTGAATTATAATAGCCCCAGAGCGGCTTGCCCCAGAAATGCGCCTGGCCCGAAGGGCTTATTTCTTTGTTGTCCTGGAAATAAAGGATTTCGCGTCCGTTATCCATTTTAGTTATGGCAGTGGCGTCATATGCGCCTGAGGCCAGCGGCTGGCCTATCCAAAGCCAGAAGAACATACCTACTTTTTTGTCGGTATATCCTTCAACCGATTCTACTGTGCGGCCGAATTGGTCTACACCTACCAGCTTTAATGTGTCTTCCATAATAAATACTCACTTTCAATATTCATATTTGGCCTTGAGGCCTCTTATCAGAATGTATTATAAATATTACGGGCTTAAATGTAAATGGTTTGCATAAAAAAATTATCCACAATTTTGATTTTACAGAAATTACGGCGAATTGGAGCAGTATATTTTCTATTTTTGACGCGGCAGGTTTCTGATATCAGCTTGGTTAATGGGTAAAATACCTTTGATTATTTAATTTAGTTGTAATATAGACATAAAATGGATGAAAAGCGCCCAAGAGTATAGCAAGGGGGGCGGCGCCGTTTGCGGCCTGAAGGCCGCCGGCCGGGCCTGCGGCCCGGCCAG
>URYI01000120.1 GCA_900552055.1 uncultured Eubacteriales bacterium | reverse complement strand
TTGTTCCTGAAACTCTATCGCTTTTGCGACTTGCTCTTTTGTAACGCAAATTCCCTCGGGCGCTGCTACGAGCTTATCCTCAGCATCGTTATGATGATGGATCATTCCGATAATGCGGCCAAAATATTCCTTAACCGGAACGCCTACGCCGAGCAAATATACATCAATATCTTCTGCCTCACCGCCTAAGACATTGGGGATAACCCCATAATTGACAGGATAAGTGACGTCGGGATGGTCAGGATGTACGCTTCCAATGGGTCTGTCTATTTTAATCGCAGCCATTGTTCCGAGATAAGAGTTCACAAGCGCTTTTCTCAAAGCATAAACAATAAAATTGTGTTTTCCTTTGAGATTCCTTTCTCTGCCGCTGTCAATAGGAACTTGCAATGCAAGAGACACTTTCAAATTTTCATACTCTTTGGCAACGGAAGGTGTGCTATTGAGATAGTCTCTAAAATTTATGTAGTTCACCCAATCCATACTATTTGTACGAACAACGTGGATAAAATGAGTTTGCAAATTTCCTGTACCTTCATAAAAATTACCGCAAGCAAACAACAACTGATTTTTGATCGTTACTTGTGCATTGGGACGATAGTAAAACCCAGCGTCTTTTAATTCTTTTTCAAAACTTAGAATATCATAGAAATCATCAACTGCGAGTGCAATATCAATGATCGGTTTTGCCTTTATGGAAAGTATAGAGGTGCTTCCCACATGCTGAATGTCTTTTATGACATTACCCAATATATTCTTCAACCGAGAAATTGTATTCTGGGCTTCCAATTCCCATTCTTTTTCGTGTTCGCACAGTTTTACCGTTCCACGCGCTAATCCGATCATTACTTACCCTCCAAACGACAATTAAGATCATATATAGTCCTGCGATTTAAGTCCTATTTAAGTTTTTTTGATTGCTTCAATCATTATGTTGATTTTATCACATGAAAAAAATATATTCTACTATTTAAATCAATGGTAATTCCCCATATGATTCTGATAACAATTCCATCATTCTGACCGATTATAAAAGTGAAGGAAGACAATTTCCTTACGAAGTGTCTCCCTTTAGGCCTCTCTTAATAATAAATATCTGAAAATATCAGGAATATTTTTCATCTTTATAGAGCTTATATACCATGGATTCAACCAGAGCTATAGCGCTGGCCTCAATTATATCTGAGGACACGCCTACAGTCACCCAGTAATTTTTGCCGTCCGAGCTTTCGATAAGTACTCTGACGCGTGCGCCCGTAGCGCTTTTAGAATCCAGCACGCGCACTTTATAGTCCACAAGGTGCATTTCCACTATGGACGGATAAAAGCGCTCCAATGCTTTTCTTAATGCTTCGTCCAGCGCGTCTACCGGGCCGTTTCCCTCTGCGGCGGTAAGTTCGGATTGACTTCCTACCGATAATTTGAGCATGGCGCTTGAAGCTGTGCGGGATTTGCCCGTTACCTGTTCTTCTATTACCTTGAACTGCTCCAGCCGGAAGTATTCGCTTAAATTGCCCAGTTCCCGCTGTACAAGCAGTTCAAAGGAAGCGTCTGCGCTTTCAAACTGATAGCCCTCCGCCTCCAGTTCCTTAAGCCTGTCTGTAAGCGCGCCGGTTATTTCTGCGTCCTTGGTCAATTCGGGAGCAATAACGCTGAGTTTTTTTATAACAGCTGAGCGTCCCGAAAGCTCGCTTAATAATATCCTGCGCTTATTGCCTACCAGTTCGGGCTGTATATGCTCAAAAGCTCCCTGGCGCTTGCTCAAGGCGTCGATATGCATTCCTGCTTTATGCGCAAAGGCCATCTTGCCTATATAGGGCAGATTGGCCGGAAGCAGGACATTGGCTATTTCGGCAACCGTGCGTGCCTGCTTTGTAAGCAGTCGCAGCTTTTGCTGGGGGATGCAGTCCATTCCCAGCTTCAGCATTAATGTGGGGATTATGGCTGAAAGGTTGGCGTTGCCGCAGCGTTCGCCCATACCCAGGAGGGTGCCCTGGACATGATTAAAGCCGGCCTGGACAGCCGAAAGGGTGTTGGCTACGCCGCAGCCGATATCATCATGGGCATGTATGCCTAAATTAAAACCGGTTTCCTTAAGCCGGCTGGCGATATTGTATATCTCACTGGGCAGCCGGCCCCCGTTTGTGTCGCACAGGCATATGGTCTGCGCGCCTCCTTCGTGCGCGGCGGTTAGGGCGGCCAGAGCATATTCACTGTCCTCGATATAGCCATCGAAAAAATGCTCGGCGTCAAATATGACTCTGCGCCCCTGGCTGACAAGCAGCTGCACTGATTCATATATCATGCGCAGATTTTCTTCCAGAGTTGTGCCCAGAACGCTGCGCACGTCCTGAGCGTTGGCTTTTCCGAATATTGACACATATTGAGTCTCTGCGGATAAAAGCTTTATAAGCCCTTCGTCCGCCGAAACAGGAGTATTTTTATGCCGCGTGCTTCCGAAGGCTGCAATGCTACTGTTTAAAGGAATATCTTTTAAACGGCGGAAAAATTCCCGTTCGCTTTCATTTGAAGCGGGGTTACCTGCTTCTATTATATGGATTCCCAGCTTATCCAGCGCACTGACAATATTCAGTTTATCCTGCAGGGAAAAGGAGATACCGGCACCCTGCGCTCCGTCCCGCAGGGTGGTATCCAGGATTTCCACCTGCCTCATTGCTGTGCACCTATCACAGCTTTTATGCGGCGCACGCCTGCTGAAGAGCTTTCCTCTTTTTTAATTTTAAAGCTTATCAGCTCGCCGGTGCTGTGTGCGTGCGGACCGCCGCAGATTTCCTTGGAAAAGTTCCCCATTGTATAAACTTTTACATTTTCGCCGTATTTGCTTTCAAACAGGCCGATTGCGCCGCTCTGTTTTGCCTGTTCAAGGGGCATTTCTTCGCAGATTATGGGGGCGTCCGCCTTAATGGCCTCGTTGACCAGCTCTTCTACCTGCTTTATTTCTTCAGGAGTCATTTTCCGCTCAAAGGAAAAGTCAAACCTGAGCCTCTCTGGGGTTATATTGCTGCCCTTCTGCGCTACCTGGGTGCCCAGCACCTTGCGCAGAGCCGCATGCAGCAGATGGGTGGCAGTATGGAGCCGGGCGGTCTGCTCGCTTTGGTCGGCCAATCCGCCCTTAAAGCGCTGCTGCGCTCCGGCGTGGCTCTTGGCCTGATGCTCCTTAAAGGCTTCCTCAAATCCCGCAGTATCTACTTTTATATTATTTTCACGCGCCAATTCCACGGTCATTTCTATAGGGAAGCCGAAGGTATCATAAAGGTGGAAGGCAGTGAGGCCGTCTATGCAGTCGCCGGGCTGGAGGGAAGCGGCGGCCTTATTATATTCCTTAAGTCCCTGATTAAGGGTGCGGGCAAAGCGCTCCTCTTCCAGATTAAGCTCTTTAATAATTCTTTCGCGGTTCTGGGCCAGTTCGGGATATTGGTGCTGGTATTTATTTATTATTACTTCTGCAATTTTGCTGTATGAGCCGGCGGGCAGCTCAAGAGTTTTGCCGTAGCGCACGCTGCGGCGTATCAGGCGGCGGAGCACATACCCCTGGTCAACGTTGCTGGGAGTAACTCCTCGCTGGTCGCCAAGAATAAATGCCGAGCAGCGGATATGGTCTGCTATTATTCTGAAAGCACGGGTAATCTCTTCGCTCTGGCCGTAGCTTTTGCCCGAAAGCTCGGCTATTTTATCCAGAATATCGCTGAAGGCTTCGGTTTCGTAAACAGATTTTTTTCCGGTCAGCACGCATATGGTGCGCTCCAGGCCCATGCCGGTATCCACGTTCTTGCGTTCCAGGGGAGTTAAAACACCGTCGGCAGAACGGTTATACTGCATAAAAACATTGTTCCATATTTCGAGATATTTGCCGCAGTCGCAGGCGGGGGAGCAATCCGGGCCGCAGGCAGGCTTGCCTGTATCTATAAACATTTCTGTATCAGGGCCGCAGGGTCCGGGTATGCCTGCCGCGGGCCACCAGTTATTTTCCTTGGGGAGATAGAAGATGCGTTCTTTAGGTACTCCGCATTCCTCCCAGTAGCGGGCGGATTCTTCGTCCCTTGGGCAGTCCTCATCCCCGGCAAAAACTGAAAAAGCCAATCTTTCGGGCTCTATTCCCAGATAATCCTTGCCCGTTAAAAATTCCCAGGACCAGTGTATGGCCTCTTTCTTAAAATAGTCTCCCAGCGACCAGTTGCCCAGCATTTCAAAAAAAGTAAGGTGGCTGGCGTCGCCGACGTCGTCTATATCGCCGGTGCGCACGCATTTCTGCACGTCGCACAGGCGGGTTCCGGCCGGATGGCCCTGGCCGAGCAGATAGGGAACTAAGGGGTGCATGCCCGCCGTGGTAAAAAGCACGGTGGGGTCGTTTTCAGGTATAAGCGAAGCGCTCTGAATAACAGCGTGGCCGCGTTCCTTCCAAAAGCTGAACCATTTTTCTCTAAGCTCGTCCAAAGTCATAATTAATACTCCTTCTTTCTGCGGCAGATCTCTGCGGCGCGGATAAATTTTTCATACGCATAGGCTTTTGCCGCCCTCTCGTATAAAGCAGGCGGAGAGGTTCGCAAAGAGGGCGCAAAACCTCCGGTGATGTATTTTTATATTATATATTTTTATTATTTTCGTGTCAATTTGAATGTGCCGGCAGGCTTGGGATATAAGAAAATATTTGCGGCTCTGAACTGTATGAAGTAAGTATAAAAGATACTGCCGGAGAGAACGTATCCGTAATAGCCTGTTTTAATATATAGGCGGCGGCCGCCATAAATTTTACTTATTTATTATGTACGGTTATCCAGACGGCAAATTAAAAGAACAACAAAGTTAGCTTTGTGCTCAAAAGGGATAGAATAATGCTGGCCTGCATTATGCGGGCGTAAAATCGACTGAAATTTAAGCTTAGTACAATTAAAGAGGCAGTATGTTTTAAGCGGGAAATTCTTTTCATCGAAAAAAATTAGACCTTAAACCGGGTTAATAATGTGAATATCTTGGTTAGAATTGTATCTTGTAAAAAGCGGGAACTTAATTTAAATTAATTATATGATTAGATTAATTAAGGAGGGAAAGCATTATGAAAAAGGTTGCTTTGGCGCTTTTAACGGTGGTAATCCTGCTGCTGCCCTGTATTTCCCAGGCGGATGGGCGAGAACTGATTATAGAGGATTTTGAGGACACTTCTCTGCCCGCAGACGAGCTTTTTCTGCCTGAGGATTTAACAGACTGGGGAATAATGCCTCCTGATTCTATGGAATACAGCGCTGAGGGCGCGCAAAACGGAAACGGGCTGCTGGCGGTCTTTGGCGAAAGCGGCGGCACGCAGACCTACTGGATTGAGCAGGATTGGGTTGCGCAGCAATTAGCGCCCGCTTTGAGCGAATATAATTATTTCCGGCTTTGGGTGGATAATAAAACGGGAAGCGAGCTTAGAATAACCATAGTGCTGGCTGAAAATCTCGACCTTGATCCGGCCATACGCAAGGCGGGATATCTGCCGGTGGAAGAAGTATACGGCGTTTGGGAAGAGGATGGCTATGTAGACGAACTGGACAGCGGCCCCTCTCTCTGCGACCCGGACAACAACCCTGACGCAAGCATATTTGTACCGAGTGAATTCAGAGGATATGTTTATTGGGCCATTCCTGAGAGCGTAGATGAATTGGTGCTTCAGACTGCCTGGGGCGTAAGCAATATAAGCTCTTTTGACGCGGTTGCTGCAATGATGATAGACGTCAGGGGGACATATTCGCCGGACGGCAACTCCTATTTATTTGACAGCCTGGGCGTCAGTGATGGCTGGGAGGAAGAAAACGGGGCTGATTCTACGGCTCCGGCAGAGGAAACCCATGCCTCGGACGGGGTTGCAGGCACCGCCTCGGCCGGCACTCCGACAGAGACTCAAAGCAGCAATACAGGATTATATATAGCGATTGCAGCTGCTGCGGTTGTGGTCATAGCGGTAATAATAATTGTTATTTGTGTCGCCAGGAAAAAAAGAAAAGCTGATGAATAAAGGCGCTTGGCGGGAGCTGGCAGCCTGGCTGCCGGCTGGATACTTCAGGCGCATGAGTGCTTTAGCATATATTATAATTTAATTATTGAGCCGGGCCGCAGGAA
>URYI01000119.1 GCA_900552055.1 uncultured Eubacteriales bacterium | reverse complement strand
AATAAATCATACGGCCCCCAAACCTTATAAGGTTTGGGGGCCGTATGATTTATTATACCTTTATTTAACCGTATATCATTTCCTGCAAAAGACGCTCGTTTTCTGCAATATCCAAATCTATTACAGACATGCCGTCTATAGTTGCATATTGCCAAGTGCCGGTAAAGGGCAGAGAAGCGCCGCTTATGCTGAATTCGGTACTGCTGTCAATAAGGGCGGCCTTCCCCAAATTGTAAATAGTGTTTATGTCAGCGTTAGTCCTGATATATTTTGAAATTTCGTTGGCTATGCTTACCCATTTGCTGAGAGGCTGTTCCCTTACTCTATCCAGCAGACCGTAAAGCACATCCCGCTGGCGCCGCGTGCGTTCCCAGTCGCCGCCCGAAAGATAACGGGTGCGTGCGTGATTTATGGCCTTCATGCCATCCAGCAGAACGTGATCGCCCGCTTCAAGCGGAGTATCATACTGGAATTCGGGCTTGTAGCTGTTTTCCCTGTGGT
The DNA here is from genome assembly GCA_900552055.1 of uncultured Eubacteriales bacterium. GTDB lineage: Bacteria > Bacillota > Clostridia > Christensenellales > QALW01 > Neochristensenella > Neochristensenella gallicola. The sequence continues at coordinate 5,775 of URYI01000119.1, read as the reverse complement.
ATTCTGCTTCCGCTTCGGTAATGGGGCAGTATATGCCGCCCACTAAATCTACTACCTCTGCCAGCCCGTCAAAGTCTATAATTATATATTGCTGGATATCCATGCCCAGCATACGGTTTATAAGATTAATAGTGCGCCCTATTCCTCCATATACCATGGCTGAATTCAGTTTGCCCCAGCCGCTGTTCTTAACAGGGAAATAGGAATCTCGGAGAATGGATACCAGCTTGGCCTCGTTGGTAGACTGGTTGTATGAAAGTATAATCATGCAGTCTGAACGGCTCCGCGGATTATCCGTAAGAGGCTGGTCAAGCCCGACCAGCAGAATATTGATTATATTGGGATCTTTTTGTTCTACCCGGACAATGTTGTCTCCGTCCTGGTTAATATCTGAAGCAAAGAAACTGTAATCCGGATGAACTTCATCTGTCTGCTCCGCGCCTCCTGAGCCCAGGGTAGGTTTAGGAGGTATGGAATAATAGTCTTCCGTACTGTCCACAGTCTTAGGACCGCCTTTTGTAAAATCAGTCAGCACATACAGCGTCCAGGCTAGGAACAGTGCGAAAATAGTCAGCACGGTTATAACCGCATATAGGAACATTTTCAGTTTTTTGTTTGATTTTGCTTTTGCCTTGGCCATTTCTAAGCCCCTCGTTTCTGATTAATCCTGAGCCTTATTCTTCTGCTTGTACCAGCACTTTTATTTTTGCACTGATGGAAGGATAAAGCTTGACCGTGGCGGAGTATTCGCCCAGCGTTTTTATGGCGTCCACAACTATTTTTTTCTTATCTGCTTCTATGCCGTGCTGGGCACTTAAAGCATCCGCTACCTCTTTAGGGCCTATAGAGCCAAACATGCGGCCTTCCTTGCCCGTTTTGGTTTTAATTATTACTATTTTGCCTTCCAGATCCTTTGCCTGTTCAACAGCCGCCTGCTTCATAAGCTCTTCTCTATGTGCAAGAGCTTTTTTCTGAGTTTCTATAGTGTTCAGGTTAACGGCGGTGGCTTCTCTGGCCAGCTTTTTCGGGAACAGGTAATTTCGGGCGAAACCATCGCTTACCTCTATTATCTGGTCTTTCTTACCCGTTCCTTTTATGTCCTGTAGTAAAATAACCTTCATAAATTAATGCCTCGTTTCTCCGCAGAAAGGGTATGTAACGGCCTATTTCTGTCTGCGGTCAGATTTATATTGTTATATGCGGCCGGATAATACGTTAAATATAATATTTGAGTTATAAAAGAAGCGCCCCAGGAAAGATTTCTGTATCATATCGTCTATCATATCCAGGGGAAGCACCGACATAAATATCGGCACTATGGAAAATATAATAAAGGCGATCATAGCGCCCTGCAAAATGCCGAAGCAGCCTCCCAACAGAGAATCATGCTGTTTTAATACGGGCAGTCCCCATACTTTATCAACCAGTCCTATAGCAAAAAGGACTATTATTCTTACTACAAAATATATCAGCAGAAAGCAGATAAGAGACATGGTGAGATTGATTATGGTCTGGTTGAAATAATCGCTCATAGTGGTTATGCCGTCGGCCAGGAATACCTGGTTTATTATGTTATACTGCATCTGCGTTTCTATGGGTTTTGGCAGGCCGGAAGTTGTTATGACCTCGGTTATCCTGTCTACGGATAAGGTTGCTACATCGACATTTGCGATGGTCATATCCGACAGTTTTTCAGCGCCTGCTGTGTAATACAGCAGGGAATCGCCAAAGCTGGTGCTGTCTAATATCCATCCGGCAAGGCTTCCATGGAAAATAAGCGCAAAAAGATAAGCCACCACAAAGGAAGCGGCGTTGGCTACGGTATTGACAAAGCCCTTATAATAGCCTATTAAAAAGCCTATGCCCAGCAGCACAAGAACTATTAGATCAATAAAGTTCATAGACGCTCCTCTGAATTATTACTCGATTTCCAGACGGTAATAGGATTCCCCTTTAAGCAGAATGTAACCGTCCGAAGGAATAATTTCAGTTATTTTTTCGGGCATTGTGAATTCCACTTTATTCATATTGCCCTTGTCATATCTCAGCATATTATTCTGAGTAAATATGTAGTAGTATTTTTCGGTAGAGTATGCACCCAGTATGCTTTCCTCTGAAAGCAGTTTTAATGATTCGCCGTCGTTGGAAACGCACATCATTTCGGTGGAGGAGTCTGCGCGCAGCCCGTCAGGCTGAGTTCTTAAAAGCAGCATGTCAGTACCGGTATTTTCCTGGCTGATTTCATAGCCGTTGGTGCGCGTCCGGTAAAGCACGGCGCCTGTATAATCTATTCCTACTATCTCGCTGCTTCCTATAAGAGCTATAGAGGAAGAATAGAAAATCGGTTTATAGAGAACCTGGCCGTCGTCAGCATAGCTTACCGTTATGCGTTTCTGTTCTTCATAGCGGTATGTGGAAAACCTATAGGTAGGGCTGATGGAGGAATGGTCCACAGTTATAATCCAGACGCCTGAGCCATTATCTCCGAAAATCCCAAAATTAATTATGTTTTGTCCAGACGGCTCGGTCAGGGTGTCCAAAGTTTGTCCCTCGCTGTCAATTACCAGCACTTGGCGCGCGCTGTCTCCGGTATATTGCAGCATGGCGCTGACGCTGTCGCCCACAGCCATTTTCTGAATGGGGTATTGATAGTTAGCCGAAAAAAGCATATTGCCCGAACTGTCCAGCATTTGCAGCTTGGTAGAAATATATATTGCCAGCCTGTTGGCTGAAGAAGTCATACCCATTTCGGCTACTGCATTTGTGAAACCCCACTGTTCGTTTCCTTCCTGGTCGATAAAATGCAGGCTTTGTGCCTCTGAGTTTATATATACTGCGCCTGAGGCAAAGGGGCATATCTGCGAGTCGCCCGGTATATCCAGCTTTATAAGCTCGCTTCCAAGCTGCTGATAGGGGCGGGGCCGGAAAATAAGCACGCATGCTGTAACAATAACGGCTACAAGCAATATGCCCGGTATTATCCATTTTTTCAGTATATTGCGCTTGCGCCTTCTGCGGATGTAGGTACGCATTCTGTGCCGGCCTCCATTACGGGGTAAAAATAGATATTGCCTGTGGGACGATTTGAGCCTCAAGGGGCAGCGCGTCCAGAAGTTCGCCGTCAATATTCAACGGCAGCGCAGGCTCCACGTTCAATTCAAGTTTTTTGCATCGGTGCAGCTCGACGTTTTCAAGTTCCAGAAGCTTGCCTTTTAATAATTTTATAAATAAAAAAGGCAGCTTTATGCGCGGACATTTTTTGATAATTACAAAATCAATATATTGATCGTCCAGCAGCGCTTCAGGAGCCACGGGCAGGCCTCCGCCGCAGGTTCTGCCGTTGGCCAGGGATACCATCATGCCTTCTTCAACGCGGCTTTCCCCTCCGTCGGCGCTGAACGTAAAGCGCCTGAAGGGAAATACAGCTAAAGAGACTATAAGCGCCAGATAATAGGAAAGACCGCCTTTAAAGCGGGCACGGTATTTATTGGCCCGCATAAGGATATCTACGTCCAGCCCTGTTCCCGCTACGTTGAGGCAGCGCGTTCCATTGACATTTATGCAGTCTATCCTGCGGGTATTGCCCAGGAGAATTGTATCCAGCGCCTTGACAGGGTCGTCGGATATTGCGGCTGAGCGGATAAAATCATTGCCAGTTCCTGCGCTTATCAGGCCCAGGGGCTTGTTAGCGCCCTCCATGCCGTTCAGAACTTCAAAAAAGGTGCCGTCTCCGCCTAATGCCACTATGGCCTGCGCTTCTGAATGAGAGGCCTTGCGGGCCAGTTCTGCAGCGTGTCCGCGGTACCCAGTATACTCTAATATATGAGGGACATTCCTCCGTTTTAACTCTTTTTCTATAAGAGCGGCGGTTTCTTTTCCCTTGCCTCCGCCCGCAAGCGGGTTAGCTATTATATAAAGCATGTGCAGACGCCCTTTATAATGCAGTATTAAGGGGAACCAATATTCCCCTGTAAAATCTACTGCAATAGTATACCAGAATATCTATGAAAAATAAAGCGAATTTTCCCGCCAAGCATTTCAGAACTATTTCTTTTCTTTGAATTTTGTATGTTGATATATGTCATTGGCGGCGGTAAGCAGAACTAAAAGCAGGCCGGGCAGCAGAATTATATCGCCAATGCGGGAGTAGAGAGTGCGTTCTTCAATAAAGCCTATTTCACCGCTGAGAGCGTCCGCCGTATCTGTTTCCAGGCTGGAGATAATTTCTCCGGCAGGGGAAATTATAGCGGTAATGCCCGTATTGCCCGCGCGGACAAGATATTTTCCGTTTTCCACGGCGCGCATTTGGGCGTGGGCCAGGTGCTGGGTCAGGGCGGCGGAAGTACCGAACCAGGAGTCGTTAGTTATCATAACCAGCAATTCGCTTCCCATTGCCGATTGTTCACGGGCGATATGAGGTATTATGGATTCATAGCATATTATGCCGCTTATTTTTCCTTCGGGAATTTGGAAAATCATATTCTCGGAACCAAAAGCCAAAGGGAAATATGTGCCCTCAAGAGCGCGCAGCTCGCTTACCCAGGGCAGAATAATTGCGACTGCTTCTTCAAAGGGGATAAATTCCCCTACCGGCACCAGAGCCTGCTTGTAATACGGCTCGCTTATATTTCCGTCAGGGGTTATTACATAAAGAGCGTTATAATACTCCCGCTGTCCCTGCTGGTTTAACTGAGAGTCAAAAGCCCCGGTAATTATAGTTATGTTGTTTTGAGAGGCAAGCTCCCTAAGGCTGTCCTGCAGCCAGGGATTGTCGTTAAGAACGGTGGTGACGGCGGTTTCGGGCCATATTACTATACCCGTTTGAGGAGTTAATCCGTTTAAAGTGAGGGATTCGTAGCGCTCGTAGGTTGAATTGATATCCTCCCGCCATTTTTTGGAATCTGAATAATTGCCCTGTACCAGCAGCGCTTGGGTTGTTTCCTCTGTTTCAGGCGGTACGGCCAATGCGCCGTAAAGCAAATTTGCGGCGGCCAGCAGCACAGCCGCTGAAGCGTACAAAATGCTGTGCCTGGTCCTGGGCAGCTTATAAAGAGCAAGGGTTAGCAGACCGGAGATTATTAATATAAGCAGACTTATAAACAGGCTCCCGAATAAAGAGGCGGTTTGTATAAAGGGAGTGAAAGGCACGGCCGCGTTGCCCAGACGTATCCAGGAGAAAGATAATTCTCCCAAATATTCAGGTATAAATTCGCCCAGGATAAATAGGGAAGCAAACATTAAAAGCCCAGTTGGTGAAGGCCGGGAAAGCCATTTTAATGGCAGAAGGCAAAGGGAAGAGATGGTGCAGAGCACTATTAAAATAAGCGCGAGGGCCAGAGTCATTATGAGATATGCGACAAAAGGCGTGACATCTCCTGCGAGCACTGTCGTCAGGGTATAGAGCCAGAGCAGCACGGGCGCATAGTAAGATGCAAAAAAGGTGAAAGCCAGAAAGAACTGCCGGGGAGCCGAATGCTTTACGCAGAGCATTATATATATGAACGGAATCAGGGTCAAAAAGCAGAGAAACCATACTTTCTGCTCTGAGACGCAGAGGCCGGTTAAAGCGCCTGAAACCAGGCAGTATAAAAAGCAGCGTCCGCCGGAAAGTTCTCTGAAGGAAAAATAAGAGCGTGGTTTAAATAAATTCATTTCTTAATTCCTTTTATTTGTAATTAAAGAGCGTTAAGCTATATTTACCCTAAATTGACAAGGGTATGCACGCCTCCAGCGGTCTGATTTCGGCATTTTCAGCGTCATCGTCAATGGGTGTAC
>URYI01000118.1 GCA_900552055.1 uncultured Eubacteriales bacterium | reverse complement strand
GACCCCTGGCAGGTTTTGGGGAAGTAAACTTCCCCAAACCCTGCCAGGGGTTGCCTTTTGGCTCCCCCTCAAGGGGAGCCAAATGGCCGCGCCGCCCCGCCCTAATTGGCTGTTTTAGGCTTAGGCGCACTTGTTAATTTAATATTATTTTCTGTCGTCCATGCGCACATATTCCCGTTTGGGCATGACGTTCATATAAGACGGCCTTATAATCTTGCCTGCATTGACCAGCTCTTCAATGCGGTGCGCACTCCATCCGGCGATGCGTGAAACTGCGAATATTGGAGTATATAGCTCAAGGGGCAGATTGAGCATGCTGTATACAAAGCCGCTGTAGAAATCGATATTGGCGCTGACCCCTTTGTATATTTTGCGTTCTTTAGCTATTACTTCGGGCGCCAAGCGTTCTACCAGCGAATAGAGCGCAAATTCTTTACCCAGTCCCTTTTCATCGGACAAGCTTTTAACAAAGCTTTTGAAAATATTGGCGCGCGGGTCGGAGAGCGAGTAAACGGCATGACCCATTCCGTATATAAGTCCGCTCTTGTCAAAGGCCTGTTTGTTCAACAGCGCTTTAAGATATGCTCTTATTTCGTCTTCATCCTCCCAATCCGAAACAGAAGCTTTCATATCTTCTATCATCTGGACCACTTTTATATTTGCGCCTCCGTGCTTGGGGCCTTTAAGAGAGCCTAAGGAAGCGGCTATGGTGGAATATGTATCGGTGCCTGAGGAAGATACTACATGAGTAGTAAAGGTGGAATTATTTCCTCCGCCGTGTTCGGCGTGCAGCACCAGCGCTACATCCAGAATCCGGGCCTCCAGCTCGGTATATGAACTGTCTGCGCGCAGAGTGTAAAGAATATTTTCTGCCGTTGACAGTTCGGGTACGGGAGCGTGGATAAAAAGGCTCTTTCCGTCGTGATAATGACTGTACGCCTGATAGCCGTAAACTGAAAAGAGGGGAAAGAGGGCTATAAGCTGTAGGCACTGCCTGAGGACATTAGGAATACTTATATCGTCTGCGTTGGTATCATATGAATACATGGTCAGCACGCAGCGGGCAAGAGTATTCATCATATCCTTGCTGGGCGCTTTCATTATTATATCCCGCACAAAGCCTGTGGGGAGAGTACGGTAATATGCAAGCAGGTCGCAGAATTCCTGCAGCTGGTCGCGCGTGGGAAGATTGCCGAAAAGCAAAAGGTAGGTTACTTCCTCAAAGCCGTATCTCTTTTCTGATATAAAGCCTTTAACAATGTCCTGGATGCTTATCCCGCGGTAATATAACTCACCCTCGCAGGAGACTTTATGTCCGTCCTGCATTTTGCTGGAAATTATATCTGATATTTCGGTAAGTCCGGTAAGCACTCCGTTGCCGTCCAGGTCACGGAGGCCGCGGTAAACATGATATTTGGTATATAACTCCTTATCTATATTGCTGTTATCCAGACTGAGCTGAGCCAGCTCTCTTATCTTAGGGGTTATGGTGGAGTAGTCGGCCGCTGTTTTTTGATTCATTTTCCGTGTGCCCCTTTCTGTATATTATCTCGTATTTATTATATCATATATATGTGAACAAATCATTAACTCCGGGAATTTTTTGTTAATCCGCTGATGGGGCAAAATAAGCATTGCAAAAATGGCCGTAATTTGCTATACTAAATAAAATATTTGTTGAGGAGGCGCTTAAATATGGTGGCTGTTGGAAGCGACCACGGCGGCTATGCACTTAAAGTTCATATAATAAAATATCTTGAGGACAACAATATACCGTATAAGGATTACGGCTGCTTTGATGCTTCAAGCGTGGATTATCCCGATTATGCGCTTAAGGTGGCAGAAGCAGTGGCAGGCGGAGAAGCGGAGAAGGGGATATTGATATGCGGTACAGGCATAGGCGTAAGCATAGCGGCCAATAAGGTGCCGGGCATACGCGCGGCGCTGTGCCACGACTGCTTCAGTGCCCAGGCTACCCGCGAGCATAACGACAGCAATATACTTACAATGGGCGAGAGGGTTATAGGCCCTGGCCTGGCTGTTAAAATAACCGATATATGGCTGCATACTGAGTTCCAGGGCGGACGCCACGCAACCAGGGTTAATAAAATCTCGCAGATAGAGGAGAAATACCTTAAACGCTGAGGGCTGAATTTTACATAAGAGAGGATATAACTATGTCAAAGCTGTTTGTAATGGACCATCCGCTCATACAGCATAAGCTGTCTATGATTAGGGATAAGAAAACAAGTGCAAAGGATTTCAGGGAGCTTATAAACGAGGTTTCCCTGCTTATGGCGTATGAAGTAACGCGCGATTTGCCCCTGGAAGAGGTTGAAATAGAGACGCCAATCCAAAAATGCACCTGCCGCGTGATTTCGGGGCGCATGATAGCGGTTGTGCCTGTGCTCCGGGCTGGCCTGGGTATGGTGGACGGAATAATGGAACTTGTTCCTGCCGCTAAAGTAGGGCATATCGGCGTATACCGCGACCCGGAGACCCTTAATCCGGTAGAATATTACTGCAAGCTGCCGGTGGATATTGAAGAGCGGGAGGTTATAGTAGTGGACCCAATGCTGGCTACGGGCGGCTCGGCAAGCGCTGCTATCGGTTTTATAAAGCAGAGGGGCTGCAAGAAAATAAAGCTTATGAATCTTATCGCGGCTCCTGAAGGCGTGGCAAGGGTGCAGAAGGAGCATCCGGACGTGGATATTTTTGTAGCAGCTATGGATGAAAGGCTTAATGACCACGGCTATATAATTCCCGGACTGGGAGACGCCGGAGACAGACTGTTCGGCACAAAATAATTGGTGATTGAAAAAAAGCGCGTCCTGTAAATTTATTGCAGGCGCGCTTTTATTTGTTTTGTTAAGAATTCATACTTAAGCGTTGAAAATACGATAATTATTCTTTAGGAAAAAGTCTCGCCTTAGCGCATATAGATTTTTCAGGTTATGAATTCCACGAAAAATTAATCACCCAAAAGCCGGAGATATTTTATAATTAAATCTACGGACTGTTCTATTCCCAGGCGTGCGCTGTCCAGCAGCAGGTCGTAGTTGTGGAAATCGTCCCATCTTCTGTTGGTATAATAATTATAGTAATTGCCTCTTTTTTTATCCCGCTTTCTTATTTCATCTTCTACTTTATCCGGCTTGAGGCCGTATACCTGCACTGCGCGTTCTGCTCTTGACTTCATGTCCGCGTATATAAATATACTCACACGGTTTGGGTTTTCCCTTAAAACGTAATCGGCGCAGCGCCCTACTATTACGCATGGCCCTTGATTAGCTTTTTTAGTTATTATGCCTGCCTGTACCATAAAGAGATTATCTGTAATGGTAAAGCCTCCCGGTTCGGGCGTATTAAAGCCGTAGCCAGGCGGGAAGTAGCCCATAGCCAAACCGTAAAGCAGGCTGTTTGTTACTCTCTCGTCCGCTCCTTTGAGCACTTCGGGGCTCATGCCGCTTTCCTTTGCGGCCAGGGTTATCAGCTCGTTATCCAGAAAAGGGATATTCAATTTTTCGGCCAGCTCTTTGCCTATAAGCCTTCCTCCGCTGCCAAATTGCCTTGCAATGGTTATAATTTTATTCATATCCGCGCCTCCCTTTCTTTTAATCTTTATTATAATAATACCACTTTTATTATGTGCTTGTCGAGATGGAAAATAAAAAAATTATTTAATTTTTTGCGGCATAATGGACGCTAATTATACATGACAGCAAATTCTGCGGCATTATGCAGCGTTTGCATATCATCTGCGGGCGCTGCGGCCGTTATCTGCGGGATAGGGAGTATTTATAGCACGTTATAATTTTTGTTAATTGCGTGCTATAAAAGGTTAATAATGTCCATTCTTTTTAAAGCGCGCTTGTGCTTTAATATGCATAGAGTCAGTGTATAAGGGATAATGCGGTCAAAGATGGATGGTTTTTTATCCTCGCTGTGCTGCTTTTGCTCTCTGAAGAGTCAGGTGCATAACCATTAAGTGCTTTGCATGGACGGGAACAGCGCATTTTTAGCCTTGCAACCTCAGTCTCTGTAATTTCTCTGTTTTTACGGCGGGCAGGAAGGATGCACGGGCAGCAAGCCGGCTGAGGATAAAGCAGAAAACAGGAAGGTTCCAGGGCGGAGACATGCTGTCCCTTGTATAACTGAGTTAGCGTTAAAAATAGGAGGAGCGTGCAATGAAAAAAATCTTTTCTGCCGTTTTAAGCGTCTGTATGCTTATGGTGATTGCTTCGGGGTGTGCCAGTGACCAGACTGGCGCTTCGGCAAGCGCTTCAGCTTCTCAGACTGCTTCGGCGACGGCTGACGGTACTGACAGCCCTATATCACCATCGGGGGACAATCTTATGCTGTTTGATTTTGAAGAGGCTGAGGCGGATATCTTTGCCCAGCAGGATTTAAGTTCATATAATATCCCTCTGTCCGAAACCTCTATAACTGAGGACAATACCGATGCCGGCAAGGGGTACAAGGTGCTTTTGGATTATAACGGCGGCTGCTGGTGCCAGAATTTTTCGGCGGCTATGCCTGAAGAATTTAAGCAGGCGAACCAATATAAGTATGTGCGCATCTGGGTTTCCAATCAAGGGGAGGGGACTCTGAGCATAGGCATGATTCTTAACGGCGGAGGAGCATCGGGCTCTCTTAATACCTCGGATGCTGTTGTTACCCGCTGCGACGGAACTGTTTTGGAAACACAGACGGACGATTCAGCTGGCACGGGGGCACAGGATCATGTTAAGCTGCCGGCCGGTTTTTCGGGCTGGTTGGCTTTTCCGGTTGCGGGTGAAATATTGCCCTATTGGTCCAATCCGGTGATAGAGGATATTTCTGCGGCTGAAAGCTTTAATTTTGACATCCGTCCGGGCGCGCCTTCAGGAATGGATTATTATGTGCTGGACGATATCTGTCTTACAGATTCAGAAAAGGGGACTGAGCGGGAATACACAGGGCAGGCGGGCCTGACGCTGGAAGAGGTAAAATCCCAGGTGGAAACAGGGCTGGCCGGCATGCTGGATGTTACGCCCAATATCACCTATATGCCTGAATATGACCCCAAGAGCAGCGCTTCGGGCGCCAATTCCTGGTCCAATATAAAGGCGCTGACCTACGACGGCGTGGAAATAGATGGGGAAAAGACCAAGGTATTTGCCTATATAGGCTATCCGGAAGGGGTGAGCAGCACCAATAAAGCTCCGGCCATAGTGCTTCTGCACGGCGGGGGCGGACACGCATATGCCGAATGGGTCAAGCTCTGGACGGACAGAGGATATGTGGCTATAGCTATGGACAATACGGGATATTTCCCCTCTGAGGCGGGCAAGGGGCTTGCCGGAAGGGAATTGGATCCCGCCAGCTATTGGACCTTTGGCTTGTCGGGAGATTTTGCCCAGGAGGGCTATACCAACGCTCCTAATAACAGTGGCATGAATGACGCGGGAAGCAAGGCGGAGCGGCAATGGATGTACCATGCTGTAGCCCAGACCATTCTGGCGCACAATATACTGCGTGCAGATGAGATGGTGGATTCGTCCAGGATTGGAGTGACAGGTATTTCCTGGGGCGGGGTTATAGCTTCTATTGCCATAGGCTACGATACCCGCTGGGCGTTTGCCATTCCCATTTACGGAAGCGGATATCTTGAGGAAGCGCTTTCCTTTATGGGCCCCAATTTCAATACTGAAGCCAGCCTGGCCGTATGGTCTGCGCAGGAAAAGTTTGAGAATGTAGATTTCCCTGTAATGTGGCTGGGATGGAACAGCGATAACTGCTTCTCCATTAATTCCAACAGCAAATCTTACCTGGATACAAAAGATAACGACAAAACGGTTCTGTCCATGATTAACAATATGAACCACAGCCACAGCAGCGGCTGGGTGCAGCCCATAAGCTATTATTATGCCGATTGGGTAGTTAAAGGGGGCAGCGGCCTGACACAGCTCATGGATGAGCCGAGCGGCAGGGATGTTTACATTCAGCATATGATACCTTTGGAAGCATCCAGTATTAGTGCTAAAATTTATTATATAACAGAAAAGATGACCTACAGCCAGAAGCCGGGCAATTCCACTACAACAATGGACCAGACCTGGCAGACTGTTGACTGCGAGATTACAGGCTCTATTATAAAGGGCACTGTTCCTGAAAGCGCGTACAGCTACTATGTTGAAATCACAACGACAGTCAACGGGACTAATTATGTGACCTGTTCCAGCTATGTGGAGTTGGGCTAGTAAAAACGACTTAATTTCGGTATTTTCCGGCTTTAGAAGTAAATATATACTGACGCAGAG
>URYI01000117.1 GCA_900552055.1 uncultured Eubacteriales bacterium | reverse complement strand
AGGGTTCCCCTGCCCAAGAGCCGCCCCGGCGCCCCGCATTAGTTCCCCTTGCCGGCCTGGACAGACAAAATAATGCATTTATATTGCAAGTCAGCTTGCGCTATAGGGCAAAGTGTAGTAAAATATAAAATCATTTATATGGGGAGTTTTTATGACTATCAGGGCGCAGAAGGAAGAGGATACGGTCGCCGCGGGCGAAAGCTTTGGAAGGAGCCTGGAAAAAGGGGCTTTTATTGCGCTTTACGGGGATTTGGGCGCAGGCAAAACGGCATTTGTGCGCGGACTGGCTAAGGGCTTGGGAAGCGTTTCGGCGGTCAGCAGCCCCACTTTTGCTTTGATGCATGAATATTTGGGCGGCAGGCTGCCCCTGTATCATTTTGACCTTTACCGCATAAGGGGAGAAGAGATATATTCGCTGGGCTTTGACGAATATTTTGACGACCCGAACTGCGTCTGCGCCGTGGAGTGGTGCGAGCGGCTCGGCCCGGAGGATATGCCGCCGGATGCTGTTAGCGTGCATATAGAAAAGGCCGGAGACGCGCGGCTGATAAGAATAGATGAGGATTAAAGGAGGGGCCGCGTATATTATGCGCGGCGGAAGTGTATGATTATATTGGCGGCTGATACCTCCAGCAGCTATTGTTCGGCTGCAATTTGGCGGGACGGCAGGATTATAAGCGATATTTGCATTAATAACGGACTGGTGCATTCTGAGATGCTTATGCCCGTTATAGAGCAGGCGCTTTTTAACTGTTCGCTGGAAATAGGGGACGTAGACGTATTTGCCTGCTGTACCGGGCCGGGCTCTTTTACGGGAGTGCGCATAGCGGTCAGCACAATTAAAGGGCTTGCGCAGGCGGAGAATAAGCCGTGCGCGGCTGTAAATACCCTGGAGGCGGCCGCTGCGGGAGTATATTCTCCGGAAGCAGTCGTATGCTCTGTGCTGGATGCCAGGCGGGGGCAGGTGTATGCCGCCGCATATGCGGAAGAGTCTTGCTTGTTGGCTCCATGCGCGCTGATGGTAAATGAGCTGGCGTCTCAATTAGATAATCTCCGCGTGGGCCGTACTATAATATTTACCGGGGACGGCGCCCAAGTGCATATGGAGGCGCTGTCCCAAGCGCTTGATAATATAAGGCTGGCTCCGCCTCAAACGGTATATCAGAGGGCGGCTTCGGCGGCGCAGCTTGCCTTTGAGGCGGCGCGGAAGAATGAATTAATAAGCTGTTTTGAACTGGATGCGTATTATTTGAGAAAGCCGCAGGCGGAGCGGGAATATGAGAGCAGACATAAGCTTTGATATATTAAGAGCAGAATACATACCGCAGATATGCGAGATAGAAAAAGAGGCTTTTTTGTCCCCGTGGAGTGCAAAATCCTTTGAAGGGGAGCTTTATAACACTGCCGCACATTACGTCATAGCGCTTGCCAACGGCCGGGTGGCCGGATATGGAGGCTTCTGGCGTATCCTGGACGAAGGGCATATAACTAATATCGCCGTTGAGCGTTCCTTTAGGGGCCAGGGCGTTGGAAAAGATATTTTAGAGCAAATGATAAAGCGGGCCGCGGTGCAAAAGATAGAGCGCATGACGCTTGAGGTGCGTGTAAGCAATATAACCGCTATAAAGCTGTATGAAAAATTTGGTTTTGTAACCTTAGGAGTGCGTCCCAAATATTATGAGAACGGGGAGGATGCGCTTATAATGTGGATGGAGGTTGCGCATGCGGACTGAATATAAGGGCTGCGGAATATATTATAATCAGCTGGGCGAGGGCAGGGAGGTTATATTGCTGCACGGCTGGGGCTATGACAGTTCTCTCTTAATGCCCCTTGCGCAGTTTTTGTCTGCCTTCTGCCGGGTAACCCTTATAGACCTGCCCGGCCACGGCCAGTCGGACCAGCCCATTGAACCTATGGATATATATGATTTTGCGGGCGCGGTAAAATGCGTTATGGATGAGGCTGATATTAAAAGCGCGTCTTTTATAGGGCATTCTAACGGGGGGCGCACTATTTTGGCTATGTCTAGGGATTATGGCCGGTGCTTTGAAAAACTGGTGCTCTGCGACAGCGCGGGCATAAGACCTAAACGCACTTTAAAATACTATATAAAGGTTTACTGGTATAAGCTGATAAAAAATATCATGCGCCTGCCGATCTTTACGCAGGAAAGCCGGGAGCGCTTTAAAAAGAACAGAGGCTCGGAGGATTACCGCAAGCTTTCAGACGTAATGCGGGCCACCTTTTCCCGGATAGTCAACGAGGACCTTAAATATCTGCTTAAGGATATTAAAGTGCCCACCTTGCTTATCTGGGGTGATAAGGATACGGACACTCCTCCTTATATGGCTGAAATTCTGAAGGAGAATATCCCTGACTGCGGCCTGGTTATGTATTCGGGCGCGGGGCATTATGCGTTTTTAGAGCGCCTGGGGCAGACTGAGCGGGTGCTGGAATCATTTTTGAAATAAAGGTTGGATTTAATGAGCGATTTGTTTTACAGGTGGTTTTACGGCGCGGGTTCGCTTCTGATATGCCTTGTGACCATGCTTCTGGCGCGCAGAGGGATACATATGCTACAGCTGGAAAGTTATTATTTGAGGCAGTATGCAAGGCATATGGTTAAGGGGGTGCTGCCCGCTGCGGTTATAGGCCTGGCGGCATGTCTGGTCAGTAGCCTTTTTTCTGATGGGGCGCTGTTTGCGCTGCCCGCCTGCATTATACTGCTTTTGCCTTTTGCGCTTAAAAAGAGGGAGGAAATAAAGCCTCTTAAATATACGGCGCGGGTTAAGCGCATGCTGTGCATTTATGCGGCTGTATGCCTGATTATATGCGCGGTTTGTATTTGGCAGGAATTTTATTATCCTATATATCTTTTGCCCGCATGCAATACCCTTTTAGTGTTTTTGTCCGCGCTGGCGGCTAAGCCTATGGAATGGGCAGTAAGAGAAGGATATGTTTTAAGCGCCTCGCGCCGCCTTAAAGCGCGGCCTGATTTGAAAATAGTGGGTATTACGGGCAGCTACGGCAAAACCAGCGTAAAGTTTATCCTGTCCGCTATCTTAAAACAGAAATACAGCGTGCTCACCCCGCCCTCCAGCTTTAATACTACAATGGGCGTGGTCCGGGTGATAAGGGAGCGCATGCGGACGGACGACCAGATTTTTATATGCGAAATGGGTGCGCGGCATAAGGGAGATATAAAGGATATATGCCGTTTTGTACATCCGGATTTTGCCGTAATTACCTCTATAGGCCCGCAGCACCTTGAGACCTTTGGCAGCATGGAAAGACTGAGGGACAGTAAATTTGAGCTTATAGAGGGCTTAAAAAAGGGTGGAACAGCCTTTTTCCCCAAGGGAAATGAGTACACAGAGCAGATGTATGAGCGTGCAGGCTGCGAAAAGTATTATTTTGGCTTTGATAGCAGCTGCTTTGCCAGCGCTGAGGATATTTCGGTTGGCCCGCAGGGAAGCGCCTTTAAGCTGGTGCTGGACGGCAAGCAGCAGCAGTGCCGCACCAAATTATTAGGCAGGCACAACATCCAAAATATACTGGCTGCGGCTGCCTGCGCGTATAAATTAGGCTTGACTGTTGAGCAGATAGCGCACGGGATATATCTTTTGGAGCCGGTGGAACATAGATTGGAGATTGTGGCCAGCGAACCGATGACCATTATAGACGACGCTTTTAATTCCAGTCCCAACGGCGCCAAAGCGGCCCTTGAGGTGCTTGCAGGCTTTAAAAACGGGCGGCGGATAATTGTTACTCCCGGTTTTGTGGAATTGGGGGAAAAACAGGAGGATTATCACTATCAGCTGGGCTGTCAGATAGCCGCGAGCGCGGATATAGCCATTCTGGTTCTGCCCCAAAGAACGGCCGGCATTAAAAGAGGGCTTTTGGAGAGCGGATTTACCCCTCAGGCGATATATGAGGCGGCCTCTCTTAAGGAAGCTTCAGAGCTTTTGGGGCAAATAGGAGCCGCCGGGGACACGGTGCTTTTTGAAAATGATTTGCCGGATAATTACGCTTGAAAGGAAGTAATTAAGTGTGATGAATATAGCGGTATTTTTTGGAGGAAAGTCTTCAGAGCATGACGTTTCAGTCGTTACCGCTCTGCAAATGATGGAGAACCTGGACAGGGAAAAATATAATATAATTCCCATTTATATAACCAGGGACGGGGACTGGTATACCGGCAAAAAGCTTATGGATATCAATACCTATAAGAATTTTGATATAGGGGACAAGGAGCTTGCGCGCTGCTACCTGCCCGCCAATACCCGCGCCCGCCAGCTTTTTAAATTTGAGCGGGAGCACGGCCTGTTTAAAAAGGACAGCGGAGTTATTGCCAGCCTGGATGCGGCCGTTCTCGCAATGCATGGCCTTAACGGAGAGGATGGTTCCCTTCAGGGGCTGCTTCAGCTTGCGCAGGTGCCCTTTACCAGCTGCGGGGTGTTAGGTTCGGCGGCAGGCATGGATAAGATACTCATGAAATCGGCTTTTTTGGGCGCGGATTTCCCGGTACTGGATTACATATACTTTGACCGCGGCCAGCTTGCTGAGGAGGCGGAGGCGCTGGCAGAAAAAGCAGAAGAGCGCTTTAGCTATCCCATGTTTGTCAAGCCTGCAAATCTGGGCTCCAGCATAGGGATTTCCAAGGCCCGGAACAGGGAGGAGCTGCTTAAGGCTATGGAGGTGGCCGCCCATTACGACCGCCGGATTCTGGTAGAGCGGGGCGTGGATGATTTAGAAGAGGTTAATTGTTCGGCTTTGGGCTTTGGTTCGGACGTCAGGGTGAGCGTATGCGAAATGCCTGTAACATGGGAAGAATTTTTAACCTATGACGAAAAATATATGCGGGGCGCAAAGAGCGGCGGAGAAAAACAGGGCATGCAGTCCCTTTCCCGCCGGATACCCGCTCCTATCAGCGATGAGCTTACCGCCCGCATACAGGATTACACCCGGCGCGTCTTTCAGCTTTTTGACTGCAAAGGCGTGATAAGGATAGACTACATAATTGACAAAAAAGACTCAAGCCTATATATTAACGAAATAAACACTATTCCCGGCTCCTTCGCCTTTTATCTGTGGGAATGTTCGGGCCTCAGCTATAAGGAGCTGCTGGATGAGCTTATCCGATATGCCGTTAAGGCGTATGAGGATTCTGCCAGCAGCGAATACGCGTATAAGTCGGATATTCTTTTAAACTACTCTAAGGGCGCTGAGTCAGGGTCTAAAGGCGCAAAATACTCAGGAAAAGGATGAAAAAATAATGCCTGTACGCATTAACAGGGAGCTGCCCGCCTTTGGGCAGCTTACCAAAGAAAATATTTTCGTAATGTCTGAAGAAAGGGCGGTTTCACAGGATATACGCCCGTTAAAGCTGGCCATACTCAATATTATGCCCACAAAAATTGTTACTGAGACGCAGCTGCTGCGCCTGCTGGGCAATACCCCTCTCCAGGTGGACGTAACCTTTCTGCGCACGTCCAGCCATAACCCCAAGAATACTCCGCTTGAGCATCTTGAGAGTTTTTACAGGACTTTTGAACAGATAAGGGGTCAGAAGTTTGACGGGCTGATTATTACGGGCGCGCCCGTTGAAAAGCTGGAATTCAGTCAGGTGCACTATTGGGACGAGCTTACGGCTATTATGAGCTGGTCAAAAAAGAACGTCTATTCAACTATGCATATCTGCTGGGGCGCACAGGCGGGGCTTTTTTATAATTACGGCATAGAAAAGCATGTTTTGGATAAAAAGCTGTCGGGCATATTCCTGCATAAGACGTCAGGGGGCAATCATAAGCTTATACGGGGATTTGACGATTATTTCTATGCGCCTCATTCCAGATATACTGGAGTTGACAGGGAGGATGTGGACAAGCATCCTGAATTATATGTGCTGGCCCAGTCTGAGGAAGCGGGCGTATATCTGATAGTGGGCCGGGACGGCCGGGAAGTATATGTTACGGGACACCCTGAATATGACAACAACACGCTGGAACTGGAATACAGGCGGGATTTGGATAAGGGAATAGCGCCTGAAATTCCCGCTAACTATTTTCCTAACGACGATATTAACAGGCAGCCCGTTAATCTCTGGCGCGGGCATGCTAATTTATTGTTTTCAAATTGGCTTAATTACTGCGTATATCAGGAAACCCCTTATAAATTGGACGATATAGGCTGAAATGCTGTTTGTAATGTCAGTTCTGCTGCTTTTGGCCACTCCCAGCAAGCGTAATAGGCCGAATTTGCGCTTGAGGCGGCAGCAGGGGAGCGCGCTGTTTAAGGCCCAGGGGGGGCGGGCGTTTGCGGCCGG
>URYI01000116.1 GCA_900552055.1 uncultured Eubacteriales bacterium | reverse complement strand
CTTGCGCAGTTCACCGCCCTGCTTCGCGGGGCGGTGAACTAAAATTTTATCCCACCTCTGCGGCTAAAATTCGTGCATATTATTTGCTTGTTTTAATATCGGCTGCCCGATACGGATACTCTTTCATATAGAGATATTGTTCCCGCTCAATGGACTCTGTTATACTGCCGAAGCAGCAGATTAAAAGTCAAAAGGCCGCAGAGTTCATATGAACCTGCGGCCTCATTCTAGAAGATTTTCATTAATATAACGGCGAATCGGTTGAAGGAAGGGTGTTTCCCAGATTTTCAAGGGTTGAAGCGAACTCTTCCACTTTGGCTAAAAATTCATCAGGCGTAAGAACGTCAGCATAGTTTTCAACAGTAACTTCAACAACATTTACTTCTTCAATTTCTTCATCCAGCGGTTCAACGGTTATTTCTGAAGAAATAGCTCCAAAGTCCATGGTGGTTGCCATGTTATAGCCTGATATATACACAGTCGGCTCGATGTCCATACGCATTCCATTGTTCATCCGGTCCATAGTGCATTCCAGACTAAAGTCTGCGGTCATGGAGGAATCTGTTTCTACTGTCAATGTAAAGTCGGCGGTGCCTTCATAAAGCTGTATTCCCTGCACTTCATAGCCGGTGAGGTCATATTCTCCCTTCAACAGCTTAATCTGGTTAATTTCCAAATCCAACGAACCCTGTTTCCTGGAGCCGCTTACCTCCGCTTCATTGCTCAATTCAAACATGGTCTCTCCGTCTATGTCAAGGCCAATTAAAGTAAGCGTATCCCGGCCGTGCTTGTAGTCAAGCAGAGTAATTTCAATATCCTGGTTCGTGCTGTCCTCTGAAGCATTAATAGCTAAAGCTGTGCCAAGGGGGTTATTTCGGCCGTCAAACCAAAGTTCTATTTTTATTTCATCCAGTTCTGTTTCCATTTCTTGGATAAAAGAGTCGCGGTCTTGTGCCATTCCGTCTAACAGCTCCGAAATAGAAGTATTCAATTCCTCAAGCATTTCTTGTGGGTTATCGGGGCTGATGAGCTCGCAAAGCTCAAGCTTGAGCTGATCGTCAGTATTTAGAGTTTCCATGATTGCCTGCATAATATCGTATATGCTTTCAGGGGTTAAAGTAATTTCGTAGTAGTAAGCATTAAATCCGAGGTCGTCGTTATTGGATTCATAGACTACTTCTCCGGAATCCAGGGCAGTATCAATGATAGCATCTTTATATTTTTCCAGCAAAGGTAGCAGCTCTTCCAGCTGCTCTGCAGAGAGATTGGTTGTCACAGGTTGATTTGCAGACAGCTCTGCCTGAGTAAGTACGCCGTATTCATTGAGCAGGGTTAGGAAAGAACTATAATCTATATAATCCTTAGTAAGGGACTCAATATAAATACCCATATCCTCGGAGGAATTGCGAACAACCGATATTTCGGGCAGTTCAGCGCCCAGCAAAGACCCTTCCTGGTCAATGCGGTATAAAGCTTTATCCGAATCTATGCGCATTGTTTGGCTCAGAAAAATTTCGGTATTTTCTATGCCGTCCAGCGGCAGGCCGGCTTCCTCCAGCTGCTTTAAGTCATAGCTGAAATTATAATTTATTTTAGCTTTAACGTTGTTTACAGGAGCATTTTCATTTTGAGTATATTTTTCCTCCAGCCGGTCCACCAGCATGGTTAAATGCTCTTTTTCGCCGTTAAACAGGCGGGATAGAACAGGCTGTGAATTATAAGCCAGTGTGCCCACCCCTGCTACAACTATTATTATAGCGGCAAGAATGGCAATCAGTTTAATTTTAGGTCCTTTGCCCTTCTTTTTTGGAGGAACGGCCTCCGCCGGCTGCTGAACATATGTTTGATCGGATACAGTCTGCTGTTCATTTTGTTCATTTGCGGCTTCTGCTGGTTTCTGTTCGCATGCAGTTCCGCAATGAGTGCAGAAAACAGAATCGTTGGGGATTTCCTGTCCACAGTTTTTACAAATCATAGTTAGCCTCCTTAAAAATTTTACCCTGAATATTTACCCTAAATTGCCAAGGGGATACACGCCTCCAGCGGTCTGATTTCGGCATTTTCTGCGTCGTCATCAATGGGTGTACGTTCCAGTACACGGAGCGAAAAGCAACACAGCAGGACACTCAAACAGCCCTGTCCTGGCCATATATGCCCTTGTCAATTCAGGGTAAAATAATCCGGGCGGCAATAAGCTTATTTGATATATTTTTTGCCGCTTTCCCATGCCTGGCCAATTTTTCCCCTATTGCATAATAACCGCTGTTAAACTGGTCAAATATAAACGCATTCAATTTAACCGCGTCAACATTTCCCTTTTCATCCAGCACGCTTTCCTCCGCCAAAACATTTACAATTTCACCCAGCACTCTAAAGCCCCCTTTATCATGCTGGATTTCAGCCACTCTGCATTCCAGCGTCAGAGGAAATTCCTCTACAACCGGAGCGTCCACTATTTCGCTGCGCACGGCGTGCAGTCCGCTTTTCTCAAATTTATCCATGACTTTATTGCCCGAAACCATTCCAAAGTAATCTGCTTCAGCTAAATGCTCCCTGTCTGCGACACTGATGGTAAAAGCACCTCTGGCCTTTATATTTTTAGCCGTTTTATGGCTTTCGGTTATATTGAGCGCAACCATGTTATCAGCGCATATACCGCCCCACGCCATATTCATAACGTCTATATTTCCTTCTTCCCCATATGTAGCAATCAATAAAACAGGCATGGGAAACAGATAAGGTTTAACTCCGAGAGATTTTTTCATATCAGCACCTCCAAATTTATAATTCCTATTTACCCTCAGTTTGCAAGGAACTACACGCCTCAAAACGGGATAATTTCTTTATTTTCCGCGTTATCCTAAATGGGCGTACTCCATGGTACGCTTCCTTCGTCTGCTTTGAAAATGAAGAAATTCTCTGCGTTTGAGCTCTCAGAATCAGAAGGCATAAAATTTGTGTCATGTAAAGCACGCTTTTAAACGACATGTACCTGGCGTACATGGAACGAAAGCAACGCATCAGAACGCATATTTTATGCCTTCTGACCGTCTCCCTTGCAAACTGAAGGTATATTAATTATAAATACCCATTGAAAATAAAGCAAGCAATTTTAAACGGCACGGTCTAAGCTGCTAAAACAAAAGCCGCCGCTTAAATACTAATCACCGCCGCAAAAAAATTAAAAGTTATACTATAATCCCAACAGCCAGCCAAACAGCAGCAGCAAAGCCAGCATACCTGCATTAAATACCGTGAACCAAAGAAAATATTTTCTGCGCTTTTCCGGATATTCCTTTATCAGCAGCTTATAAGAAATCAAACTGGCCATAGAAGCAATCATAGTGCCCAGGCCGCCGATATTGCACCCGACTATTAATTCTTCCCATTGATTTGTAAAGCCGGATAACAGCAGGGCCGCAGGCACATTGCTTATAATCTGGCTGGTCAGCACGGCCATCAGCCGGACATGGCCTTCCAACAATGAAGCTATGATATTCCTAAAGGCCTCTATGTGCTCCAGATTGCCTATGAAAATAAAAAACGCTATAAATGTTCCTAAAAGTGAGTAATCCACTGCCGCAAGCAAGCGCCTGTCAGTGAATATGAGAAAAACCGCCGTCACTGCCGCAATAGCAACGGGAGGAATTATATTAAATATCCCTAAAAGGCAAATAATAAAGCCCAGCACGCAAAAAAGCAAATATCGGGGGCTTCCCAAAGTCGCAGCAGCTGATATTTCAGGGATTGAAGCATTCTTGCCAGCCGCCGCAGCTACAGCCAGGCATCCGCCTGAAAGCAGTACATAGGGCAGCATTAACAGGCAGAACTCCCCCATCCCCATTCCCGACCGGGCATATAAATATAAATTCTGCGGATTGCCCATAGGCGTAAGCATACTGCCCAGATTGGCCGCGACAGTCTGAAGCACCACCAGCCGCACCGTCCATTTTTGCATATGTGCCATACGCAGCACTGTAAGCCCAAAGGGCACAAAGGTTATCAATGAAATATCATTTGTAATTATCATGCTGAAAACAAACGGCAAAAACACAAGCACAAGCATTACGCCTCTGGAAGTAGCGGTTTTATTAAGCAAACCGCTTCCCAAATATTCAAACAGCCCCGCCTTCTGGAACCCCTTCATAACCGCCATTAAGCTAAACAGCAGCGCCAGCGTATCCCAGTCGATATATGAAAAATACGCAAGACTGGGCGGAACAAAAAAGCATGAAAGGACAGCCAGCATAACGGCTATACATAATACAGCTTCTCTGCGCAGAAATCCTAAGCAAATTTTAAAAATCCTACTCATAATATAAGCTCCCGTTCAGAACGCAGCAGCACCCAACGCACTTAAGCGCTTAACTTCACGCTGCCTGAGGATAACACAGAAAACAGGCGCAATAACAGGCCTTAAAAGTATTATCCTTATTCAAATACGTTAAAAAAGCAGTTCTTACAGAAACTGCCTTCAAATATAGCCTGTGCCGCCCATTTAGATGCCGCCTGGTTTTTTGATAAATCCACTGAAATCAATGGTTTGCCCAGCCTTCCTGAGCCCGCAGCTAAAGGCGCGATTTATTATATTTGCTTTTTTATAGGCTGTCAATTTATATGCCGCATTTTATCCATAATTAATTATGACAAATATGATATGCACAGATTGTGCTGAATTTTTCAGAACGCCAAGATATGACCGCATATTGCTGGTATAAGAACAGGCGTAAACTTTTATGACACATGGCTTTTGGTATAATTGTCCAGTTGTCTTTCAGCATATATCAGGAGGAACTTTATATAAGGCACTAAGTCTTTCAGCGGCCTATTGCAGCAGAAAATGCCTTGAAAAAGTCATTGCTTTATAGTAAGAAGGAGGATCAGGTTATATAACCAATTATCCCAGCCTGGCTCTACAGCCTAAGACAAAGCGCATTCCTTCATTTTCAAGGCGGACGATGGAGACGTACTGGATATACGCCGCTTGAGGGTAGCGCCGAAAATGAAGAAATTATCCCGTTATGAGGCGCGCAGTTCCTTGTAAGCCGAGGGCAATGGCATACTAAATATTTGCATTTTATACAAACACCTTTGGGTTATTTAAACAATTACAGCTCTGATGAAGGAAGCTTCTCTATGTAGTTTTCAGCTTGCATTTTAAAAAGTTTTGAATACTTCCCTCCGGCTTTCATAAGCTGCTGATGGCTGCCATTCTCTATAATCCTTCCATGCTCCAAATGAATAATTTTATCTGCATATATGGCGCAAGATAATTTATGCGAGACAAGAATAGTTGTTTTGTTTTTGGCAATCTCCTTTATTGACGTTAAAATCTGATACTCGGTTTCAGGATCAATGGAGCTGGTCGGTTCATCCAAAACCAGCACACCGGCCCCTTTTTTCAAAATGGCTCTCATCAACTTGATCCGCTGCACTTCTCCGCCTGAGGGCTGGATACCGTTTGGATACATATATGTCAATAAAATTGTATTGATCCCGTCCGGATACTTTGATACCAGAGATTGAAACCATGGATAATTTTGATACTCGTCCTCCGGTACGGCTCTTCCCAGAGCAATATTTTCATACAACGTCAACGGCAGCAAAGAACCCGATTGAAACATCATGCTAATCCCTTCTCTTAGGGACTGGATTTCTAAAGTTTTAATATCAATATCATCGATAAAAATTTCTCCGGTATAATCCTCATAAAACAAATTTAAAAGCATTAGCATAGTAGTTTTTCCGGCGCCGTTTTCCCCTACCAGCATAACCGTTTCGCCTGGCTCAATCACAAAACTGATATCGTCAAGAATTATTTGTTCGCTATTTGGATATTTAAACGTAACATGTCGAAATTCGATTTTGTGCGATGTTGCCTTGCGCAATTTTACCGCTGCCAAAGTTGACGTCTTTCGTTGTGCGCAGTCAAGGAACGAAAAAAGATTGTCCAAATAAAGATTGCGTTCTTCAATAGACATATAGGATTCTATCAGTGTATTCAGCGCCCCCTGCATCTTGATTACATATGACTGAAGCAGAGTAAAATCAGCCAGCGTTATGCCTTTCCGGATCAAAAGGAATACCAAACGCAGAGAAGCAATAAATCCCATCAAATAATTTAGTATCGAGGACAGCGCCGTGTATTGCGTTTGCTTTTTGGTGGATGTGATGGTTAAATCAATTCGGTCATGAACAAATCCTTTATATTTTCCCATTAAAAAATCAAACAATTTAAAGGAACGCACTTCGTGCGCATAATATTTGCTGGTCAGCAAATGGCGAATTGCACTTGTTGTCCTTCCGATTGCATTTAATTCTTTTTAAACATCATACGAATACTGATTTAGCTTGGCATTACCCTCAGTTTACAAGGAACTATACGGTCAGAAGGCATAAATAAAATATGCGTCCTGCTGCGTTGCTTTCGCTCCATGTACGCCCGGTACATGTC
>URYI01000115.1 GCA_900552055.1 uncultured Eubacteriales bacterium | reverse complement strand
CCGGCAATGAGACGCTTGCGCCTGCCAAACGCCCGCGCGCCCGGCCGCCGGAGCCGGCCTTTGGCCGGCCGGCGCCGCCCCCTTTATTAGATACTTTTACAGGCTCGATATTAAATAAGCAATTTTGGTCCGGCTATTTTACATATTATACATATCGGGTTATTGATATTGCTATATGGTTGTGCTATACTCTTAAATAATTGAACGGCATATTAAATAATATGCTCTTATGGAGGATTGAAATGAATATAGATAAAATAATGCAGATGAATATTTCAGAGAGCAACACGGAATTATCCATTAAGCCTGAATTGCGTGAAGTTTTGGTGGATTTTATTACTATGCGCCAGCTGTATGGTTCGGCCATTAAAGAGGTCAGGACTAAGCTGGAAATTTTAGATGATGAATTTCATGTTAAATATGACCATAATCCCATTCACCATATGGAGTATCGGCTGAAATCTCCTGACAGTATAGCTGGAAAGCTGAAAAGAAAGGGGCTGGAGGTCAGCTCTGAGTCCATAATGGAAAATTTAACTGATATTGCGGGAGTACGGGTAATATGCAATTATCTGGACGATATATACCATATAGCCAGGCTTCTGGTAAAGCAGGATGATATAACTTTAATCCGAACCAGGGATTATATAAAAAACCCCAAGCCCAACGGCTACCGCAGTTTGCATCTTGTAGTGCGCGTGCCCGTATTTTTAGCTGAAAGCACAGAATATATCCCTGTAGAAGTGCAGATCCGCACTATTGCCATGGATTTCTGGGCCAGCCTTGAGCACCAGCTTAAATATAAATCCACTGTGCAGCCTTCTCCGGAGCTACATGAAGAATTGCACAAATGTGCAGAAGATGCTTACGACTTGGATGTTCGCATGCAGTCCATATATCAATCCATGCATAATGATTAGTGGGATTCTAATTGAACGGATGTCGATATTTATTGACAGGAGAGGCTTATTTGGAATAGGCTGATAAAAAATGTTTAAAATAAGCGTATAGAAACAGCTTGACAGTTTAAAAATGCTGTGCTATAAATTATAAAAAATAAATGGCAATGGCTATGAAGAGAAAAGTAACCGGGATTTTAAGGGCTTCAGAGAGCGGAGCAAAATGCTGAAAGCGCCGCGCCCTGTTTCCGGAGAAAGAACACTCGGAGCCTCCGTCCCAAAGTTTTTAAAGCGAGTAGGCGCGGACGTTTCCGGCACGTTACAGCCGGCAGGCATTATTTAGTGCTGATGAGAGAATCATATTTGATTTATTTGGGTGGCACCGCGGAAGCAAGCAGTCTTTCGTCCCTTAAGCCGGATAGGCTTTTAGGACGCAGGCTGCTTTTTTGATTTTAGGCGCCTTTAGGAAAAAGGCGGAGAAAAGGAGGGCAATATGGAACGGACGCATTATTGCGGGGAACTGACAGAGGCCGAAGTGGGCAAAAGGATAACGGTATGCGGTTGGGTGCAGACCAAGAGAGACATGGGAGGCGTTATTTTTATAGATTTGCGCGACCGGGAAGGAACACTGCAAACGGTATTTGATGCACGCCTGCTGTCAGACGATGATTTTAAACTGGCTGAGGGGATAAAAAATCAGTCTGTGGCGCAGGTGAGCGGCATAATGCGCATAAGGGATGCGGAAACCTATAACCCAAAATTAAAAACGGGTACTATAGAACTGGCCGCCGAAAGCATAAATTTGCTCTCTGAAGCCGCTCCCCTGCCTTTTCCCATGGAGGACGGTTTCCTTGCCAGGGAAGACCTGAGGCTTAAATACCGCTATTTGGATTTGAGGAGGCCCCAGCTGCAGCATAATCTGCGCTTCAGGAGCAGGGTGCAGTCGGTTATAAGGGGATTTTTGGAGCAGGAGGGCTTTATTGAGGTGGAAACGCCTATGCTTACTAAATCTACTCCCGAAGGGGCGAGAGACTATCTGGTGCCCAGCCGCGTGCATCCGGGCGAATTTTATGCGCTTCCGCAATCTCCGCAGATTTTCAAGCAGCTTTTGATGGTGGGAGGTTTGGATAAATATTATCAGATAGCCCGCTGTTTCAGGGATGAGGACCTGCGCGCCGACAGGCAGCCGGAATTTACCCAGGTAGATATGGAGCTTTCCTTTGTCGGGCAGGAGGATATTTTAATTCACCTGGAAAAGCTGTTTAAATATCTGTTTAAGCAATGCATGGATATGGAGCTGCCCCCGTTTAAACGCATGACATGGCAGGAAGCTATGGATGTTTACGGCAGTGATAAGCCTGATCTGCGCTTTGAAATGCCCATTTATGAGGTGAGCGATATTGCTGAGCAGTGTGGTTTTTCAGTTTTCAGGCAGGCAATGGAGAAAAAGGGACGGGTGCGGGCGCTGTGCATTAAGGGAGGCGCGGCCTTTACCCGTACAGAGATAGAGGGTTTGACAAAAAAAGCGGTCAGCCTGGGCGCAAAGGGCATGGCTTGGATAAGCGTGCAGCCTGACGGCTCGTATTATTCAATTTTAACAAAATTCATGTCGAGGGAGGAACTGGATAACATCGCCCTGGCAGTTAAAGCGGAACCGGGTGATTTTATTCTCTTCTGCGCCGACGGCCTGGAGACAGTGCGCCGGGTGCTGGGGGGCCTGCGCCTGGAAATAGCCGATATGCTGGGCTTAAGGGATAAAAGCAGGTTTGAATTTTTAATTGTTACCGATTTTCCGCAATTTGAGTATTCTCAGGAGGAAAAAAGGTATATATCCGCCCATCATCCCTTTACCATGTCGTATCCGGAGGATATAAAATATCTTATGAGCGCGCCTGAAAAGGTGAGGGCACAGGCTTATGACGTTGTGCTTAACGGCGTGGAATTGGGCAGCGGCTCAATAAGGATACATGACCAGAACATACAAAAACTGATGTTTGAAGCGCTGGGATTTTCAGATGAGCAGATAGAGGAACGCTTTGGCTTTATGGTGAACGCCTTTAGATACGGAGCGCCCCCTCACGGCGGCTTTGCCTTTGGACTGGACCGGCTGGTAATGCTTATGCTGGGGTGCGATTCCCTGCGTGAGGTTATAGCGTTCCCTAAGAACAAGGAGGCCGTATGCGTAATGACGGGCGCGCCCGATTATGTGGACGCCGAACAGCTGGAAGCCCTTAATCTGGGCGAAGTGGGGCAGAGCGCGGGGAAAACGCGTAAAAAGCAGAGCGTAAAAATGGATTTAGACAACATAGCCATGCTGGCCAGGCTGAATATTCCTTCTGGCGACAGAGAAGCGCTGGAGAGGGATATGAGGGATATTATTGATATGGCCGGCCGGCTTTCGGAAATTGAGACGGATAAGGAAATGGTCAATATTTCGGGTCTGAAAAACGTGATGAGGCCGGACGAGCCGGGACAAGACTGGGACAGGGCGGCTTTAATTCAGAATGCCCCTACCAAAACCGAGGAATATATAACTGTTACTAAAGTATTGGAATAAAGGAGGGAAATATTATGCGGGAGATAATTGCTTTAACGGTAAAAGAATTGTCCGGGGCTATGCTGAAAGGCGAAATTTGCCCTAAGGAGGCACTGGAGGCCTATTTGGAGCAAATTGAAGCGGAGGACAAAAAAATAAACGCTTATATATCGCTGGATGCTGAAAATGCTTTGAAAAAGGCGGAAAAAATTAAGCCAGACGGATTTTTAAGCGGGATTCCCATGGCCGTAAAGGATAATATATGCGTCAGGGGCGTTAAAACTACCTGCGCTTCCAAAATGCTGGAAAATTTTATCCCGCCGTACAGCGCATGCGCGTATGAAAAGCTGGAAAACGCGGGCTGTGTGCTGATGGGCAAATTAAATATGGATGAATTTGCTATGGGTTCAACTACTGAAACCTCATATTTCGGCCCTACGCGCAATCCGGTAGACCTTTCGCGCGTGCCCGGCGGGAGTTCGGGCGGCTCGGCCGCGGCCGTTAAGGCGGGAGAAACTACGTTTGCGCTGGGTTCTGATACGGGCGGCTCAATAAGGCAGCCGGCGGCTTTCTGCGGCGTAGTGGGTTTAAAGCCTACCTATGGCAGGGTATCCCGCTACGGCCTTGTGGCCTTTGCTTCCTCTCTTGACCAGATAGGCCCTATTACGCGGAACGTAGAGGACAACGCGCTTATCCTTCAGGCTATAGCCGGGCCGGACGGCCGGGACGCAACCAGCTCGCCGCGCGGTGCGGAGGACTTTGCCTCGGAGCTTGAAAAGGGCGTTGACGGCCTGAAAATAGGCTTGCCCAGGGAATTTTATGAAAAGGGTATAAATTCCGAGGTGAAGGCGGGGCTGCTTAAGGCGGCGGAAGGCTTGGAGAAGCTGGGCGCGGAGGTTATGTGGGTGGATATGCCCACTCTGGATTACGCGCTGCCGGCCTATTATGTGCTCTCCAGTGCGGAGGCCTCTTCCAATCTGGCGCGTTTTGACGGCGTTCGCTACGGTTATCGGAGCGAAAAATACGAGGATATAACTCAATTATATATCAATTCGCGGAGCGAGGGCTTTGGAACGGAAGTAAAACGCCGCATTATGCTGGGAACTTTTGCGCTGAGCTCAGGCTATTATGACGCATATTATAAAAAGGCGCTTCAAGCGCGGGCGCTGGTTTCGGAGAATTTTTCAGATGCATTCAAAAAGTGCGATGTGCTGCTGACGCCTGTTGCGCCCACTACCGCCTATAAGCTGGGGGAAAAAATAAATAATCCGCTGGAAATGTATATGGGGGATATGTATACTGTGCCCGTAAATATTGCGGGCGTGCCGGCGCTGAGCCTGCCATGCGGCGAGGATTCAAACGGACTGCCCATAAACGCGCAGCTTATCGGACCTCATTTTTCTGAACGCCTGCTTTACAGAGCAGGCAGGGCGCTGGAAGGGTGGGCGTCATCGTCGGGCGCCTACAGAGGGGAAATAAAGCAGCCGGTTAAGAGCGGGAGCAAAAAGGAGGGGACAATATGATAAAGGACTATGAAATGGTTATAGGACTGGAAGTACATGTAGAGCTTAAGACCAGGACTAAAATATTCTGCAGCTGCAAAACTGATTTCGGGGCGCCTCCAAACACCCAGTGCTGCCCTGTCTGCATGGGTATGCCCGGAACTCTTCCGGTATTAAATAAAAAAGTGGTGGATTATGCCGTAAAAGCCGGGCTGGCGGCAAACTGTAAAATTGCTTTGGTTTCAAAACAGGACAGAAAAAATTATTTTTATCCTGATTTGCCTAAAGCATATCAGATATCACAGTATGACCTGCCCTTATGTGAGGAAGGGTATATAGATATAGAGACGTCTGAGGGCGCAAAGCGCATAGGTATAACCCGCATTCACATAGAGGAGGATGCAGGTAAATTAATACATGACGAGAAACTTGGGACCTTGATAGACTGCAACCGCTGCGGAGTGCCGTTAATAGAAATTGTGTCCGAGCCTGACATACGCTCGGCCGCAGAGGCCCGCGCTTATCTGGAAAAATTAAGAGCGGTTATTCTCTATACTGGAGTTTCAGACTGCAAAATGAATGAAGGCTCGCTGCGATGCGATGTAAATTTATCCGTCCGCAAAAAGGGCGAGAGCGCTTTTGGTGTGCGTACTGAGATGAAGAACCTCAATTCTTTTGCTTTTATAGTAAAGGCCATTGAATACGAATATAAAAGACAGGTTGAAGCGCTGGAGAGGGGCGAGAGCATAATACAGGAGACCAGGCGCTTTGACCCGGCCAGCGGGAAAACCTATTCCATGCGAAGGAAGGAGAACGCCAATGATTACCGTTATTTTCCCGACCCTGATTTGCCCCCTATTGAGAACAGCATTGACTATATAGAGGGCCTTAAGGCGGAAATACCCGTGCTGCCCGACGTGCGCAAGGCGGAATATATAAGGGAATACGGCCTGAATTCTTATGACGCCGAAAGGATTATTAACGATTTGAGCCTGGCTGAATTTTTTGAAGAGGCGGTTAAATTGACCAGTTATCCTAAGCAGCTGGCCAATATGCTGGTATCTGATGCTCCGCAGGCTGAAAGGAAGGTCAGTTCCAAAAATCTGGCGGCCCTGTGCGAGCTGGCCGGAGAAAACCGGATAAACAGCAGTACGGCCAAAAAGCTGCTCAGGCAGATATGGGAGACGGATGAGGAGCCGGTAAAAATTGTTGAAGAGCAGGGATTGGAGCAGATAAACGATGAAAGGCAGATTGAAGCTATAGCGCGCAAAGTGATGGCTCAGGAGCAAAAATCGGTTGCGGATTACAGACAGGGCAAAAAGGTTGCGGCAAAGGCGGTCATCGGCAAGGTTATGGCGGTAATGGGCGGCAGGGGCAATCCTTTAATGGTAAATGAGATTGTTTACAGTTTGCTGGACGGCAATGATTAATCCGGCTTCGGCTTTTGCCGGGCTTGTATCTGAAAAATAACCAGGGAAATGAGGGAGAAAGTTATTCTTTAAATTCAAACACGCCTTAATGGGGGGCGGC
>URYI01000114.1 GCA_900552055.1 uncultured Eubacteriales bacterium | reverse complement strand
GGCCTGCGGCCGGGCGCGCGCGGCGGGACTGCTCCAGGGCTTTTCAGCGCCGGGTGGGCCGTATATCTATAATGCCTTGATAATCATCTACCGAAAACAGAGTAAGCAGCGAATAATATTTATCTACCAGCTTGCGCTCAGGAGTTTTAGTAGCCACCAATACGCCTATACCCTCAACGCTTACGCCAAATTCCTTCATTAAATCGCATAAGCCCTTAACCGAACCGCCCGCTTTCATAAAATCGTCTATTATAACCGCCCGCTGACCCGCCGAAACCGCCCGTCTGGGCAGGGACATGGCCTGCATTGATTTACCTGAGCCGGACAGATAATTAATAGTCACTTGCGGCCCTTCGTTTATCCTGTTCTCCCTGCGCGCCACCACCAGCGGCAGGTTCAAAGCCCTGGCAGTCATAAGCGCTATGGGAATGCCCTTTGTTTCCATAGTGAGTATAAAATCCGCCTTTTTATTCACAAACGGCCTTATCATCGCCTGCGCCATACAGCCCAGCTGTTCGGGATTATTCATTAAGTCGGCCATATATATGTATCCGCCCGAAAGCGCCCGCCGCGAATCGCTCAGCGTCTGGGCCAGCCCTAAAAGATATTCTTCCTGCTGCACGTCTGAAACCACCGGAATATATCTGACCCCTCCCGCCGCACCGGGCAGTGTTTCTATTCTGCCCAGGCCGCGAACCTCAAATAGCTCTTTAAGTCCTGCAATATCTTCGCTCAGACTGGACTTTGTCGCTCCCAGCAGGGAGGAAAAATATGAAAGATTAAAAAGCTTCCCCGGATTTTCGCACAGAATGCGGGTTATCACTGCTATCCGCTCGTTGCGCTTGGCTTTAACCATAGCTTTCTCTCTCCGTTTCTATTATTTACAGCCCGCCGCGCCGGAGGCGCCGTCAGTTTTTTAATATGGGATAATTTAGTGCGTCAAATTCCGTTAAAGACAATACTTATTCGGCTCGTTTGCGCGCGTTTAAGCCTGTTAATGCAGCGCTGTGCATTTAAGGAAACAAGGCTCTAAAATTATAATCCGTCCGGATTATTGCGGGCAAAGTTCCAGGCGTCCTCGCACATATCCTCTAAATTCCTCTGAGCCTTCCAGCCCAGCACCTTAAGCGCCTTAGAAGGGTCCGCATAGCATTCGGGCACGTCTCCCGGCCTGCGCGGAGTCACCTTAAACGGTATTTCCCGGCCAATCGCCCTTTCCAACGCGTGAATTATATCCAGCACTGAATAGCCCGTGCCCGTGCCCAGGTTAAAGGCCTCCGCCCCCTTGTTTTTACGCACCCAATTTAAAGCCGCCAGATGGCCGGCCGCTAAATCTGTAACATGCAGATAATCCCTTACTCCCGTGCCGTCCTTTGTGGGATAATCGTCGCCATATACCGTCATATAGGGTTGCTTGCCCAGGGCTACGTTGAGCAGGCGGGGCATTATATTATTGGGTATTCCGTTGGGATTTTCCCCGATACGCCCGCTCTGGTGTGCGCCGATAGGATTAAAATATCTAAGCAGGGCCGCAGAAAAATCTTTATCTGCAAAGCATACATCCCTCAAAATATCCTCTATCATCAATTTTGTAGCGCCGTAGGGATTGGTAGTGCTTAAAGGGAAATCCTCTTTTATGGGCACGCTTTTGGGCGCGCCGTAAACAGTCGCCGAGGAACTGAACACCATGCGCTTTACCCCGTGGGCGCTCATCTTTTTAAGCAGATTGACCGTACCGGCCACATTATTATCATAATACATCAGGGGCTTTTCAACCGATTCGCCCACCGCCTTAAGCCCGGCAAAATGAATTACCTCGCGTATGTCATTCTGCTCAAATATCTCCTCCAGCGCGTCTTCTTCACGCATATCCGCCTTATAAAATTTAAAATCGGCCCCCGTTATCTCCTTGATTCTGTCTAACGCCGCCGGCTTGCTGTTTGAAAAATTATCCGCAATTACTATCTCTTCTCCTGCGTTTAAAAGCTCTATGCAGGTGGACGAGCCTATATAGCCCGCGCCGCCCGTTATTAAAATGGCCATGAGCAATCTTTCTCCTCTCTGCCTTTTCTCACTTGACTATATAATTATATCATATATTCCCGGCATATTCAACGTGCTTTTATATTAAAGGCCGGCATAAATACAAGCAAGCCGCCCATACGGCCGCGTCCTCCCCGGCAAAACATGTTAATGCCCCGGCGGCCTTAAAGGGTTTATTTAGAAATTTTTTCCTTACTGAGATATTCAATATACCTTCTTAAAACCAGATTTATGTATTGGGAAAAGGAACGGCCGTCCCTCACAGACAGCTTCTTTATTATATCTATTATATCCTCGTCCAAAGTGACGCTTACTTTAACCTTAAGCTGACTCATAGCGTTATCACCTTTGCTAAAATGATTTATTTATCGCCTAAATTGCAGTTCATGCATTCAGCAATATAACGATAATATAATAGCAGATAAAAAGAGTAAAATATACGGCAACGGTTTAATAACGGTTATTGAACCGTTATTTATTTTTATAAAAAAAGCTGAAAAATTTTGATAAAAATACTTCTGATATTGAATTGTATGGAACACCTGAGAATGCGGCGCACAAAAATAGAGGAATGGTTTTATAATACGATATTACTTATCATTATAAATTTCCCTTTGCGGTGTTGATAGAGGAAATAAGCATTACCCGTATATTTGCACAAGCCGAATCCAACTTCTTATATTCTGTTTCTTGTATATAATCTGTTTTGTAAAGTAGTTCCAACCAATAGCCAGTTTCGTTTGCTTCCTTGAGTGCAATTTGAAGCTTGGCAATAAAATCCGCCTTGCCGTGAGCATATTGAGCCTCGCGGATATTGGCTCCGATAGAAGTACCGCTTCTACCAATTTGATTGGATATTATAGATTCGTGCTGTTTTTTCAGTTGTTTCACAAGGTCGATAATGGATACGGCAAAATCCATTGACTGGATTCTCAATTTACTTCCAGACATTTTACACCTCATTCATAGCTGTATTGTATGCTTATGTCAAGTTAGGAACAAATTAGTTTTCGGCTCCCTCTGACGAGGGAGCTGTCAGCGAAGCTGACTGAGGGAGAGAATTTTTAACAGCTAAATCTATATATTCGCATACACCTCTAAAATTACGGTCAATATCTAAATTGCAAATTCTTAAAACTGTTAAATTTACACTTTCTAACTCTTTTGTACGAACTCTATCTTTTTCCATTTGCCCATCGGTATAATGTCCGCCACCGTCAAGCTCAACAACAAGTCTTGCTTTAGCACAGTAGAAATCTGCTATGTAATTACCAATGGCTTTTTGTCTTTGAAATCTTATAGGGTAATATCTTAAAAACTCATACCATAGTTTTCGTTCCCAAGGTGTCATATTTTTCCTTAAAGTTTTTGTAAGAGGGATATTTGCTTTATTATATTCTTTCATAATTCTCTCCCTCCGTCAAAACTAAAGTTTTGCCACCTCCCTCGTCAGAGGGAGGCTAAGAGTGTAACTTGTGGAAGTCATTTCCACAAGTTGAATTTTCCGCATAACAACAAGCTTTTTCTTTAATTTAATATAACATTTTTTGTTGTAATTTTCAAGTTATATATGCAAATAGAGTTATCCCAAAACCACGAGATAACTCTATTTTTGATGGTATGACAAAAATCATACCGACACCTTTAAAATCATACCAAAGAAAATGCAGTTGAAAACTCTGTTTTTAAGCAGTAATGTTACCGAAAGTATGACAGTTATTCCTGCCTTGCCTAATTAACAATGAAATATACAGAATATCAAGAAGCAGGATAAGTGTTATTTATAAATAATATTTCCTTGACATTCAACATTACCTTCTATTTTTTTACACTCAATGTTACCACCACATTTAATATCACCGTTTATACCATCTCCGCAGGTAATGCTTCCGCCGCAGTTTACTTTACCGCCTATTCCATCTCCACAAGCAACATTTTCACCGCAACTTACGTTACCGCTAATTGAATCACCACAACCAACATTACCGTCAGCACTAACATCTCCGTTTATATCGCCTTTGCAAGAAATGTTGCTTTTACACTCTTTAATATCGCCATTAATTTCATTGCATTCAATTTGTCCGTGAGCTATAACATCACCATTAATACTTGCATCACAGCAAATATTACCAAAGACTTCAACCTTAAAATATTGTCTTGTAGTTTCGTTACAGTTTTTTGGAAAAGTAATATCTATAGTTTTATCTATGTCGTCGACCGATATAACTTTTTTGCCTCTGGCAACTACAACACGTAATATATCATCATTCGGCCAAGAGAATTGCGAAGAGCAATCTTCTTTATCTTTCACTTCACCTTTTAGCAAGTCTATTAAATGTACTGCTTGTTCATAGCCAATATTTAGTTTTCTTTGCAACAATGATGTAGAAACTGTACCGCTTTCTTTCATAATTTTCATTGCTTCAGAAAAAACAGCGTCTTTTTTAGTATCGTTAACTCCCTTAGTCACAGACGTTCTCGGCTCATTATCAAATAATTCATCTATGCTTATCTCAAATATATCGGCAAGCCTTGGTATTAAGCTAATATCCGGACAACACTGTGCCGACTCCCATTTAGATACCGACTGATTAGTTGCACCTAACCTTTGAGCAAGTTCCTCTTGTGTTAAACCTTGCTTTTTTCTATAAAAACAAATATTATCATTCAACTTCAAATTATCCATAGTTACACTCCTTTTTATTTCTCGTAGCTACATTTATATTTTAAGGGTTAAAATGTTATAAATCAATAACGCAGTCATTGGAATTTTCCAACTTGAAGTTGGATTTTTAAGTTAATAACACCACATAACATAGGCAATAAAATAATTTTGTCCCTATTGTAGCTCAACCATACCATATATGAAGATAGTCTGCAATATTCGTGAAGTCTGCCGCTGCGCGCCAAGTGAAGCGGCGGCGATGCCGCCGTAAAGCATCGTGCTTGCGCACGATGTGAAGTTAAGCGTTCCTCCTGTTCTCATTGAATGAAATCTTCACGCACGAAGTGCGCTTCTCATCCGAAGGATGTTTCACGTTTCGCTTTGCGGAACGCTTAGTTCGAAAAAGCCCGCCTTTGTCTTTCGGACAAAGGCGGGCTTTTTCGTGGTCGGGGTGACAGGATTTGAACCTGCGACCTTTTAGTCCCGAACCAAACGCGCTACCAAACTGCGCTACACCCCGGAAAATAATGGAGCCAATGAAGGGGCTCGAACCCTTGACCTGCAGTTTACGAAACTGCTGCTCTGCCAGCTGAGCTACATTGGCTTGAAAACTATACTGCATTTAAGAAAGGCTTTTTAAAGCATTCTTTGGGACATGCCCCAATTCTGGACTTAGGCCGGATAATAATATCCTCTTTTGCCAGGCGCATATTATCTGCGCCTAAAGCGCTTTAATATGAGTTATTTGCCCGAACCCAATCTTAGCGATGGATATTATATCAACAATCCGGCCGTTTGTCCAGCTAATTTTATATTCATATATATGCTGTTCTGTTCAGATTATTTAATAGAATTTCTCCTCCTATTCAAACCTAACGCTTTTAGACCACTCTACGAAATCATTTCGGTATCCCTGATAGGACTCTTTATAGCAGGCGAACTGTATCAGCCAATAATCTTCGCCGTTTTTAAACACCGCCGCAAAATAACCAATAGCCTCCTCCGGATTGGAGCCGGCATAATCGTATTCAAAATAATACAGGCCGGCCTCCTCCTGCAATTCAACAGAAGAATCCATGTCATTCGCAGAAATGACCATTTCACCGTATTCCTCCAGCGTTTTGTCCTCACTGAGAGTTTCCTTTAATACAAATACGGCTATGTCCCTGGACTCATAGCATACGTCAAACCCCGAAGAAGAGGTTTCTTTAAAATAGTCGTTCAGGGTAATATGCATCTGCTCGTAAACAAATTCCTTAGCTTCACCCGACGCACCAGGAATAGACAAAACAAGCCCCACAATAATTCCCACAACAACAGCCGCAGCCAGTATAATCCAGCCTATTTTATTTCCCTTTTTCCGGTTCTCCAGGGTTTCGGGACGGATATTCCCGTCAAACCGGAACGCATTCCCGCTTGCTGGATTAAAATGGTTCCTGCCGCTTAAAAATACATTCTCTTCACCGGCAGGAACAGTATAAACCTCATTGCAGAAGTTTTTGCTCAATTTATCCGCTATTACAAATATTTTTGTCTCTTCCTGGGGAATGGAAAAAGTCTTTTGTTCGCCGTTTTTTAAAGTCCCCAAAAGCCGGCAGGGCACATTATTTATAGTTATTTCGCTTGAGGCCGAATCTTCCATATACACCTTATCCGCCATTAAACAGGCCACAAAGCTCTTATCTCTCTTAATAGTTAAATTCCTCATATATACCACCTCATTTGGTATTATAGCATGATATACCTGCTTATACAAGCGCCGTTTATTAAAACATATGCCGCATATACTTCAAGACAAACTTTGATTGAATTTTTGCGCGAGGCCGGGGCGCGGGGGCAGGCGGGGGCAGGCGGGG
>URYI01000113.1 GCA_900552055.1 uncultured Eubacteriales bacterium | reverse complement strand
CCCTTTTCTCTCTTCAGCGCCCATTTATATTGCCCGCCCGCCGCTGCGCTCGCCCGCAAGGCATGCAAAATAAGCAGCGAAAAAATAAAAAGCCGCGTGCATTTAAGCACGCGGCATAGGTCAAACAGCTACTCAATTTAAATTATCAGGTAGCGTCATCAAATACAATCTGGGCATCCATTAACGCATTATTCAACGCGCTCTCTATAGACTCAAACAATACTGCCGGAGTCTCGGCACCGCTGATAAAATTCGTATTATGATCTGTATACAGATTGCACAGCGCTGAAGTCGTCTCGCCCATATTGAAGCTCGGAGTGCTCCAATAGATTATATACGGCTCAGTAATGGATATATCGGGAATGGAACGCAGCACTTCAACTGATTCAGTATCACATACCATGCTTACTGCACTGGCTTCAAAAGCGGCCTGAGCATCCTCGCTGCTCTTAGCATATCTGGGAGCTAAATACTCGGACAAAAGCTGTACCGAACCAGCCGGATTGGCAGTACCTTTAAATACACACAGAGGAGTGAACCAGTTGTTGGTGGAAACATAATCATCTGCCTGCGGTCCCATAGGAACAGGCACTATACCGAACTGAGGATACTGACGGAAATTGGTCAGAGTATCAGCACGGTTTACATATGTAACCATCATTGCAATGTTGCCCGCGCGGAAAGGTCCTACCTCTGCCTCATTGGACAGCAGTACGGAATTATCATTTCCCATCTGGATAAAGAAATCCCACGCCGCCAGAGCATTATCAGTATTTCCAGAGAAAGCCCAGTACGACTGGCCGGATTCGGCATCCTCAGTCAGTGAAAGTATGGCTGAACTATTACTGGGCATCAATCCCCACATGAGGGAGTTGCTCTGGCCTGTAGTTACACCATAAATATCATTGTCCAGGTCAGTGGTGTCCCTGGCTATCTGGCGGAAGATATCCCAGTTCCATTCTTTATTGCGCCACATATCATATATTTCATCGTCCTCATATCCGGCTGAAGCAAGGAGCTCTTTGTTGAACATAACCACCAGATTGGAAGAAACCGAATCAATGCCTACGCCATTGGGAACGGCAAAATACAGCTCCCCACTGTAAGTTGTAACCGCCTGGCTGGTCTGATCAAAGTATTCTTCGTCCGTAAAATCGGCATACTGTGAATACTGGCTCAGAGGCTCAAGCACGCTGCCGGGATTGCCCTGATAGTTGTAGTTGGTATACATGGTAAAGGGTCCGCCCGCATGATAAATATCAGTTGTGGGCGCGCCGGACGCCGCCGCCGCCGCAAAAGCCACATACCAGTCAGCACCGCCGGCAGTCACATACTCTATAGTGATGCCATAGTGCGTCTCATAAGCGTTTTTACGGTTCAGATTATACTCTCTGCTCTCGTCATCCATAGACTCAAAAGGATTGTTGGAGTCAGTAGTGGTATAAATGAAATAGCGATATGTTTCGCCTTCCTTTATAGCATTCTGCAAGCTCTCATCCCTCGGCCTAAGATACGGATTCTGGGCTTCGCCTGAAGCTGTAGCGCCGCCTGTACCAGCAGCGCCGGTAGGAGCAGGAGTAGCAGTTGAATCCGCATCACCGCCCTCGCCGCAGCCGGCAAGCATGCCCAGACAGAAAACAAGGCACAATGCACATATAAGAAGCTTAATGCCCTTTTTCATTGGAAAAACCTCCTTTATAAATTATTAGCATTATAATTATAAAGTAAAATAGCAATTAGTGCAATGCACAATATTAATATCATTTAGCAGGAAAATAATATTGAAACTCCGAAAGTTCAACATCTGCGGCCTCTGCGCGCACATTACAGCGTCTATTAATGCTTATCCGCACTGTACAAAGTTATTTGATTGTGATATAATTAATTAGTTTGTGATTCTTTCATAACGATATCCCACGCGCCTGACCCCGCGGCGCTATGGAGGCAGATAAGTTTGTTTTTAAAAAGCCTGGATATATATGGTTTTAAATCCTTTGCAGATAAAGCCGAGCTGCGCTTCACCAAAGGGATTACCGCTATAGTCGGTCCTAATGGAAGCGGAAAAAGCAACGTTGGCGACGCCGTGCGCTGGGTGCTGGGCGAGCAGAGCGCGAAACAGCTGCGCGGCGGCCGCATGGAAGATATAATTTTCGGCGGCACCCAAACGCGCAAAAAGCTTTCCTTCTGCGAAGTAACCCTTCTCTTTGACAATACCGACCGTGAACTGCCCATAGATTATTCCGAAGTAGCCATCACCCGCAGGCTTTACCGCAGCGGTGAAAGCGAATACTATATTAACAAAAACGCCTGCCGCCTGAAAGACGTAATAGAATTATTCCTGGATACCGGTATAGGCAAGGAAGGTTATTCTATAATAGGCCAGGGAAAAATTGATAATATACTTTCAAATAAGACTGAAGAGCGGCGAGCGGTTTTTGAAGAAGCCGCAGGCATAATGAAATACAAAACCAAAAAGCTGGAGGCCGAACGCCGCCTGGAACGCACCCGCGATAATCTTACCCGCCTCGGAGATATCCTTGGAGAGCTGGGAAGCCGCCTGGAGCCGCTGAAGGAGCAGTCGGATAAGGCTCAGCAATATCTTTCCATGCGCGAAAGGCTCAGAGAACTGGAAGTTAATTTTTATTTATATCAGCACGGCATATCCGCACGCAAAAAAGAGGAAATAAGAGCGGGCATGCAGTCTATTCAGGGGGAACATGAGGAAAAAACCCGGCTCTCCGGCGAGCTGAACAACCAACTGGCTTTAAAGGAAAGCACTTTAGCTGAATTGGAGGCAGAGCTGGAACAAGCCAGGACTTCCATTCTTAACCTGACCGCCGCTATTGAAAAGGAAAGCGGCGAATGCCTGGTTTTTAATGAACGCGCAGAAAATATATCCAAAGACAGCCAGCGCCTAAATCAGGAGTTAAAAAATGCACTGGAAGCTGAAAGCGCTTTAAAACAGGCCGTGCTGGGAGACGGCCAGGCAAAAAAGGAACTGGAGACCAGGCTGGCCGCCCAAAACCAGGAACTGCAAAAGGAGGAAAACCTTCTTAAGGAATTTAATGAACGCCTTGTTGCCCAAAACCAAGAACTGGAGGCAGAAAAAAACAAAATTTTAAACGCCCTGAACAGCCTGTCTGACGTCAAATCCAATATCAGCCGCTATGAAACCATGCGGCAGAATATTTTTCAGCGCAACCAGCGCGCTGATGAGCGCCTTAAAGAGCTTCAGAAAGAGCAGCAGAATATTCAGGAAGCTATAGACGCCCAAAACCAAGCCGCCGACGCTTTAAACAAACAAAAAAACCAACTGGAAGTTTTAAGCGAAGAAAAAGCAGCACGGGTAAAAGAATTGACCGCCGGCATAAATAAAGGGCAGGAGGAATATAATCAGGCTGCGGCAAAGCTTCAGGCAGCAAACTCCCGCCTTAATATGCTCAATGAGATGAAAAATGATTACGAGGGCTACCAGCATAGCGTCAAGCAGCTTCTTAAGCGGCAGGATAACCAGCCGCAGATAAAAAAGCATATATGCGGAGTGCTGGCTCAGCTCATAACCGTACCCAGGGAATATGAAAAGGCAATAGAGGCCGCCCTGGGCGGCGCTCTGCAAAATATAGTCACTCCTTCGGAAGAGGACGCCAAAGCCCTTATAGAATATCTGCGCGCCAACAATTTAGGCCGTGCAACCTTCCTGCCGGTAAGCGCAATCAGAGGCAAATTTCTTTCCCCTCAGGAACAAAGCTCCCTTAAAGATATCCCCGGATGTCTTGGAACAGCCAACCAGCTTATAAAATGCCCCGGAGAATACCAGGAAATAATAAATAATCTGCTGGGCCGAACTGTAATCTGCCGAGAAATGGATTCAGCTATTAATCTTGCGCGCAGAAACAGGCATTCCTTCCGTATTGTCACTCTGACCGGGGACATTATCAACGCCGGAGGCGCAATGACAGGCGGCTCAAATCAGAGCCGGCTCACTTCCCTGCTGGGACGCACCCGTGAAATTGACGAGACGGCTCAGGCGGCTGAAACCCTTAAAACAAAATGCTCTCAGATTAAAGAG
The DNA here is from genome assembly GCA_900552055.1 of uncultured Eubacteriales bacterium. Classification (GTDB taxonomy): domain Bacteria; phylum Bacillota; class Clostridia; order Christensenellales; family QALW01; genus Neochristensenella; species Neochristensenella gallicola. The sequence continues at coordinate 2,503 of URYI01000113.1, read as the reverse complement.
CAGCTGGCCGGCCTCCGCGCAGAACATAAACAGGCGGAAGAAGCGCTTAATAAGCTGGCAGGACAGCTTCACCAGGCGGAAATACTTTCAGCCAGAGACTCCGAGCGCCTGGATAAGCTCAAACAGGACCTGGAGCAGAACCGTTCCGCCGCCGACGCTTTGATTCTGGAAGGGGAACAGCTTAAGGAAACCCTGTCCGAGCTGGAGAAAAACATTGCCGAGATAAACAGCATGCAGGGCGGTCTGGAACAGGACAGCGCACAGGCTCAGGAATCCCTTGCCGCACGGCAGGCTGAATATAATAAACGCCTTATAGAGCGGGACCATATGGCAGAAGCACTGACTGCTAAAAAAATACAGCTGGCTGGCTTGGAAAAAGAGCTGGCCGCTTCCCAGTCGGACATCAGCCGGTCGGAAAACGAATTAAAGAAAACGGGCGCTCTTAAAGCCCGGCTGGAAGAGGAAATACTCAAATGCGCAGCCCAGCTGGAGGAAATAAACCTTCAGAGCGTGCAGGCGGGCCGGGAAGTCGAGAAGAAAAAAACGGCGCTGGAAAAAGAGCAGGAGCGCTCGGCTTCTCTGGAACTTAAAAAGCAGGAGCTTTCTGCCGCCATAAAGGATTATCAGCGCAAAATAAAGGATTTGGAGCAGGATGCTTTGGTAGCTTCCGAACGCCGTCACAAATTGGAATTATCTCTGCAAAAGATAGATTCGGATATAGCAGCTATGGAGCAGCGAATATGGGACGAATACGAACTGACCTATGCCGGCGCAGAAGAATTGCGCCAGGAAAATTTCAAAGTTACCGGCGCGCAGACTGAAATTTCAAAACTGCGCAGAGCAATAAATGAACTGGGAAACGTCAACGTCAACGCTATTGAGGAATACGTTTCATCAAAAGAGCGCTTTGAAAGCCTGACTGTGCAGAACGAAGACCTACTTAAAGCCGAAAGAGATCTGCGCAAAATTATCGAGGACGTCACCAAAAAGATGGAAGTGCAGTTTAAAGAGCAGTTCGCCGTTATAAACGGATATTTCAGCGAAACCTTTAAAGAGCTGTTCGGCGGAGGAAGGGCTGAACTGAGGCTGGAAAACAGCGAGGACATACTGGGCAGCGGAATTGAGATAGTAGCTCAGCCGCCGGGCAAGGCGCTTCAATTACTCTCCCTGCTTTCGGGAGGAGAACGCGCGCTCACAGCCATCGCCATTCTGTTTGCCATGCTTAAATTAAAGCCTACTCCCTTCTGCATACTGGACGAAATTGAAGCGGCTCTGGATGAAGCCAATGTATATAATTTCGCGGCTTACCTACGGGATTTTGCGGAAAAAACCCAATTTATTGTAATTACCCACCGCAAGCCAACTATGGAAGAAGCAGACGCCCTTTACGGGGTGGCAATGGAGGAAAAAGGCGTATCCAAAATGGTTTCGGTGCAGCTCAGGGAAAGCAAAATATCCTAAAAGGAGAAAAACAATGGGCATATTCGGAAAAAATAAGAACCAGGAAAATCCCGATCTGAAGCGGGAAGAAAGTGAAGGCAGGCAAAAGCAGGGCTTCTGGGCCAAGCTTGCGGGCGGCCTTTTAAAGACCCGTTCAGAACTGGGAAATAAATTAGGCCAGCTCATCCAATATTATAACAATATAGATGAAGAATTTTACGAGGAACTGGAAGCGGTATTGCTTTCCTCTGATATCGGCACAGCAGCTACAGAAGAAATAATAGAGCGTCTGCGCCAGAAGGTCAAAGCTGAAAAAAAGGGAGATACAAAGGAAATCTTCGCCCTGTTAAGAGAGATTATTTCAGAAATTATGGCGGAAGAGACGCCTGAAGAAAGCTTTCCCCTTCTTATACTCGTAGTGGGGGTAAACGGCGTAGGCAAGACTACGGCCATCGGAAAGTTGGCCTATAAATACGCATTGCAGGGCAAAAAGGTACTGCTTGCCGCAGGGGATACCTTCCGGGCAGCGGCCTCAGAGCAGCTCAGCATCTGGGCACAGCGAACAGGCGCGCAGATAGTCAAGCACGGCGAGGGTGCAGACAGCGCCGCCGTTATCTTTGACGCCATAGCCGCCGGAAAAGCGCGTTCCAGCGATGTTATTATCTGCGATACGGCAGGACGCCTTCATAACAAAGCCAATCTTATGCAGGAATTGGCCAAGATAGGCCGGATCATAGATAAAAACTGGGAAGGCGCACGGGAAAATTTTATCGTACTGGACGCTACGACGGGCCAAAATGCCGTAAGCCAGGTCAAAACCTTTAAAGAGTGCGTAGATATAACCGGCATTATACTCACCAAGCTGGACGGCACCGCTAAAGGCGGCGTAGTCATAGCTATAAAGCAGGAATTGGATATACCGGTAAGATATATAGGCGTAGGTGAAGGAAAAGAGGATTTAATGACGTTTGATTCAGATGCCTTTGCCCAGAATATAATTTAGATTTTTGAAAGCTCTGCTCTATAGCAGCCTTTTTCAGGGCGGGGGGCGGCGCGGCCCGGC
>URYI01000112.1 GCA_900552055.1 uncultured Eubacteriales bacterium | reverse complement strand
TTTTTATCCGCTTTTTTGATCTCTACTGTCCAAGATGTATTGTAGCTCTACAAAATGCGTTAATATTAGGTTATAATGCCTGTTGCAATTTCACAGTACATAGTATATAATTATATAAAGGAGAAGAGATTTATGGGCAAAATGTTTTTTGATATGAATAGTAATAACCTTGCGTTTGAGATGTCAGACAATATGGTAATGGATATGGAAGGAAATATGTTTATGCGCATCTCTGATAATATGGCCATGGATTCTAAGGGCAATATGTTTATGCTTATGCAGGATAATATGGTTATGGATATGAATGCGGGAGAAGTGCATTTTATTTATACCCAGCCAGGAGACGAACAAGAGGATATGTGATTTTTATTGTTAAAAGCTGCTTTTTATATTTTTCATTTCTGACTTTAGCGTCTATCCGCGGTGCTTGATGTTTGTAAAAACACGCGTGCTGAGCTGCTGTTTTGGTAAATACTGAAGCCGTTTTTATATGTGAGCTTAGATTATTAAATGGGTTGAGAAGCGGATTTTTTCTGTCAAACAATAAAAGTAATATTAATTTAAAAGGAGCGAACCGTATGCGCTTTAGACGGGGACGCTCTTTTTATTTACTGGGATAAAAATACTGACTCTGGAACCCTGTCACCCTTTTACAACCGCTTCATAATAATGATAATATAAAAGAATCAGGAGGTTTGAATTTGTGAAAAGAAAGCTTATCAGCATTTTTTGTGTACTTATTTTGACTTTAACATCAGCTGGACTGATGGCGGGCTGCCAAAGCCAGGATGAAAACGTAGTAAGAGTTAATGAGGTTACCCATTCGATATTTTATGCGCCTTTTTATGCGGCAATAAGCTTGGGCTATTTTGAAGAAGAAGGTATTACTATAGATTTAACAAATGGAGGCGGCTCGGATAAAAGCATGACGGCTGTAATTTCGGGACAGGCGGATATAGGGCTTATGGGACCTGAGACGGGCGTGTACATAACAACTTCTAAAAGCATACAATTATTTTACACGCCATTCTATTAATATATTATCTCCATCAATAAGTATTTGCTTTATCAATAATTGAAGAAGTTGGCGCTTCTCTTTTTTATCGGCATCATGAAATCCAGCAAGGCGCTGCTTGATATAATCTATTCCGACATTTGGCTGAATGTCGGCTTTGCTCTGTTGATTTATGATTTCCGAATTTTTATCTATTTCATTTTCTAACTTCGAAGCGCGCTGCTGGTAAGTTTCTTTTGATATCATGTCGGAAATGTATAAATCTAACAATTTATCAATCTGCGCTTTTAGTCGGGCATTTTCGTTGACGAGCATATCTATAGTGCCTGAACGGTATTCGCCTTCAATAAATCCGTCAAATTTAAGGTTTTCCACAGCGTTGCAAACATAATCATCAAGCTGTTTTGCAGGGTAAATAGTATTATTACACCTTGCCGGATGATAGTTTTTGTCACGTTTCACTCGTGCAGCACAACCATATGCAGTATATTTATAGTGCTTTGTTTCACTACCGTCTGCTTTCTTATTATAACGCTCATAGAGTTTACCGACGTAGCGGTTGCCGCATTGGGCGCAAACTAAAAGGCCTGTGAGTAAATAAGGAGTATTATCGTGCGTCCGGCGCGTTCTGTTTTCTTCAAGCCGTTTTTGCGCTCTCAAGTAAGTATCAAAGGATATAATGGGCTCGAAATTTGTGCCTTTATATAATTCATTTTTGTAGTTAAAATACCCTCCGTACATAGGCCGATGCAGAATGGCCTTACAGCACATTGGATTACTGAAATATGGATGTCCAAACGCCTCCTTGCAATAGTCGTAAAGCTTTCTGAGAGAATAGCCCTCTAAATATAATTCAAATATTTTGCGCACCATTTCCGCTTCAGGCTCGTTAATTATAAACCTGTCGGTATCATTGTCGTGCCTGTATCCAAACGGAGGATTGCCATTATACATCATTTTGCCCTCCCGTATACGCTGTTCCTTGCCAAGCCGTGTGCGTTCAATAATTGTTTCGCGCTCCAGCTCTGAGAATGTGGCGGAAATTTTGAGAGCAGCGCGGCCAAATGGGGAGGAAAGGTCTATATTTTCGCTTAATGAAAAAAGAGTAACGTTGTATTTTTCAAAAAGGTCAACTAATTCCAGCACATCTTTAACACGCCGCGAAAGCCGGTCAAGCTTGTATATAATTACTATATTGACCAAGCCACTTTTAACAGCATTGATAAGCTGTAATAATGCGGGGCGATGAATGGTCGAGGCTGAAAATCCTTCGTCCCGATAAATACCGTATATGTTATATCCTTGATATTCAGCATATTTTTCAAGCTTGCCCTGCTGGGCATCAAGAGAATAGCCCTCAAGGGCCTGTTCCTGCGTACTAACTCTGATATATAATGCGGCGTTTATCATTTTTCTCTCCCCAAGCTTAAGAGTTTATTTATATTATCATAATTGTGAATATTTTTCAACCAAATTTATATTAAAGCCAACGTTGGAAACTAGTCTTTGGCTATAGCCACTATTATATTTCTCCTTCAAACTTAAAGTTAATAATTTTATTATAGCAGCGCCTCTATAAGATGGGCGGTATTTTTAACTAATAAATCATTCGCCGATATATAATCGTCTTCTTCTCTTAAGGGGCCGCAGCATTCGCGGATAAGCAGAGCGGAAATAAAGAGCAGAGGCCAGCGCTTGTTGTTATATATTGGGTTATCCGGCGCTTTAACTTCCCCGGCCAGCGCGGCGGCATAGTATTTTTGATAGAATTGATACGCGCTTATCAGCTGCGTATCAAACTGCTGCTGGATAAACTTATCTGCGGCATTCCTGTTTTCATCCGAGATATTGGCATATACTGTTATTGCACAGGCATTAAACTGTGCCGGCGCGTTTTCATGGATTATTTTATAGCCAGCCTGTACAACTATCCGGGTAAATTCATTAATTCCGCGGCTGCATTCTGAAATTATATCCTGAGGGCTTTTTTCTTTTGGCAGTATTGTATTTGCAAAGTGCGCTATGTTTTGTTCCTGCAAAGCATGTCCGCAGTATGTACAGAATTTTGCTTCCCTGGACAGCGGATTGCCGCAGCTGGCACACACAATCGCATCACGCGGCGCAAAAGCCGCCTTAGGCATTCGGGGAATGTCTGGCGCGGGAGATGGAGCGGGCTCTTTAAGTTCGCCTGGGGCTAGTTTTGATTCAAGGCTGTTTTGGGCAATACCGCCGCCTGAGTTTTTTGCAGTATTAAATGTGCCAAGGAAGAAATCCTTTCGTTTGCATGTGTATACTGTGTTTAAAATGGCTATGGGCAGATATATTAAGGCACGCCAGGCTAAAACATAATTTAGGTATATTAAAGAAAATACGGCCAAGATAATTATACTATACCAAAAAACAAATATCAGCATGCGGTATGCAGACAGGCCATGATTATGCGCGCATTGATAATATGCGATAACACAAAATATTACGCCGAGGACGTCAAAAAATACAGCCATATCTGTTAAATTGCTGTTGTAGCCGTAGCCGGCATAATATTTTATAGAAGCAATTTCGCCAATTATTAAAAATATGCTCCAACCAATGGAAATAGGTAAGCCCCAAAAAATTAAGAATTTAAGCCATCTGGTGGGAAGCGGATATACGTCCATAAGGTCGCGGCATTCTTTTTTTGTCATATTAATCGCTCCTTATTAAGAAAGATAAGTTTCCAATATATCGGGATTGTCGTCTATACAATTTTTATAGAACAGGTCTGCTTTTTTAATCTTAGAGTAAAGTTTGTTTCAGCTGATAGGTTTTGTTTGTCCCAACTGTTTAATCTATCGTCAGCTAATTGGGTTAATTGCTGATAAGCTTTGTCGTTTAAATATGGCCAAAACAGATTGGCACATCTTTTAAAAGATGCTTCTGGGTCATACATCTTATTTTCAGCGGAGGCATTTGCTAACAAGCCCAACACCCAACAGGGCAACAAGTCTATAACTGCCCAGCTTCATTTTTTATACATATTACCATAAAAATATATATATTTCAATATTAAATAAAGTCTAAAGTTTTCATTTGCATCTAAAATAACAAGTAACATAACGCATATCGTTATTATAAGCATCATAATTGGGAAGATGTTTTTAAACCTGATTCCCGGCTGTTTTATGGTGTTGCGGGTGTATGTATTCTTTTTGACGATCTAACAGTTGTTAGGTATAATATATCTAACGACTGTTAGATAATGAGAAGTTAAATGAAGGACACAAAACAGCGCATATTAGAGGTTTCTTTGGAATTGTTCTCTCAAAGAGGGTTTTCTGCGGTATCCATCCGGGACATCTGCGGGCGGGTAAAGATCAAGGAAAGCTCTGTATATTACTATTTTAAAAATAAGCAGGCTATTTTTGACCAGCTGCTTTATCTGTTTGAGAAAAAAGTGGGCGATATGATGGGTCAGTTGGATACGGCGCTTGCTGAGCAAACTTTTTCTGCAAAGGAAAACTTTTATCAAACCGTGTGCGATACTTTTTTTGATAAGTATTTAATGGATAACTTCTGTAATAGAGTAATGCGGATGCTTTTAATAGAGCAATTCAGCAACAGCGCCATTTGGAAAGCGTATGACCGTTGGTTGTTTGCCGAGCCGCTTGCTTTTCAAAGCAAGGTGTTTTCTGCTCTTATACAGGCGGGCGTTATCCCGAGTGCAGACAGCGAGTATTTAGCGGTGAAATATTATGCTCCGATTTATTTTTTCGCTCAAAGGTGGCTGTTAAGCGGAACACTGTCCGAGGAACGAAAAAACGCTTTTCGTACAAATGCTTACCAGCATATTCAAAAATTTTTTACTGAGATAGGAGCGGAATAATGGCGAATATTATCATTACTGGCGCCAATCAAGGCATTGGATATTACTTTGCAGAACAGGCGCTTAAAGACGGCAGCAGGGTTGCCGTACTGGATATAGAAACAGATAATTTAAAAGGCTTAGCTAAAGCTTTTCCCAAACAGCTTTTGTGCTGTAAAGCAGATGTATGCGATGATATACAGATAAACACCGCTGTGAAAGAAATCATTGCGGTCTTTCATTTCATAGATATTGCGATTCACAATGCCTGCCTTTGTACTTTTGATAATGAGCGTAATACGGGCCTTGATATATATGAACGGGTTTTCAATGTGAATTATTATGGCGGGCTGCGTTTGGCTAAAAGCGTTCTGCCATATATGCAGGCGCAAAAAAAGGGAAAAATAATTTTTACAAGCTCTGGCGTGGGAGTGACCGGATTTATCGGAATATCGCCTTACGCTTCTACCAAAGGCGCTTTGGAATCGCTGGCGAAATGCCTGAATATTGAATATGCTTCAGAGGGTATTTCTTTTCATATTATCCACCCGCCATTGACCTGTACAAAATCAGCCGCCCATCTGCCGGTGCCCCAAGAGTTTATGGCAGATCCCCGCAAGGTTGGGTATGGAATAGCAAGACATATTTTTCCAAACGCTTTATTATATGCCATAATTTTAGTCAAAAGCTTCAGACCCTTGTCTGCTATTTATGCCCGGTTAAAATGGGAAAGCTGTTTGGCATATTAACAATATTCGTAATATAGCGGCAGAAATCGTATATACTAAAATTATTTATACCCTATATTTCTATTAAGAAAAAATAATGGCGGAGCGGTAAAGCTTCGCCATTATTTTTAAATTATCTTATTTATTTGTTCTGTTTTTCTTTCTCGCAGAAGCTATAATTATTATGCCGCAACTGCAGATAGCAATCAGAGCCAGCCATAAAAAGATATTGTTGTTATCTCCTGTCTGCGGAACATTGGGATCGTCAGGCTCATCCGTTGGGCTGCCAGTAGCATTGATTATCTCTATCTGTACATAGCCGCAGACGGTACATTCCCTTTCCATGCTGCCAGCTGCTGTTTCGGTTGCTTCTTTGGTTATTGTCCATTCGCCGAAGGTATGCGCTCCTTCGTCACTGTGTTCGCCGCAGGTGCATTCGTGCCAGTGCCTATCGGCATCCGATTTCCACTCCGTGCTGAAGCTGTGACCAGTAGCTTTGATAATAATATCTGCATCTGTCAGTTCCCGCGTTCCAATTTCATCGTTGTACTTTTTTCCGCATTTGGAGCAGGTATAATACTCAATGTTTCCGTCTTCCTCGCAGGCAGCGGCTTTTGCTTCGGTTTTAGTCATGATATGAGTATGGTCAAGCTTAGCAACCACTGTGCCTTCCTCGATCATTCGATTGCAGTCCAGGCACCATTTGTCACCGGTATATCCCTCGGCCTCCTCGGTTGCGGCTACGGCATCACGGATTTCGGTATTTATGTGATTGTCCGGATCCAACTCTCCGTACTCCTCATTGCATACCGTGCAGACAGCCTTGTCAGAGCAGGTCGCTTCTCCGCCTGTGTGTGCTGCTTTATTGAACTCAGTACCGCAGCTGTCGCATATCTGCCAGTGATCAGATCCATTGCTTTCCCACTCTCCAGCGGCATTGACGTGTGCACCTGTTGCGAGAATTGTCTCTCCATTGGCTATCTTCTCACCGCAGCCGAGGCAATAAGTATCGCCGGTGTAACCATTTTCACCGCAGGTGGCCTCTATTGCGTTTCTTACCTCGGTTCCGCCATCGTGATTAGCCGGATCT
>URYI01000111.1 GCA_900552055.1 uncultured Eubacteriales bacterium | reverse complement strand
TGCGGCCCGGAACGGGCCGCCGGCCGGGCCTTCGGCCCGCCCGGACAGGCGAAAGCCTGTCAAACGCCGCGGCTGCTGCCTATAAGACGCTTAAAGTGCGCTATCCGAACCCCTATTTCTTTAAAAATAGCAGTCCGCTTGATAAATTAACCGCCTGCGCGCTAAAAACGCCGTTTCTACTTAATTATCATGCTCCCGCATTCCATTTCAGAGGGTATATCCAGGCCCATAAGCTCTAAAACGGTGGGCGCAATATTGCCCAGTTTGCCATCCTGCCTGAGAACAGCGTTTTTACGTTCCGGGTCGGCAAGGATAAAGGGGACCTTATTGGTGGTATGCGCTGTAAAGGGAATGTCCGAGCCGTAATATACCATCTGTTCAGCGTTGCCGTGGTCTGCGGTTATTATCGCATTCCCGCCGGCGGCCAGAACCGCATCCACTACCTTGCCCACGCATTCGTCCACAGTTTTAACCGCCTTTTCAGCCGCCTGCATGACGCCGGTATGCCCTACCATATCACAGTTGGCGTAGTTCATTATAAGCACGTCATATTTGCCGCTTGAAATGGCCTCCAAAGCTTTTTGGGTCACTTCGGGCGCGCTCATTTCAGGCTTTAAGTCATATGTCGCCACCTTAGGCGAGGGTACAAGTATCCGATCCTCTCCCTCATTAGGCGCTTCAACGCCGCCGTTAAAGAAAAAGGTAACATGAGCATATTTTTCCGTCTCGGCCAGCCTCACCTGCGTTTTACCCTGAGCCGAAAGATATTCGCCCAGATTATTCTTCAGGGAAACATTAAGCTCCTCCTGAGTATAGCCTGTATAAAGACCGGTAAAAGTCTCGTCATATTGAGTAAAGCCTAAAAAGGATACGGGAATATACCCTTTTTCTCTCTCAAAACCCGAAAAATCCTTTTCAATGAAGGTCCGGGTTATCTCCCTTGCACGGTCAGGACGGAAATTAAAGAACAGCACGCCGTCCCCAGGAAGCACCTGGGCCACCGGCTTGTCCCCGTCCATAATAACGGTAGGACGCACAAATTCGTCCGTCTCTCCCTTATTGTAGGAATTGCGCATGGCCTCTTCCCCGTTAAGCGCCGTTTCTCCCTTGCCCAGCGCTATCGCCTCATATGCTTTTTGCACGCGGTCCCAGCGGTTGTCTCTGTCCATAGCGTAATACCGTCCTGAAACAGAAGCAATCCTGCCGCAGCCCTCTTTAGCCAGATGCGCTTCAAGCTGCTGAATGTATTCCAGGCCGCTGGAGGGAGGAACATCGCGGCCGTCCATAAAGCAATGTATATAAACTTCCTTTATGTTTTCCCGCTTGGCCAATTCCAGTACGGCGTAAAGATGCTCAATATGGCTGTGGACGCCGCCGTCCGAAAGCAAACCCATCACATGCAGCCTGCCTCCCTTGGCTTTAACCTCTTCCATAAAATTCTTAAAGGAAGCCTTCTGATAAAACTGCCCTTCCATTATGCTCTTAGTTATTAGGGTAAGCTTTTGATATACTATCCGGCCGGCGCCTATATTTAAATGGCCCACCTCGCTGTTGCCCATCTGTCCCTGGGGAAGCCCTACGTCCATGCCGCTGGCCCCTATCAGTGTATTGGGAAATTCCCGCTTTAGACGGTCAATATTAGGGGTGCCCGCCTCCAGGACAGCGTTGCCCTCGGTATGTCCGGTATACCCGAACCCGTCCATTATAATTAATGCCGTAAGCTTTTTGCCCATATGCAAAATAATTCCTTTCCAAATCAGTAATTTACCACAGCGGCAAAATCCTCAGCCTTTAAGCTGGCACCGCCAATAAGCCCCCCGTCTATATCAGACATGCTCATAAGCTCGGAAGCATTCTTGGGGTTCATGCTGCCGCCGTACTGTATGCGTATCTTCTCGGCAGTAGCCTCACCGAAAAGCTCTTTTACTACGCCGCGTATCTGCTTTATAACCTCATTGGCCTGCTCGCTGGTAGCCGTTTTGCCTGTGCCGATGGCCCAGATGGGCTCGTAAGCTATAACTGTATCCTCTGCATTTTCAGGCGTAAAACCATTTAAGGCCGCTTTGACCTGCTTGGACACTACTTGGTCAGTTATGCCCTGTTCCCTCTGTTCAAGGCTCTCGCCTACGCAGATTATCGGAATTAATCCGTTGGAAAGCGCGAAAAGCGCCCGCTTATTTACTCCTTCGTCCGTTTCGCCAAAATATTCCCGGCGCTCGCTGTGTCCGATTATTACATACTCAACGTCCAGTTCCTTAAGCATGTCCGCAGAAATCTCGCCCGTAAAGGCTCCTGAACGCGCCCAATGCACATTCTGAGCTCCTAATTTTATATTGCTGCCCTTGAGCGCTTCAGAAGCAGCGGCCAGACAAACGGCAGGCGGGCACACAACCACGTCGCATTTGGCCTGCGCCACCAGGGGCTTGAGCTGATTAATAAGCTCAACGGCCTCCTTAGGGGTTTTATTCATCTTCCAGTTCCCTGCTATAATTGGTTTTCTCATATAAATCTTCCTCTCTGACGTAATATGCATATTGCGCCCCGGCGATAAGACCGGAGCGCTTAAAACAGGGGCCGGAGAATCTCCCCGCGCCCCCGAAAATTATTATTTATCGTTGAGCGCCGCTACACCCGGAAGCTCCAGGCCCTCTAAAAATTCAAGGGACGCGCCGCCGCCCGTGGAAATATGGGTTATCTTATCAGCAAATCCCAGCTGCTCAACCGCCGCGGCTGAATCTCCGCCGCCTATTATGGTAGTGCCAGTGCATTCGCTCAGCGCTTTAGCCACGGCCTTGGTTCCCTCGGCAAAGCGCGGGAATTCAAATACTCCCATAGGCCCGTTCCATATAACCGTCTTGGCAGGCTTAATGGCCTGCGCATAAAGCTCGCGGGTCTTGGGGCCTATATCCATACCCTCCCAGCCGTCTGGAATCTTATCGTAATCTACCGTCAGCATTTTTGCGTCAGCGTTAAAATCATCAGCCAGCACGCAGTCTACAGGCAGCAGCATTTTTATGCCCTTAGCCTCCGCCTTGGCCAGAAGCTGCTTGGCCAGTTCCAATTTATCCTCTTCCACGAGGCTGTTCCCTATATTCAGACCCATAGCCTTAAAGAAGGTATAGCTCATGGCGCCGCCGATAATAAGGGTATCCACCTTTTCAAGCAGATTATTTATAACTCCTATTTTATCCGAAACCTTACGGCCGCCCAGTATGGCCACAAAAGGCCGTTCGGGATTGTCCAGCGCCTTACCCATTATGCTTAATTCCTTGCCGATAAGGAAGCCCGCTACAGCAGGCAGATAGTCGGCTACACCGGCCGTAGAAGCATGCGCCCTGTGCGCCGTTCCGAAAGCGTCGTTTACATATATGTCAGCGTAGCTGGCCAGCGCCTTGGCGAAATCAGGATCGTTCTTTTCCTCTTCCTTATGGAAGCGCAGATTCTCCAGCAGAACGATATTGCCCGGCTTAAGCTCGCTTACTGCCTTTTTAGCGCTTTCACCGATGACATCTGAAGCGAAAACCACCTTGTCCTCACCGAATATCTCCTTTAAGCGCTTGGCTACCGGGGCCAGTGAGTATTTCATATTAAATTCGCCCTTAGGCCTGCCCAGATGGGAGCAGAGAATCACTGCGGCATTATGCTCCAGCAGATATTTTATGGTGGGCAGCGCCGCTTTAATACGGGTTTCGTCCGTTATATTGCCGTTTTCGTCCAGCGGCACGTTAAAATCCACCCGGACCAGAACCTTTTTGCCCGATACGTCTATATCCTCTATGGTCTTCTTATTCATTTAAATAGCACCCCTCACTTTAAAATTAGCCGTTCCTACAGCCTTACACAATAATATAATATCCTAAATAATCAGTCAACCAAATATTGCCCCTTATAAGCCCCTTTTAGACGGTAAATGTTAATAATTTAACAAAAAATTTTTATTTGCTCCTTATCAGAGTGCCGGCAGTAGTCTCGTCAGTAATTAAATGCATGTTTTTCAGACGGCATGCCAGCGCTAAGACTGCGTCAACCGAAGAAGTCCCTCCGGCTATAAGCATAAACACCTTAGCCGCGCCCAGTTCCTCAACCGCCGTAGAATATATGGGCGGGTTATTTATCTGTTTGCCGTCCTTTTTAAGAAAATTACCCAATAATTCACAGCAGGCGTCCTCCTGAATCAGGGATTCCCTCGCGCGGACGCTCATGGAATTAAAAACCGGGCTGCCGTTAAGGGAATTGACGCCCGATATAATGACGTCCGCACCCATAGCTCCCGCAACCGCTTCCTTTACGCCGCGGGTCTGGTACCTCTTTTCAATTTCATTAATGGTTAAATCCTCCCCAAGATGGAGCAGATGGAATTTAGCTCCCATCTTGCGCGCAAGGCGCGCGCAGTTGCTGTTGGCGTTGTCGTCCTCGCTGTTAAGCTGCGCAGTCCTTATAGGGTATATTGTCAAATCAACGTGGCGGCCCGATATGAACCTTGAATTGGTCATATATTCCACAGTCTTGTGCCCCGTTACCGCCGCCGAAGAAATATCCGCAGCATATTTCTGGAAGCATTTAGCCGCCCTGGCCCCCATATCCCTGTATACCATATTTTTCTGGTCAGCGTCCCCTGAAACTATAGAGACGTCCTTAATATTCAAAGCGCTGGCCAGCGTCAGTTCCATCTCCCGCTTGTCCGAAATAGCGCTGACCGCCTCATAAAGCTCCAGGAGCACTTTCATGCCTTCAGGCGTAAGCCGCATGCCGCAGGCGTCCGACTGTATAAGCCCCTGCTTCTTAAGCTGATCTGTTTCGCTGCGCGCTTCCCTCTCGGTCATATTGGTATATTCGGCTAACTGCCGCCGGCCGGCCGGCTGAATATAGCTCAGGCTCCTGAGCGTATTATATCTCCTCTCCAAAAGGCTCATGGCGTCGGGCGAAAGCTCGTTCATGAAATTTATGATTCTGTCCATTTACATTACCTCACATCCCGGTAAAATCAAATTCAGGCACATATTCAGGGCTTTGGGAGGATAATTCCTGTATATATCCGTTAATAAAGCCCTTGGATAAAAAGTAATCCACAACGGCCTCATATTCCCTTACAGTAAGGCACCTGTTTATTTCGGGATAGTCCTTTGCCCTGCCCGCCGGAAAATACTGGCTCATAATGCTTATGGGGGTCTGGCGCGGGACATTGTCCCAAAGCCAGTCTATTATTTTTTTGCTCTGGTCCACGTTGCAGGGCAGCACCAGGTGCCTTATAATAACCCCGGATATTATCAGCCCGTTTTCATCATAGACAGGCTCCGGCCTCTGTCTCAGCATTTCCTTTACAGCCCTTTTGGCATACATGGCGTATCCCTCAAACCCAAGGTACCGCCCGCACCGCGACTCATCCATAAGCTTAAAATCAGGCAGATACACGTCCGCATAGGCCTCTGCCGCCTGCAAGCTCTCTAAATTATCAAAGCCTCCCGAATTATATATAACAGGGATGCCGGCAGGCCATTTATTAAATATGCGGGCCAGAACCGCAGAATAATGAGTAGGATTGACCAGGCTGAAATTATGCACTCCCTGCTCTTTCAGACGCTGAAGCGCATTTATAAAACTGTCGTCCGCCATTTCCCTGCCCAGACTCTTATGGCTGAGGGAATAATTCTGGCAGAACACGCATTTAAGGGAGCACCCGCTGAAAAATACAGCGCCCGTTCCCCTAGTGCCGCTTATAATGGGCTCCTCCCAAAAATGCGGCGCAATTCTGGCAGCCCGCAGCTTTTCCCCCGCCCCGCAGAAACCCGCGCCCTTAGAACGCGCCGCTCCGCATTCCCGCGGGCAAAGCCTGCACCCTTCCATTTTAATTTTCACCCCGCATTTTTTTATTTTCCATCAGCTTTGAGCGCAATGGCCCATCCTGCCCCAAAGCAAAGGAAGCGGACGCATCCGCGCTTTAATGAATTTTTAAACCGCAGCTAAACCCAGCACGCCATATTCCCGCTTGAAGCATAAATATTATAGCACATCCGCCCGCAATATACAAAAGCCCGCAGAAAAAATTTAATGCTCTTCTCCTTAAAAATCATTGACAAACAAACTCAAGTATAATATAATACCACATGTTCAATAAAGTGCGGGTGTAGCTCAATGGTAGAGCCCCAGCCTTCCAAGCTGGTTGTGTGGGTTCGATTCCCATCACCCGCTCCAGTGACGAATCTGTTCAAACTTTTATGTTTGAACTTAACATATAATCAATCCGTTTGGATTGATTTTTTTGTTCCTAACCCTCATAAAGCTTGAAAGCACATAGAAATCATCCTAAAAGAAGGGAAACTCTTACCAAACTATATCTAATATTTTAAAACGAGGAAAGAGTTTTATGAATAACTAACTGGCGAGATTCTTCCATTACTGACATACTTGAAAATGCAGTTTATAAAGCGATTATGTTCATGGTAAAAGAACAAAGCACCTTACTTATTATCAAGATGTTGTAGAACCTATTGTATAAAAAAATTCTATCATAACTCAATTAATGAAATTATTTAAATTATATAATGTTTCTCTTGATTATTTAATGGGTAAATGTACTTAAATACATTTGCTCGTTTTTTATTTAACAATCAAAAAAAGACCAACTATATTGTAGGTTTGTCAAACATTTTGTACAGCGAGAGATTCAAAGAAAGCAGCAAGTT
>URYI01000110.1 GCA_900552055.1 uncultured Eubacteriales bacterium | reverse complement strand
TCCATGGCGATTGGGTCCTTTCGTTAGATATTGGTGTGATAACTTAATTCTAACTAACTCAATCGCTTTTTTCTATACCTTTTGGTATCACATCTATTGTAACGCTACAAGTCCTGTTTAAATTGTGGATAACTTGCCTTGAGAGAATAGACAATATATGCTATAATAAAATTCGGGTAGTTTTATGCCTTGCTTTTTATTGAACTTCTTCTGGTAATATATTAGTCCTGCGGATATTATGGCCGTTATTGCGGAATATATATTACACAGATAAATATATTTTGCGCGGAGGTATATATGAGTTTTTTTAACAGAGACCTTGGAATTGATTTGGGGACTGCCAATACTCTTGTGTATATGAAGGGCCGAGGAATAATAATAAGGGAGCCTAGCGTTGTGGCTGTCCGCATAAGGGGCAACCGCAAGGAGGTGCTGGCTGTCGGGGAGACTGCCAAAAACATGATAGGACGCACGCCGGGCGACATAGTGGCGGTTAAGCCCCTTAGAGACGGGGTTATCGCCGACTATGAAATAACAGAGCAGATGCTCTCTGATATTATACGCCGCGCACTGCCGAGAGGATTTTCCCTTACCAAGACCCGCGTTATAATCTGCGTTCCCTGCGGGGTTACTGAAGTAGAGCGCAGGGCGGTTGAAGATGCGACGCGGGAAGCGGGCGCGCGCTTTGTGGAAATACTTCCTGAGCCGATGGCCAGCGCTCTGGGCGCCGGGCTGCCTGTGAACGAGCCTTCGGGCAGTATGATAGTGGACATAGGGGGCGGCTCAAGCGAAATGGCAGTCATTTCAATGGGAGGTATAGTGGTCTCCCGTTCCCTGCGCATGGCCGGCAATAAACTGGACGAAGCGATTGTAAATTATGTAAAGCGGGAGTTCAATCTGGCTATAGGGGAACGCACAGCTGAAGAAATAAAGATGAATATAGGTTCGGCTTATCCTTCGGGAGAGGAGAAAACCATGGATATCAGAGGCCGGGACCTTATTTCGGGATTGCCCAAAACTCTGACTATAACCTCTACTCATGTGCGCGAAGCTTTGCGCGAATCTTTGGTAGCGATAGTTGACGGGATTAAGAATACCCTTGAGGATACTCCTCCCGAACTGGCTGCTGATATTATGGAGCGGGGCATTGTGCTGGCAGGCGGAGGCGCGCTGCTTAAGGGCCTGGATATGCTGGTAAAATATGAAACGGGCATGCCTGTATATGTGGCGGACGATCCATTGGACTGCGTGGTGCTGGGCGCCGGCAAGGCTCTGGAAAATATCGATACTTTGCAGAGAAGCAGCCGGAAGGGCGATTATTATTGAGGTACATGCCGGAAAGCGTAGGCATAAATGAAAGGTAAGAACAAAAAAAGAAATAAAATAATAAAAACAGTTGTCGCTTCGGTAGCGGTATTTATAATCCTTTTGCTGCTGATGTTTAACAGCGGCATAGGTTTCTTGCGCCAAATTTCAGGCTATATCGTAATTCCCGTGCAAAGCGGGCTGAGCGCGGCCTTTAAGGGCATTGGGGATTTCTTTACGGGCTTTGCGGATAATGTCCGCATGAAACAGGAGCAGCAGGAGCTTATTGCCGAGGCCGAGCAAAAGCAGCTTTACGAGCAGCAGCTTAAGGATGCGCTATTGGAAAACGAACGGCTGCGCGAGCTTTTGGGGGAGCAGAGCAATTATCCTGATACGCAGTTTGTTTATGCCGATGTAATCCTTAAAAATGTAGACTCCTATTCCTCTACTTACACTTTAAACAAAGGGGCAAGAGACGGTATAGAGAAAGATATGGTGGTGGTAGCCATAGGGGGCCTGGCTGGGAGAATAATAGAGGTAACAGATACATACTGCGTTATGCTCTCTATAATAGACAGCCGGAGTTCAGTGCCCGGAATAGTGGAAAGCAGCCGGGATACCGGTATAGTTAAAGGAATTGCACAGACCGGACAGGTGCAGTCGGTTTGTGAAATGTCCAATATGCCTATGGAGGTTAAGACCGTTCCGGGGGATAAGGTTGTTACTTCGGGCATGGGAGGGGTTTTCCCAAAAGGAATAGTAATAGGGGAGGTTATGGAAGTTACGGCGGGAGATACGCAGCTGGATACTACGGCCCAGATAGTTCCCGCTGTGGATTTTGACCATTTAGAGCATGTACTTATAATCCAGGAGGCGCGTACTCTGGATAGTACCGGAGAAGAATGAAAAGATTTATTATTACTCTGTTTTCGGTTATAATGGTTATACTGCAGGTTTATCTTTCTCCGGTTATATCCATAGCCGGCTATGCGCCCGATTTCGTACTTATACTTTTGGCTGTGCTGGGCGCAAGGGAAAGCCTGGCTGCGCTGCTTTTAACAGGTGTGGCCGCGGGGGCGGTTATAGACCTGACTACTGCGGGGGGCACGTTTATAAATACGGCAGTATATTTTATTGCCGCGCTTATCTGCGCGCTGCATCGATATGTGCAGATTAAGGGGGCGGGCTTTGTCAATACTGCCGCTTATACGCTGGTAAGCAGCGCTGCAAAGTACTTCATATTGATGTTTGCTCTGTATATTGTGAAAATTGAAACAAGTCTGTCGCTGTTAATATTTTTTGCCAACATTCCCGCTATGTTATACAGCGCGTTGGCTTCCATACCTTTTTATTATCTTTATTATCTTATTTGCAAGCTTAGGTTCATGCGCGAGGAAAAAGAGGATGGGGTAATAATAAGCAATTCATTTTTCAAATAACGGAGACTTCTAATGAAAATTATTTGGAATTACGACAACAGGAAAAAGAAAAAAATGGATAAGCGCAGCCTGGTATGCCTGGGTGCGTTTATTATGGCGTTTATAGTGCTTATAGTTACGCTGTTTGACATGCAGATTCTTAACGGCAATTCCTATGCGGACAGCGCAGTTACGCGCAAAACGCGCACTTTGACCGTGCCTGGAACCAGAGGCAAAATTCTGGATTCCAACGGCATACCTCTGGCTGTGGACCAGAAGGTATATAAAATAGAATTTTACAGGGATTATAATACCGTGGCCCAGCGTGAGATGTATACAAATTCCATTATTAAAGCTATAGAGATTATCGAAAAAAACGGCCATTCAATAGAGAATGACTTTGCTATTGATTATCAAAACGGCGAATATGTAATGGACTGGGGAAATGTCAGCGAGGCAACTGCGGAAACAAGAGAGAACCGCTGGCGCCAGGACTTTTATTTTAACAATAATGAAACTCCCGAAGAAATGTATTTTGCGCTGAGGGAGAAATATCATATTCCCGAGGATATGTCTGACCAAGATGCTTTTAAGGTTCTGGCCATATGGCAGGACAGCGTGCAGAATTATTATGTGTCCCGTTCAATAGTGGTGGCTAAGAACGTATCTGAAGAAACTGTAGCCGAAATGGAAAGCTACAGCTATGAATTGCCCGGCTTTACCATCAATGAGGCTACGGGGCGCCTTTATCCGCAGGGCGAGACGGCGGCTCACGTTATAGGCTATATGGGGCGCATTTCGGCGTCAGATCAGAATTACATAGATGAATACGGCTATTCTGCCGACGATACTATTGGAGTTTACGGCGTTGAACGCATAATGGAATTGTACCTTACCGGGAACGGGGAGGCGCGCAGCGGCAAAAGAGTGGTAGAAGTGGCCAGCTCAGGCCGCATACTGCGGGAAATATCCTATACCTCGCCTAAGCAGGGGGACGATGTATATTTAACAATAGATATTAATCTTCAAAAGGTTGCGGAACAGGCGCTTAAGGAAAACATAGAGATGATAGCCGCCCAGCAGCTGGAGGATTATAACGAAAGGCTGGAATATTATCAGGCCATAGAGGAGGATATGGGGCGCAAGATTAATTTTGCGTCCGAGGGCGCTGCGGTAGTAATGGATATAAACAGCGGCGCGGTATTGGCTATGGCCAGCTATCCCTCATATGATATCAACCTGTTTGCCCAAGGCATATCTCAGGAGGATTTTGACGCGCTTTTAAATGATACGCGCAGTCCTCTTACCAATAAGGCGATATCCTCTACCAGTATGCCCGGCTCAATCTTTAAAATGGTTACGGCTACTGCCGGACTTATGGAGGGCGCTATAAGCCTGGACGAAACCATAACCTGCGAAGGCGCATATACAAAGTACGGCGAAAATGATGCGCCCAGCTGCTGGTATTGGAGAGATTATGGGAGACGGCACGGCGCTATAGACGTAGCCGAGGCCATTGAGGCCTCCTGCAATTATTTCTTCTATGAAGTCGCCGACAGGGTGGGCATAGAAGGGATACGCAAATGGGCCGGCAATTACGGCCTTATGAGCAAAACTAACATAGAGCTTT
The DNA here is from genome assembly GCA_900552055.1 of uncultured Eubacteriales bacterium. Taxonomy (GTDB): domain Bacteria; phylum Bacillota; class Clostridia; order Christensenellales; family QALW01; genus Neochristensenella; species Neochristensenella gallicola. Next base: position 2,369 of record URYI01000110.1, on the reverse strand, counting down.
CAAACGAGGCTGTGGGCCAGGTGGGGAATCAGGAAGTGCTGTATGATTCCTCTAAACCTGTTACCGACCAGGCGACAAATATGCCCAGGATTTATTATAACAGCATCAGGCGCACTCTGCTGGAATGCGCTGATAATTCGGGTGTGGAACTGACCGACGAGCAGATAGACGACGCTATGGACAGGATAATGCAGTTTACCAACATCCCTTATTCGGAAAGGCTGGGCGCAATACGCGATTTGCTCTACGGTGAATTGAATATGTCATATGCCCTTGTTTACTGGGAAGTGAGCTATACCATCCGCGACTATTTGGGTGATTTGGTCTGGACGCCCATCCGTACCATTGCTACCGGCATAGGGCAGGGTATTACCACCGTTACGCCTATAGCCGTAGCGCGGTATATTTCGGCGCTTGTAAACGGCGGTACGGTTTATGACGCGCATGTGGTGCAGAAGGTTGTGGACAGCCAGGGCAAGACTGTTTACGAGACTGAACCGGTTGTATATAACCAGCTTAATGTAAATGAAGAATATCTGAACGCCCTTAAGGAGGGCATGCGGGACGTTATTTCGGGCGAAGACGCTACTACCGCTACAAGGCAGTTCGAGGACTGCATATATAAAGACCAGCTGGGCGGCAAGACGGGTACTGCGCAGGTAAACAACATAAATCTTGAGAACAATTCATGGTTTGTTGCGTTTGCGCCGTATGATGAGCCGGAGATAGCCATTGTAGTATTTATACCCAGCGGTTATGCCGGCGGCTATTCGGGTTATACTGTCCGGGTTATAGCAGAGCATTATTTGGACCAGAAATATAACACGGAGACGGATGAAGTGCCTGAGCAGGACAGCATCATATATTGATTCAGGAAAAACGGAGGATTTATTATGGAATACAGGGAATATGCCGCGGGGACAAAGGTTTCGGCGCTGGGCTTTGGATGCATGAGACTGCCCGAAATGGAGAAAAACGGTTCCTGGTACATAGATGAGGATAAGGCTGTGCCTCTTTTAAAGGAGGCAGTGAAGCTTGGAGTCAATTATTTTGACACCGCGCCCGGCTACTGCCATACCAACAGCGAAATAACTGTGGGCAGGGCGCTGAAGCCGGTAAGGGATAAAGTGTATATTTCCACAAAGATTTCAATGGACGATATATCCTGCCGTGATGATTATTTCCGCATGCTGGAAAGGAGCCTCAGCCGGCTGGATACTCCTTATATAGATTTTTACCATTTCTGGGGCATCAACAAAGAGGTATTTGATAATAAAATACTTAAATATGATTTGCTGGGCGCGGCGCTTGAAGCTAAAGAGCAGGGGCTGATAAAGCACATATCCTTTTCTTTCCACGATAAGCCCGAATATATAAAGTATATTATAGAGACTGCCGGCATAATGGAGAGCATGCTTGTGCAGTATAATCTCTTAGACAGAAGCAACGAAGAGATGATAGCCTACGCCAGAGAAAAAGGGCTGGGGGTGGCCGCAATGGGGCCTGTGGGAGGCGGACGCCTTGCAGCCCCGGCCGACCTTTATACCCGTTTGACGGGCAAGCCTGCTATAGCTACCTATGAATTGGCGTTCCGGTTTGTTTTGGGCAATCCCAATATAAGCTGCGCGCTTTCAGGAATGGAAAATATCGATATGCTTAAAAAAAATGTAGAGATCGTGAGGCTCTGTCATCAAACGGCGCAGGAAGAATGGGAGCAGATTGCCCAGGCCGAAAAGCAGCTTAGAAAATTCAACGAACTTTACTGCACAGGCTGCGCTTATTGCCAGCCATGTCCGGCAGGAATAGATATACCGAGGATTTTTCAGCTTTATACATATCATAATGTTTACGGTTTGAGCGAATATGCGCGGGCGCAGTATCTTAATTATGCCAAGAATGGAAACACAATAAAAGACTGCATTGGCTGCGGGCGGTGCGAGCATAAATGTCCGCAGAAGCTGCATATAAGAAAGGAACTTGCCTTAATTGACAAGCTTTTTAACCCTTCTGAAGATTAAAAAAGAGGTGCAGAATACGTGCTGCGGGCAGGTTAAATAAGCTGTATGGGTATCGTGTTTATTAACTGATTAAGCGGCGGAAGGATGATTTTATTAAGTACAGCGATAGAGACGCGGGTCAAATCCGCGTCTTTTTAATTGCATTGTGAGGACCTGAACTGCGCTCGCTTTTGCATTTATAATATTTTTTCTGACCGGTGCTTTTGCGGCTGTTTGGATTAAATTTGTGCAAAAACCTGCTAATTTTTAAATTTGACTTGCAAATATATATTTAAGGTTATTATATAAAAAATAATTACCCTAAATTGACAAGGGCATATACGGTCAGGACAGGGCTGTTTCCGTGTCCTG
>URYI01000109.1 GCA_900552055.1 uncultured Eubacteriales bacterium | reverse complement strand
GGCCCGGCGAGCCGGGCCTATTAATAAATCCCCGCCCGCTTTGCGGCGTTCTAGAAACTTTACTTAAATTTAACATAGCTGCGCATTTGGTTTTTACATAGGGGAAATATAATCTTAACTGTAAAGAAAAAAAGATTAAAACAAGAGGAGAGAAAATTATGAAGAAATTTGGTATACTGGTTGCCATGCTTCTGACTGCGGCTTTGCTTTTTACCGGCTGTGCTCAGGAAAGCTTTGATGCGTCTAGTTCAATAGCTACTGTATCCCGTGAGGATGGTTCAGGAACCCGCGGCGCTTTCGTAGAACTGATGGGCCTTGAGGATGAAGAAGGCAATGATTTGACAGACCCCAATGCTGATATAGCTGGAAGCACTTCGGTTATGATGACTAATGTTGCGGGCAATCCTTATGCGATAGGATATATTTCCCTTGGTTCTCTGGATGATACGGTCAAGGCTATTACCGTAGACGGTGTGGAGGCCAGCGTAGCGGAAATTGAAGCAGGCAATTATAAAGTTTCCCGTCCCTTCAATATCGCTGTTAAGCAGGACAGCCTCAGCGAAGCTGCTCAGGATTTCGTGAATTACATCCTCAGCACCGAAGGTCAGGCGGTTATAGAGGAAGAGGGCTATATTCCCCTTTCGGATACAGAGGCGTTTGAAGGCAGCCAGCCTTCGGGCGATGTAAGGGTATCCGGTTCCTCAAGTGTTTCCCCTGTAATGGAAAAGCTAATTGAAGCATATAAGGCAGTCAATCCCAATGCTAAAATCCAGATTCAGGAAAGCGATTCTACAACAGGTATGAATGATGCTATAGAGGACAGAAGCGATATAGGAATGGCTTCCCGCGACCTTAAGGACAGCGAACTGGAAAGCGGTCTTACCGGAATAACCATTGCTACTGATGGTATCGCGGTGATAGTAAATAACGAAAACCCCGTTGAGGGCCTTACCAGCGAGCAGATCAAGCAGATATTTACCGGTGAAGTAACTACCTGGGAGAGCTTTGTAAGCTGATTGGATTAAAAAGCATAGCACCGCGGCAAGCGTTTAAAGCGCTTCCGCGGTTTTGCGCATAAACGTATAATTTGCCGTTTGACTGCGCCACAATATTAATATCCGGCTTTCTGCCAAGCTGTTATGCTTAATCCTGAAGGAAGCAGGTATCAAAATAAGACCAGCCGCAAAGCTCGGTTTCTCTCAAGAGGAGTTCCCTAAGAGATTTAAGACGGTTTAACTCAGACCAATAAGGCCGGCAATGAAAATATAAATGCAGCTCAATAGCTGCCCAGTTCCCGCGGGTTTGGTGCAATGGCCCTAAACTCCGCGGGCTTTGACAAATTTGCCGCCTCTTACATAATTAATTATATTTGGTGATAATTATGACTACAAGTAAATTTAAAGAAACCGCTATGAAGATAGTATTCTTGATATCTGCATGCGTGTCTATCATCGCGGTAGTGCTTATATGCGTGTTCCTTTTTGTCAACGGCGTGCCTGCAATGGCCGAGATAGGCTTCTTTGACTTTTTATTGGGCGAAACATGGAGGCCGAGCAGCGATATTTACGGCATAATGCCTATGATACTGGGCAGCATTTACGTCACTGCCGGCGCCATAATAGTGGGCGTGCCTTTGGGGCTGTTTACCGCCGTCTTTATGGCCTATTTCTGCCCGCCTAAGCTTTACAAAGTGCTTAAGCCGGCTGTTGATTTGCTTGCAGGCATCCCTTCAGTTGTGTATGGCTTTTTTGGCCTGGTTGTTATGGTGCCCTTGGTGCGCTCCACTCTGGGAGGCCGCGGGACCAGTATGCTTACAGCCTCGCTGCTGCTGGGCATAATGATTCTGCCCACAATAATAAGCGTGAGCGAATCCTCTATCCGTGCGGTGCCCCGCAGCTATTATGAAGGCTCTCTGGCCCTGGGCGCTACTAAAGAGCGCAGCGTGTTCTTTTCAGTGCTTCCAGCCGCTAAATCAGGCGTGCTGGCCGCAGTGGTGCTGGGCATAGGCCGCGCTATTGGCGAAACCATGGCTGTTATAATGGTCGCGGGCAATCAGGCGCGCATGCCCGGAGGTCTTTTAGAAGGAGTGCGCACTCTCACGGCTAATATAGTTATGGAAATGGGCTATGCGCAGGATTTGCATAGAGAAGCGTTAATTGCCACGGCAGTCGTGCTGTTTGTGTTTATTCTTATTATAAACCTCAGCTTGTCCCTTTTAAGAAAGAGGTCTAAGTAGTATGAATGTTAAATATAAAAAATCCGTTCTGTCCATAATACTCCGGCTGCTTGTAATTATAGCCGCATGCCTTACCTGCGGGGTGCTGCTGTATATAGTCGGCTATATCTTAGTGATGGGCATTCCTAATCTCAGTCCTGAGCTTTTCAGCTGGGAATATAATTCCGATAATTTAAGCATGCTGCCCTCCATAATAAATACACTTATTATAACGACGCTTTCCTTGGTAATCGCCGTGCCTCTGGGCATATTTTCGGCAATCTATCTTGTGGAATACGCCAAGAGGGGCAATAAGCTGGTCAGCTTAATCAGAGTTACGGCGGAAACCCTCTCAGGTATCCCCTCTATTGTTTACGGGCTTTTCGGCATGCTTTTCTTTGTTACCGCGCTTAAAATGGATTATTCCATTCTGGCCGGTTCCCTTACCATGTGCATTATGATTCTGCCTCTCATTATGCGCACTACAGAAGAGGCCCTTAAAGCCGTGCCCGATATATACCGTGAAGGCAGTTTTGGTTTGGGCGCAGGGCGGCTGCGCACGGTTTTCCGCGTAGTGCTCCCTTCGGCAGTGCCCGGCATCCTTGCGGGCGTTATACTGAGCATAGGGCGTATAGTAGGCGAGACCGCGGCGCTTATATATACCGCCGGCACGGTAGCCGATATACCTGAAAGCATCCTGGATTCAGGCCGTACCCTTTCGGTGCATATGTATACTCTGTCCAGAGAGGGACTGCATATTGACCAGACATACGCTACGGCCGTAGTGCTTTTGATAGTAGTAATATTTATAAACGCGTTGTCTGCCTTTGTGGCTAAAAGAATAACCAAAAGGAGAGGGGAAGCATGAAAATACAAATAAGCAATCTGGACCTTTTTTACGGCAATTTCCAGGCGCTTAAAAATATTAATCTGGGAATAGAGGAAAAGCAGATAACCGCTTTTATAGGCCCGTCGGGCTGCGGCAAGAGCACTCTGCTCAAGACCTTAAACAGAATGAACGATTTAGTGGAGGGCTGCCGCATAACCGGCAAAGTGACATTGGACGGCGAGGACATATATAAGGATCTGGACGTCAACCATCTGCGCAAAAGGGTGGGTATGGTGTTCCAGAAGCCCAATCCCTTCCCAATGAGCGTATACGATAATATAGCCTACGGCCCGCGTACCCACGGCATACGCTCCAAAGCCAAACTGGACGATATCGTGGAGCGGTCGCTGAAAAACGCTGCAATCTGGGATGAAGTAAAGGACAGGCTTAAAAAAAGCGCCTTGGGCCTTTCGGGCGGCCAGCAGCAAAGGCTGTGCATAGCCAGGGCTTTGGCTGTGGAACCTGAAGTATTACTTATGGACGAGCCTACCAGCGCACTTGATCCTATTTCCACTTCCCGTATAGAGGATCTTGCAGTTGAGCTTAAAAAGAGTTATACTATAGTCATAGTTACGCATAATATGCAGCAGGCGGCGCGCATATCTGATAAAACCGCATTTTTCCTGCTGGGAGAAATAATTGAGTATGCGGATACAGAGAGTCTGTTTTCTGTACCTAAGGATACGCGCACCGAGGATTATATAACGGGGAGGTTCGGCTGATGAGAAACAGATTTGACGAACAGCTGGAAAAGCTTAATACCGAGCTTATAGAGATGGGGGCGCTGTGCGAGGAGGCCATAGGCTCGGCCGAGCGTGCGCTTGCAGAAAAAAACAAGGCTTTAATAAAGCATACGTTTGATATAGAAGAAGAAATAGACCGCAAGGAACACGAAATAGAAAGCCTCTGCCTGAAACTGCTGTTAATGCAGCAGCCTGTAGCAAGGGATCTGCGTCTTATTTCCGCCGCACTTAAAATGATTACCGATATGGAGCGTATTGGGGACCAGGCGCGGGATATAGCGGAAATTACAGGTTTTGCGAATGTGGCCGGCAGGGAAATGGCGGATATTAAAAAGATGGCGGACGCTACCGGCAAAATGGTAACAAGCAGCATAGAAGCTTTCGTGCGCCGGGAATTATCCATAGCTCAGGAGGTAATAGCCTCTGATGATGTTGTGGACGGGCTGTTCAATACGGTTAAAGGAGAGCTTATACAGCTTATAAATGACGATATAAAAAACGGAGAATACGCTATGGATATGCTTATGATAGCCAAGTATCTTGAGCGTATTGGGGACCATGCTGTTAATATAGCGGAGTGGGTGGAATTTGCCATAACCGGCGCTCATCGCAATGAAAATGAGGCGGAGAATATATGATTTACTGTGTAGAGGATGATCCGGGTATCAGGGAACTGATTGTTTATACGCTTAACCATTCGGGCTATGAGGCAAAGGGCTTTGAGCGGGGCGAAGAACTGTTTCCCGCGCTCAAGGTATGCCGGCCCCAGCTTATATTGCTGGACGTCATGCTTCCGGGAGAGGATGGAATCAGCATTCTCAAGCGCATAAAGGCGGGCGGCAATTCTGTGCCTGTTATTATGGTGACGGCTAAGAGCGCCGAATATGATAAGGTAGTGGGCCTGGACTGCGGGGCGGATGATTATATAACCAAGCCCTTCGGCATGATGGAGCTGCTTTCCCGCATCAGGGCGGTGCTGCGCCGCTGCGCGCCTTTAAAGACCCGTTTGTCCATGGGGGAGGTTGTGCTGGATAATGAAGCGCATACCGTAACTGTTAAGGGTAAGCCGGTAGAATTGACCTATAAGGAATTTGAGCTGCTGCACTGCCTTATGGAAAGCCCCGGCAAGGTGTTTACGCGGGATATGCTCCTGGAACGTATCTGGGGCTATGATTTTGGGGGCGAGACCCGGACGGTAGACGTGCATGTGCGCACTCTCAGGCAGAAATTAGAGGGAGCGGATATAGTCAAAACTGTCAGGGGCGTAGGCTACAGCGCGCGCCTGGAGGAGGAGAAGGATGAAGAAAAGATTTCTACGTAATATTTTCCTGCTTTCTGCCTTTATTATAATTATAACCGCCGTGCTGGTAAGCAGTATTATATACAGGCAGTTTTATGAGGAAATGAAGCTGGAGGTCAGACAGGAGGCGGAGCGTATAGCTCAGGGCTCGGAATTGGACTTAACCACTACCAGCGGCAGAAGGGTAACTCATATCGCTGCGGACGGGACGGTATTATACGACAGCCAGGCACAGGCAGAGGATATGGAAAACCATATGGAGCGCGAGGAAATTAAGAATGCTTTCTCAGAGGGAGAAGGGGAGGCCTCGCGGCTTTCGGCTACTCTGGGAATACAGACCTATTATTATGCCGTTAAGCTGGAGGACGGAAGCGTCGTAAGAGTTGCTCAAAGCACTGAGAGCAGCCTGTCTACTCTGCTGGGCTGCGTTCCTTATGTGGTTCTTATTATAATCCTTGTATTCCTGGCGGCAATAGTGATAGGCAAGGCGCAGGTTAAAAGGATTGTTGAGCCTATAAACAGCATGAATCTGGAAGAGCCGCTTTCCAATGATATATATGAGGAATTTGCGCCTCTGCTGGCGCGGCTCCAGAAGCAGAAGGAGCAGATAAACGCTCAAATGGCCGAACTGAACAGCAGGCGGGAGGAGTTAGCCTCCATAACCAGCAATATGAGCGAGGGACTGGTGGTCCTGGATAAAAAGGGGAGCGTGCTCTCTGTAAATAACAGCGCGCGCAGGATATTTGACTGCGACAACCAGGATGTACTGGGCGTTCATTATGTTACGTTGAATCGGGGTATGGCCTTTAAGGAGGCGGCTGAGAAAGCCCTTACCGGGCTGCGCGGGGACTGCGTTGCCGAATTGGACGGACGCACCTATGAGCTTTTCTCCGCGCCCATAATGGAGGACGGTGAGGTTACGGGCGCCGTAATGCTCATAATGGATATTACCGAAAAGGCGGAAGCTGAGCAGCGCCGCAAGGAGTTTACGGCCAATGTTTCCCATGAATTAAAAACTCCGCTGACATGCATTATGGGCTATGCCGAGCTTTTAAAGGACGGCATGGCCGCAGGCAAGGACGCGGTTAAATTTGCGGATAAGCTTTACAGCGAGGCAGGCAGGATGCTTGCCCTTATTGAGGATATAATTAAGCTTTCTCATATAGATGAAGGACAGGCGATGGGGCAGGAGCGGGTTGAGCTGCTGGGACTGGCTCTTGAGGCAGTTAAAGCTCTGTCCGAAAAGGCTGAAGCCGCAGGCGTGACTTTTGAGATTAAGGGCAGCGAGGTATTTATTACAGGATCCAGGCCGCTTTTATACGAAATGGTTTACAACCTAATTGATAACGCCATTAAATATAATAAGAAGGGCGGAAAAGTAACAGTTTCAGTGACAGACGACGGCAGGGGGCCGGTATTGAGCGTTAAGGATACCGGCATAGGAATAGCGCCCGAATATCAGGACAGGGTTTTCGAGCGTTTTTACCGTGTAGATAAGAGCAGATCGCGGGAGACAGGAGGCACTGGTTTGGGGCTTGCTATTGTTAAAAACGCTGCGGCCCGGCACGGCGCAGAGATAACCCTTGAGAGCGTACCCGGACAGGGCTCGGTGTTTTCAGTGCATTTTAAAGCGGGCGAATAATTAAGCCGGCCCAAAAGGAGAATAAAGCCC
>URYI01000108.1 GCA_900552055.1 uncultured Eubacteriales bacterium | reverse complement strand
TTGGCGGCCGTACCGGCCGCCAAGAGCCGCCCCCCTCCCCGCAAAAACCTTCCCCGCGGTTGACAACCCTCCTGCGCTATTGTAAAATATGTCGTAAGCCTTAAAAAGTAACGGAAAGGAACGGGCGCAGACAAGCGCAGAGATAGTCGGACAATCCCTTAAAAATCCGCTCTGCCTTAAAATATTTGCGCCTTACCCTGCTAAAAACAAAACGCGCTTTCTCCCGCCTGCTGTAAAGACGGTTAAAACAATAAAATAATATAAAGGAGTGCCCTTAAGGGCAGATTTTAATATGCAGACAGTTTTAGAGCTTTTAAAAGCCGTTGTTCTGGGCATTATTCAGGGCATAACCGAATGGCTGCCCATAAGCAGCACCGGCCACATGATACTGGCCAACGAAATAATAAACCTCTCTGTCTCCGACGCCTTCATGGAAATGTTCGAGGTAGTAATACAGTTGGGCTCCATTCTGGCCGTTGTAGTGCTCTTTTTCCATAAGCTTAATCCTCTTTCCCCAAAAAAGAGCCCCCAGGAAAAAAAAGATACCCTTTCCCTCTGGGGCAAGGTTATAATAGGCGTTATCCCCGCCGGCATAATCGGCCTGCTGTTTGACGACCAGATAAACGATATTTTTTATAACTCCCTTACTATCGCTATTACCCTTATAGTGTACGGCGTGCTGTTCATACTGGTAGAGAACCGCAATAAGCATAGGAAGCCGCGCATAGATTCGGTCGGGCAGATAAGCTGGCAGCTTGCCCTGGCCATAGGCTGCGCACAGATCCTTGCCCTGATTCCGGGTACCTCCCGCTCAGGCGCAACTATAATAGGCGCCATGCTTTTCGGCCTTTCCCGTACTGCCGCTGCGGAATTCTCCTTTTTCCTGGCAGTTCCCGTCATGTTTGGAGCAAGCGCCCTAAAGCTGCTTAAATTCGGCTTTGATTTTACCGGCATGGAGCTGGCCATACTTTTCACGGGCTGTGTTACCGCCTTTTTAGTTTCCCTCCTGGCCATACGCTTCCTTATGAACTTTATTAAAAAGCATGATTTCAAGCCATTTGGCTATTACCGCATAGCGCTGGGCATTATAATATTGATAGTTTTCGGGCTGCTGGGCAAGCTCTAAGCAACCCCCGTCCCCATCCTAAATATAACGCCGCGCATGCAGCAATACGCGGCAAAAGCCTGCGGGCCGCGAATTAAAGCCCGCCCGCGGCCCGCGCCCACCTAAAAACCGCCTTGAACAGGCCGCAGGCGCTATTGCGCTGGTAAACTTCAGCTTTAGCATACAAAGGATAACTTGTATCCTTCCTGTAAATTCGCCTGCTTCTTTGTTATACTCAGCCGGCATCTGCCCAATCCGGAGCTATATCGTATGCCGCAAAAACGGGCTAATTTACAATAGCTGTGGCCGCAGAGCCAAAAATATGCTGATGTGCCAAGGCTCCTATGACAGTATGCGCCGGGTGTATATGACGCGAAAGCCGCGCAGCACGGACGCCAATTCAGCTGCTAAAATACCGTATTATCCCTTGTGCCCTGACGCCAGCGCCGGCGCATTTAAATCGCGCCCCAGAGCGCCGCGCCTATTTAAAATATTTACGGGGCCCCGGACTTGCCCTTGTGCCGTCCGTGCCCGCTTTACGGAGGAATTTTTATGGATTACAAAAAGGAAATTGCCCGGCTGGTCGCTGATAAGGCCGGCATGGACGCCGGAGAACTGGAGAGCTTTTTAGAAACTCCTCCGCAGCCTGAAATGGGGGATTACGCCCTGCCCTGCTTCAAGCTTGCTAAAATACTGCGCAAGCCGCCCCAGGCTATAGCGGCCTCTCTGGCTGAGGAAATAGAAGCGCCATCATTTATAAGCAGAATAGAAAATGCCGGCGGCTATCTCAACTTCTTTATTGACCGCTTAAGCCGCGCAAAGGATGTTTTAACGCGCATAGCCGCCCAGGGGGGAAGCTTTGGGGGCAGCCTTGAAGGAAAGGGCAAAACCATATGCATTGATTATTCCTCTATAAATATAGCAAAAAAATGCCATATAGGGCACCTTACCACCACCGCCCTGGGGCATTCCCTTTACAGGCTCTATCAGTTTCTGGGCTATAAATGCGTGGGCATAAATCATCTGGGCGACTGGGGCACGCAGTTCGGCAAGCTTATCTGCGCCTATAAGCTCTGGGGAAGCAGAGAGGCTGTAGAAGAAAAGGGAATAGACTCCTTGGTGGAATTATACGTCCGCTTTAATCAGGAGGCGGATGAACGCATGGAGGACGAGGCCCGCGCCTGGTTCAAAAAGATTGAGGACGACGACCCTGAAGCTATGGAGCTTTTTACCTGGTTCAAGGACATAACTCTGCGGGACGTAGCCCGGATATACGATTTATTGGGCATAACCTTTGATTCCTATGCCGGCGAAAGCTTTTATAAGGATAAATGGCAGGCCGTAGTAGCCGAACTGAAGGAAAAAGGACTGCTTAGGGAGAGCGAAGGCGCGCAGGTGGTAATGCTGGATGAATATGATATGCCCCCCTGCATAATAATTAAAAAGGACGGCGCCAGCCTTTATTCTACGCGGGACATAGCCGCCGCCATTTACCGCAAGCAGGAATATGATTTTCATAAATGCCTGTACGTCGTAGCTTATCAGCAGACCCTGCATTTTAAGCAGGTGTTTAAGGTGCTGGAGCTGATGGGCCGTCCCTGGGCTAAAGACCTGGTGCATGTGCCCTTCGGCATGGTCAGCTTTGAGGGGCAGACCTTGTCCACGCGCAAAGGGCAGGTAGTCTATCTTGAAGACTTCTTAAATAAAGCCATAGAAAAGGCTCTGGCCATTATTGAAGAGAAAAACCCCGCGCTTGAGAATAAAGAGCAGGTGGCGCGGCAGGTGGGCGTGGGAGCGGTCATCTTCTACGATTTATACTCCAGCCGCATAAAGGACGTGGATTTCTGGTGGGACAGGGCACTGAATTTTGACGGTGAAACCGGCCCCTATGTGCAGTATACCCATGTCCGCTGCACCAGCGTGCTGGCTAAGGCGTGCCTGAGCGAGGAACAGGCGCTCAATCCTTCTCAGCCTGACTTTACCGCCCTTGAAAACGGCGAGGCGGGCAGTATTATTTCACTGCTGGAGGCTTTCCCCTCAGTTGTGCAGTCGGCGGCCGAAAAATACGAGCCTTCCATACTGCTGCACCACGCGGTCAATCTGGCTCAGGCTTACAACAAATACTATTTTGAACACAGGATTCTTGAAGGAGAACCTGCCCAGACTGAGGCTAAATTAATGCTTACCGCGGCTGTGCGGCAGGTGCTGCGCCCCAGCCTCTATCTGGCCGGCATAGAAGCGCCCGACAGAATGTAATAACCTTCGGGCGGCGCTCGCACCGGGGCGCGGGCGGGATTATGTAAATGCGCCCCGAACCGGGAGGTTCGGGGCGCCGGGCGCGAAACCAAAAGCCTTTAAGCTTAAGAGAACTAATAAGAATACCTGAAAATAACTAAAAATGCTTTAGGCCGGGCGCGCCCTCCTTTAAAGGGCGGGGCGCCCCCTTAAGCGAATAACAGCATCAGCGCTGGTGTGCAATGGGATAATGCGGCCCAAAATGGCTGAATTTGCGTCCCTGACGTGTTGCTTTTATTCTATATACCGCGGCGCATGTCGCTTAAACACCTTGCAGGGGCTGCAAGCCAGCGCATCTTGGCTCTGCGGCCTCAGCCCGTGGAAATTTATTTGTTGTCAAGGCCGGCCAGGGGCGTACTTGTGCGTTGACTGAGTATAACAAAGCAAGCAGGTAAAATTCCCGGCTGAAGCAAATTATTCCTTGTGTACTGATGCTGAAGTATTACTAAATAAATTTAACAGGAGGTGCCCATGCTGAAAAACAACCATCCCGGTAAAAAAAATACTCCCCTGACCCAGCCGGAACAGCAAAATAAAAAACTCCGGAAATTTCGATTGGATGCAAAGGAGATAATAGGACTTATTCTCTTTCTATCCCTCCTGTTCTCCATTGTATTTACCATAATCCGGTACATAAACGCGCCTGAAACCCGGCCTGAAGGGGACGAAAGCATAAAAATCAAAAGTGATTACCAGCTTATGCTGGTGCAGTGCATTCTGGGCATAGTGGTAATGTTCCTGCCATCTATAGTCCAAAAAAAGTTTAAGCTCGCAATACCCGGCTATATGTTTGTGCTCTATTTTATATTTCTCTACTGCGCCATATATCTGGGAGAAGTGCGCAATTTCTATTATGCAGTTTCTCACTGGGACACCATGCTGCATGCTTTCAGCGGAGCCATGCTGGGAGCGCTGGGCTTTACTATAGCTGAACTTTTGAGCGATTCACCTAACCGCAAAGTGGAATTAAGCCCGTTTTTCATTGCCTTCTTCGGCTTCTGCTTTGCCGTTGCGGCGGGCGCGGTCTGGGAAATTTACGAATACACCATTGACAGCATAATGGAGCTCAACATGCAGAAATACGCCTTTGAGGACGGCACGCTTAAAATTGGCCCCGATGCCTTAAACGACACCATGAAAGATATCATAGTGGACGTAATAGGCGCATTGATAATGGCCGTTGTAGGCTATATATTTAAAAAACGCAGCGATAAATTAAAACGCCTGGCCGCGGCCGGAGAAGCTCCGGATAGTACCCAATCTGCCCCGCATGACCAGGCAAAAGGAGAATAAATTTATGGTTAGAGTAAGATACGCGCCCAGTCCGACGGGCTATATGCATATAGGCAATCTGCGCACCGCTCTTTACGGCTTTTTGTTCGCCCGGCACAGCAATGGAAAATTCATTCTGCGCATAGAGGATACCGACCAGGAGCGCTATGTGCCCGACGCCTTGCAGGTTATATATGACACGCTGGCTCAGACAGGGATAACTTACGATGAAGGTCCCGATAAAGACGGCGGCAAAGGTCCGTATATTCAGTCCCAGCGCAAAGACATATACATGAAATATGCGCTTCAATTAGTGGAGCAGGGGGACGCATATTACTGCTTCTGCTCTCCGCAGGAATTAGAGGCCCGGCGGATGGAATGCGAAGCCCAGGGCAGGGTGTTCAAATATGACAAGCACTGCGCGCATATCCCTCTTTGTGAAGCAAAAAAGCGCGCCGCTTCGGGCGAGCCGTTTGTAATACGGCAGAATGTCCCAACTACGGGCACAGTCAGCTTTAGAGATTTAGTCTACGGCGATATAACGGTAGACTGCGACACGCTGGACGACATGATACTCATAAAAGCAGACGGGCTTCCCACATATAATTTTGCCAACGTCATAGACGACCATCTTATGGAGATATCCCATGTGCTTCGGGGAAGCGAATACCTTTCCAGCTCCCCTAAATACACCCTGCTCTATAAGGCTTTCGGCTGGGAAGAGCCAATTTATGTGCATTTGCCCCTTATAATGAAGGACGCGCACAATAAGCTGTCCAAGCGCAACGGAGACGCCAGCTATCAGGATTTATACAACAAGGGCTTTCTGCCCCAGGCAATAATAAACTATATTGCGCTGCTGGGCTGGAATCCGGGCACCAATCAGGAAATATTCTCCATGCCTGAGCTGATAGACGCCTTTTCTCTGGAAAACATATCTAAATCTCCTGCATTGTTTGACCCGGTCAAGCTGAAATGGATGAACGGAGAATATATAAAGGCCCTGCCTTTTAAGGAATTCTGCGCGCTGGCCGCTCCGTGGTATGAAAAAAGCGCGGTTAAGGGCAAATACGACTACTCAAAATTGTCCAAGCTTATGCAGACCCGGATTGAATGCTTCAGCGAGATACCTGAAAAGGTGGATTTCCTTCCACAGGTAGCGCCTCATGAAAAAGAGCTTTACACACATAAGAAATTCAAGCTGGATACTGCCGGCGCGCTTGCCTCGCTGACTCTTGTCCTTGATGCTTTAGCGCAATTAGACAGCTTTGACGAGCAAGGCATACACGACTGCCTTATAAATTTAGCGCAGGAGAACGGACTTAAAAACGGGCAGGTGCTCTGGCCGGTCCGCGTTGCTCTTTCGGGGCTGCCTTCCACGCCGGGCGGGGCGGTTGAGCTTGCCGATATTCTTGGGCGCGAGGAAACAATAAAAAGGCTTAAGGCTGCTATTGAGCTGCTTAAAAGCTAAAATCCCAGGGGCGCTCCCGCCCTTTTAAGGAGGGCGCCCCCTTAATTTTACTGCTTTAACCATACTTTCAGGCATTGACTTTTGCCGGCGTTATCCCCTTTTAAGTTTAGGGCGCCCGATTATTAAACCCCACCCGCGCCGCATAGTCCCGGCGCCTGCGACATTAAGAAACTTAACTTTTACGCGAGGCTTTTCTTATGAATTATATATCTGACGCTAAGGTATATCCTGATTTAGAGCCCAATGAAATTTGTCTTATTTATGCGGCTTCTCCGGCCGAAGCTAGGGAAAATTACACCGCTGCTTCAGCCGCAGGAGGACGGCCTTTAATTGTGACTGCCGGCCCGCTGGCCGATTCGGACACGCTTAAGAAGCTGCTTTCGGGAATAAACGGCGCGGGGGTCTGCTGGGATATCTCTTCCACGGCTAATGCCGGCGAGCCTGCCCGCACTACCATTAAAGCCATAGGCCGCTTTATCCGTGCCGTACTTATAAATGACAAAAAGCAGCTTGCCGCTTTTGACCTTTTAAAGGCACAGGGCTTTGACGGGACGGTAATCTGTCCTTTTGAGCTTGCTTAATATATTGCTGTCCTTTACAATATTATGCCGCTTAACCGCTCCTTTGGCAGGCTGAGACGGTGCCGTTGGGAACGATTATGGCAGCAGATATGCGAAGAATAATCTGAGCGGGGCAAAGCAGGCATGGCGGCTCTTGGGCAGGCTTAAGCCTGCCTGGGCCGGGCTTTTCGCCCGG
>URYI01000107.1 GCA_900552055.1 uncultured Eubacteriales bacterium | reverse complement strand
CGCTGTTAACGCCTCTTTCCATAATTAATATGCCCATCAAAAAACGGATTAAAGAGCGCGCAAAAAGCCCCCCGCGTCCAATAACTTAAGTACACAATGACGTTTTATATCCACAATATTTAAAATTTCAGTTAAAAAAGCGCATGCTTTATTGACATTTATCCGATATTAATTCATAATAAGCATAGGTATATTTTAATACCCGTCCCGCGTTCCCCTCCTGGGCGCGCATGGGGCGCATAAAAAGCTGAATTGGGGGGACAGGCATTGACCGGCCATGTAATTACAGAGGTTCTTCAGGGCTCTATTGCCGAAGAACTAGGCATTAATCCAGGAGACCGCCTGCTGGCCCTGAATGACGAGCCGGTTATAGACCTCATTGACTATAAATATTTTACCTCCATGAACAAATACAGCGTTACCATACAAAAGGATGACGGCGAGGCTATAATTTACGACATTGAACAGGATGAGGATGAATTCTTAGGCCTGTGCTTTAAGGATGATTTGCTCAAAATCCGGCGCTGCCAGAACAAATGCGTGTTCTGCTTTGTGGATCAGCTCCCCCCCAACCTTAGGAGCAGCCTGTATGTAAAAGACGACGACTGGCGCCTGTCCTTCATAATGGGCAACTATATCACCCTGACCAACCTGACCGAAAAGGACATTCAGCGCATTATCCGCAGAAAAGTCAGCCCGCTTTACATTTCCGTACATACCACTGACGCTGAACTTCGCCGCAAAATGCTGAATAATCCCAAGGCGGGCGATTTAATGCCCATCCTAGAGCGCTTTGCCCGGAACGGAATAGATTTTCATGCTCAGATAGTGCTTTGCCCAGGGCTTAACGATGGCTTCCAGCTCAGAAAGACCTTTGAAGATTTGCTGGTTTTATATCCTCACTGCCGCAGCCTGGCGGTAGTGCCCGTGGGCCTCACCTATCACCGCCGCGGCCTTTATAAATTACACAGGGTAAACGAGCAGAACGCCAATTACATAATAGACGAAGTGGAACGCTGGCAGGAAAAATGCCTTGAGATGAAGGGCACCCGCTTTATATTCGCCTCGGACGAAATGTATATGACGGCCAACCGCGAGCTGCCCGCCTATGAAACTTACGAGGGCTTCTGCCAGATTGAAAACGGCGTAGGCATGCTGGCTAAATTTGAGCGGGAACTGACCGAAATACTGCCCGCCCTCCCTCCTTGGATAATTGACAGGAAGGTTTCCATCGCCTGCGGAGTGTCCGTCGCGCCTTTTATAAAAAAGCTGTGCGATATGCTGAAGGAAAAATATTACAATCTGGATGTCTATATCTACCCCATACACAACCATTTCTTCGGAGAAAGCGTCACTGTGACCGGATTGATAACCGGAAGGGATATAGCCGTGCAGCTTGACGGGCAGCCCCTGGGGGACGAGCTGCTCATATCCAGAAGCATGCTCCGGGAAAAGGACGATGAGCAGCATTTTTTGGACGACCTTACAGTTAAGGACGTATCCAACTGGATCAACCATAAAATAACCCCCACCGAGAACGACGGCGCGGCGTTTGCGCTTGCTGTGCTGGGACTGGATGAGGACAGCATATAAAACCGGACAGCCGCGGAATTTCGTTTTTTAGAAATGGCCTTCAACAGAGCGGCATATAAAATAAACAAGCAGAAAAGCCCCGGCGGAATTTCAGCAGCGTACGGATAAATATAAACACTTTTTGATAATACAAAAGCCGCAGTGCATAGAGCTTTGCGGCGGAAAGCAGAGATTGAATGAACGGACTTGTAGCGGTAGTGGGCCGCCCCAATGTAGGCAAATCCACCTTTTTCAACAGAATGGCGGGCCGCAGGCTTTCCATAGTTGAAGATACCCCCGGCGTGACCAGGGACCGGCTTTACGCCGACGTGGAATGGCTGGGCAATACTTTTACCCTCATAGATACGGGCGGCATAGAATTGGACAGCGACGATGAATTTTTCAGCCATATGCGGCGCCAGGCCGAACTGGCGGTGGATACGGCGGACGTAATATTATTTTTCACCGACGCGCGGGAGGGGCTTACGGCGGATGACCGGGACGTGGCTCAATATCTCCGCAGGCGGCATAATAATATTTTATTAGTGGTAAATAAGGTGGACAGCCCAAAGCAGCAGGATTCCCTGTATGATTTCTATGATCTGGGCCTGGGCGAACCTATCGCCATAAGCGCCGAACAGGGGCTGGGCCTGGGAGATTTGCTGGATGAAATAACTGCCCGTTTGCCTAAAGGAGAGCCTCAAAAGGACAACGGAATTTCCATTGCGGTGGTAGGAAAACCCAACGCCGGCAAAAGCTCTCTTGTAAACAAGCTGCTCAACGAGGAAAGAAGCATAGTAAGCGATATTCCCGGCACTACCCGCGACGCGCTGGATACAAAATTTGAATTCAGCGGGCAGCCCCTTACCATAATAGATACTGCCGGAATACGGCGCAAGCGCAGTATAGAGGACGGCAGCATAGAGCGCTACAGCGTCCTGCGCTCGCTGGGCGCAATCAGAAGATGCGACGTAGCCCTGATCCTTATAGACGCCTCCGCCGGCATTACCGAGCAGGACGTCAAAATCGCAGGTTATGTCCACGAGCAGGGCAAGGCGTCGGTGGTGCTGGTCAATAAATGGGATATAATAGAAAAGGACACTAAAACCAGCGAAAAATTTAAAAAACAGCTTTACAGCGATTTGGCGTTTATGGATTATGTGGACGTGCAGTTTATTTCGGCTAAGACGGGCCAGCGACTGCAGCGCGTGCTCCCCGCCGTGCTGGAAGCGCACGCCCAATCAGTACGCAGGATACAAACGGGCGTATTAAACGACGTGCTTAACGACGCAATGGCCGTTAACCAGCCCCCGTCAACCGGAGGCAGGCGCCTTAAAATATTTTACTGCACCCAGGTGGCTGTTGCGCCCCCTACCTTTATAATCTTTGTGAACCAGACTCAGCTTATGCATTTCTCTTATGAGAGATATCTGGAAAACTGCTTCAGGAAAGCTTTCGGCTTTAAAGGGACACCCATAAAAATAATACTGCGCGAGCGAGACGGAGAGGAGTAGATTTTTATGTTTTTCAAAGTAATACTGACCATTATCTTAGGCTATCTCTTGGGCTGTATTTCAGCTGCCTATCTTATAGGAAAGAAATTCGGCCATATAGACATACGCCAATACGGAAGCGGGAACGCGGGCACCACCAACATGCTGCGCACAATGGGCATAAAATATGCCGCCCCTACCCTCCTGCTGGATATGCTCAAGGCCGCGGCCGCCGCACTGCTGGGCTGGCTGATAATGGGCAGCCGCTGGGGTATTGCCGTCGGAGGATATGCCGCAGTTCTGGGCCATACCTTTCCCTTCTATATGGATTTTAAAGGCGGCAAGGGAGTAGCCGCCATCTGCGGCGTGCTTATGGTGCTTAATCCGGTGCTTGGAATAATCCTTTTGGTGCTGGGCATTCTGGCAAACCTTATTATCAAAATATATTCCATTGTCTCCATAGTAGGCATACTTATCGCGGCCATATGCTATACCATCTTTGCCAACGGGGACGCCCCCACAATAGTCTTTGCCTGGGTGGCTTTCGTCCAGATAGTTATTTCCCATCTGCCCAATATTAAGAGACTGCTTTCGGGCACTGAAAGCAAGATGACCTCCCTTAACGGCAATAAAACCAGAAGGCGCCAGTTAAGATAAATTAATTTACTCAGTAAAATATTGCAGCCGTTTCAGGCTTAACCAACGGAACGCTAAAATAGCTGTTCCGTTTTTCTTTTTTATACAGTAACGCGCCTTTCCCATTTAAAACACCGTTTCTATTATATCGCAGTTTTTATCAGCATAATATTTATTATTGACAGTCTGAAAGGGTAACAAGGCCACAATAATATAGCAAGCTTGAGAGCGCGCTTGAAGGGGAGACCAGCCAGAAAGAGCAACAAAGCCGCAATATAGAAGCCCCAAAATATAAAAGTTAAAAATAAACATAAATAGCTATTGAAATTGAAAATACGTTCTGTTATAATCTAAATTATAAACAATATATTAAAAGGAGTGATTGTATGAAAAAAATGCTAACAGTTTTGCTGGCGCTTGTTCTGATGCTGGGTATGACGGCAATCGGAACGGCGGCGCCCACCGAAGAGGGGTTGATTGTCTACTACAGCTTTGACGACGACTCGGAAACGGTTGCAAACGGGGGATCTGCAGAGGCGGACGGTACTGCTTCTAATGTTACATACGCTGAAGGCGCAGTTGGGAATGCGGCAGTATTTAACGGGATGGATTCAAGCATTGAGTTTACTCTGGCCGAAGGCATGCCCAGCTTTACCATTTCCATCTGGGTCAATGCGGAAGACATACCGACAGACGACGCGATACCCTACGCCATAGTCGGCTCCTCGATATGGGATAATTCGGCGGTACATATGCATATTACCGACGGTATACTGCGCGGCTCTATGGCGTCATGGAAAAACGCGGATTACCTGGATGAGGAATATACCCATACGCGCGAGGATGCGCTGGACTGGGCGGATACGCCCAGCATGGCAGGCAAATGGTTCCATGTTGCGCTGACTATGGACGGCGAAACCAAAACGCGCTGCCTGTATGTTAATGGTACGCTGGTAGGCGAGGACGTCGCCGATTCAGTAGACGCCAATCTGTTCAAGGGCAATATTGAAATTGGTTCCTATAAAGCTGACTCACAGCGCTACTTCAACGGCATGCTGGATGAATTCCGTCTGTATGACCGCGCCCTGACGCAGGACGAAGTAAGAGAGCTGACCGCCCAGGTAGAGAATGTGGACGTTGTTCCCGAACCCACTCCCCGGCCTGAGCCGACGGCTACACCCACAGCTACCGCAGATGACGAACCTACCTCAGCCGCTACCGCGTCTAATAACACCCAGGCTTCCAGCACGGCCAGAGCCACCCAAGCCGCCCAAGCCACTTCTTCTCCCTCTCCTGAGGAAAGTTCGGGTTCAATGACCTGGCTGTGGATTGTATTGGTTGTGGCCGTAGTTCTGGCGATAGTTCTATTCGTAGTGTTTAAGAAGAAAAAGAAATAACCAAACTTATTTTTAAGCACGCGGCTTTCCAGCCGGCATTAGCGCCGCCAACAATTAATTAGTTTATTTTGGGCGTGCTTCCCGGCCCGCCCGGCCTGCGCCCTAAACAGGCGTAAAACAAAACAGAAACAGACGAGCAGACATAAAATCCTATGTCTGCTCGTTTTTATTTCCCTATATCCGGGTTCCCCGCTTTGGCCCCCTAATTCAGCTGAGAAAGGAACTCCGGCTTGCGGCCCCGGCGCGCAGCGCCATCCGCTATTACCCCCTATGCAACTCAATATGAAAAGGGAACCGCCTTAATTTTTTAGGCAAATGCGGTTAAATACGGCCGACCGTCCGCCTGCGCTGCGCCGCAATATAAAACGCTGCGCCCAGAGCCGCCACAACCGCCTCGGTCAGAGGAAAAGCGCACCATACTCCCATGAGGCCGGCAAGCCTTGAGAGTATAAAGGCCGCGGGTATTATTATTATAAAACCGCGCAGCAAAGAGATTATATGAGCGGGCCGCGCGCGTTCAGATGAGGTAAAATACATGGAAATAATGACATTAAAGCCCGCAAACGGACAGGCAATAAAATACAATTTCATTCCCTGGGCGGCTAAGGTCTGCAAAAGCGCGCTGCCCTCGCTGTTAAAAATCCCCGCAATACCCGAAGCCGCGAAAAATACGCATGCATATACAGCCGCCGAAACAAGCAGCATTGCCAGCATCGCATACTGTAGAACCTCTTTAATTTTACGGTAATCGCCCGTTCCGTATCCATTGCTTATCAAAGGCTGGATACCCTGTGCGATACCCGTATAAATCGCAATGACAACCAGCGACAGATTAGCTATGACCCCGTAAGCCGCCACGCCGATATTCCCTTCCAGCCGCAGTATTATGGAATTAAAGACTATCATAACAATGCCGGAGGACCATTCAGTCACTAATGAGGGAACGCCGCCCGACAAAATAGAAAGGGTAAGGCGCATATCCGGCCGGCATTTTATCAGTTTAAACCCGTTCCTTCTTCTAATAAAATGAACTGAAAGCAGCGTCATGCTGATAATGGGCGCCAGGCCGGTAGCCAGCACGGCTCCGAAAATACCCATGCCGAATGGGAACATAAACAGCCAGTCTAATACCACGTTGGAAAGACTCCCCGTTATCATGGCCGCCATTGCCAGCTGAGGGGAGCCGTCGTTGCGGACAAAGCACAGCAGCAGGTTATTAAAAAGAAATGCCGGAGCAAAAAGAAGTATAACTTTCAGATAAGTTCTGGACATATCATATATTTGCCCTTCCGCTCCTAAAAAAGCAGCTAAAGCGTCTGAAAAAAACAGGCCTATGGCTACAAAAAGCAGCGCTAGGGCACAGCATATATAAACAGCATGGGAAAACGCCCGATTAGCAGCCTCATAATTGTTCTGGCTCTTTTGTATGGCATATTTAGTCCCGCCGCCTATACCAGCCATAAGGCCGCTGCCATGAATAAAGCTGTAAACGGGAATGGCCAGATTCAGCGCCGCCAAACCGTTTGCGCCCAGCCCCTTTGAAACAAAAAAGGTATCCGCCAGTATATAGCAGGACAGGCCAAGCATTCCTAAAACATTCAGGGAAGAATACTTGGCAAACTCCTTAAAAACAGATTTCGTCATTAATATGACCATTCCTTTCCGCTGTACTCCAAGGCACCAAAGGGGATTAAACTGGAGCCTCTGACGCAGCAGGTCGTAATTTGTGTTAGAATACCCTAAATTGGCAAGGGGATACACGCCTCCAGCGGTCTGATTCCGGCATTTTCTGCGTCATCGTCAATGGGTGTACGTTCAGT
>URYI01000106.1 GCA_900552055.1 uncultured Eubacteriales bacterium | reverse complement strand
CCGAGCTGAAAGCTCGGCCGCGCGCCGCCCCCCGCCGCAAAAATCCGGCTCCTGCCCCGCATTACGGCTTTGCCAAAAAAGGCAGCAAACCGCTTAAATATACATTGTCTGCAATTATAATCAGGGCAAATCCCAGTAATATCAGGAAGGCATATGCATCCCGTTTCTTAAAGGCCAGCACATTGAGCCGGGTACGCCCCTCGCCGCCGTGATAGCATCTGGCCGTCATGGCCATAGCTAATTCCTCTGCCCGGCGTATGGCGCTCACAAACAGCGGTATGATTATGGGGATAACCGCCTTGGCCTTTTTTATCAGCCCTCCTCCTGAAAAGCCTGCGCCGCGGGCCGACTGCGCTTTCATTATCCGATCGGCTTCTTCCATAAGGGTGGGAATAAAGCGCAGGGCTATGGACATCATCATTGCTGTTTCATGAGCCGGGAAGCCGATTTTAGCCAGCGGGCTCATAAGCCGTTCCATGCCGTCTGTAAGGGCGATGGGGGAGGTAGTCAGGGTCATTAGGGAGGCCCCGGTCACCAATAATATAAGGCGCACTGCCATAAATGCCGCCCTTATAAGCCCTTCACGGGAAATGACTATAAATCCCCATTTTATGAGCACATGGTCGGTATCTGAATTGGAGAAGAAAAGGTTCATCAAAAAGGTAAAGGCCAGCAGTATATAAATGGTCTTTAACCCTTTAAACAAAGCTTTTAGCGGTACCTTGGATATTAAGGCCATGATCAGCATGAACGCAGCCAAAAGCGCCAGGCCAATAAAGGTTTGGGCGACAAAAGCCAGAATTATAAAGGCCAGCGTACCGATAAGCTTAACGCGCGGGTCTAATCGGTGAAGCGGCGAATCAGCCGGATAATACTGCCCCAGTGTAACGTCAGTCATTTTCCGGCCTCCTTCCGCCGGGCCGCTATGGCCTCTTTATGCTTTATCAGCTCTTCTATAAGCTCATTTGGGGAAATTACGTCCGAGCGCACATTTAATCCGCGCTTGTTCAATTCATGCGCCAGCAAAGCCACCTGGGGCACGTCCAGGGATAGCGCCTGCATGCCTTCTACATCCTTAAATATTTCGCGCGGAGGACCGTCCTTTTTGATTTCTCCGCCGCTCATCACTATAACTCTGCCTGCCGCCTGGGCCACGTCGTCCATGTTGTGGGATACCAGCACTATGGTGGCTCCCATTTTAATGTGGTAATTGTTTATAAGATTCAGCATTTCTCTGCGGCCTTTAGGGTCCAGGCCTGCTATGGGCTCGTCCAGCACCAGCACTTCAGGGCGCATGGCCATAACTCCGGCTACTGCCGCCCTGCGCTTTTGTCCTCCTGAAAGTTCAAAGGGGCTTTTTTCGCCCATTTCGGGGGAAAGCCCAACTAATTCCATGGCTTCGCGCACCCTCTGATTAATTTCTTCTTCGCTCAGACCCAGATTTTTAGGACCAAAGGCTATGTCCTTGGCGACAGTTTCTTCAAACAGCTGATATTCGGGATATTGGAATACTAATCCTACTTTTGCGCGCAGCTTTATTAAATCGGGCTTGCCTTCCGAAAGATTTATTCCCTGAACGCTTATGCTTCCGCATGAGGGCTTTAAAAGCCCGTTGAAATGCTGTATAAGAGTGGATTTGCCGCTGCCCGTGTGCCCGATAAGGCCAATGTATTCCCCGTCTTCAACAGTTAAGTCTATATTTTTCAGCGCCGTCCGCTCAAAAGGGGAATCGGGGCTGTATATATAATTAAGTCCCTTTATGATTATGGCCATATTTCGTCTGCCAGCTCCTTTACGCTAAGTACGCGCTCATCAACGGGTATTCCCTCTTTATTAAGCCGGTAAGCCATATATGCGGCTTCCGGAGCTTCCAGGGATAATTCCTTAAGCTTGTCAATCTGTATCAATACGTCTCTGGGCGCGCCTTCAAGATTTATGCGGCCTTCGTGCATTATTATCAGCCTGTCCGCCAGAGCTGCTTCTTCCATAAAATGGGTTATTAATACTACGGTAATGCCCTGCTCGCGGTTAAGGCGCATGACGGTATTTATTACCTCCCGTCTGCCCATGGGGTCAAGCATGGCTGTAGGCTCGTCCATTATCATAATTTCGGGCTGCATGGCCAGCACCCCCGCTATGGCTATGCGCTGCTTCTGTCCGCCCGAAAGCTTATGGGGGGAACTGCGTGCAAATTCGCTCATATTGACTGCCGCCAGCGCGTCATCTACCCGATTGCGCAGTTCGGGCTGGGGGACTCCCAGGTTTTCGGGGCCGAAGGCTACGTCCTCTTCTACGATGGTAGCCACCAGCTGGTTGTCAGGATTCTGAAATACCATGCCTGCGCTTTTGCGGATATCTAATTGCTTATCTTCGTCCTTTGTATCCATGCCGCAGACTGTTACGCTTCCTGCCGTGGGCGTAAAAAGCCCGTTCAAAAGCTTGGCCAGTGTGGATTTACCGCTTCCGTTATGCCCAAGTATGCATAAAAATTCGCCTTTGTATACCTGCAATGAAACGCCGCGGACAGCTTCGGACAGCTCTTCTTCATAGCTGTAGTGTACGTTCTGGGCGTCTATAATCACGTTTTTGGCTTCTGCTTCCTGCATTTTTTACAGCTCCTTTTAGCGCATTATATACCATTACTCGAAATCTGGCTAGTAAATTAAGTGTTTTTAGCAGGGAACGGCGCCTTTTTATCTCCTGTCAGCCGGCTTTTTATATTGGGGTGGTATATATTATATTATGCGTTAATGTGCGGCATATGGGCGCAGCTTATTATGGAACGGTTAGTATCCTCAATAGTGCTTTATGTACCTAGCGGAAAGAACGGTTTTTTTCTGGCGCCGCGCGGCCATTCCCGCCCGGCTCCGCGCATTTTAAGCTGATGCTTTTATTTCCCATTTTTCTCTTCGCTCTTTTTAGTTTATCCCTTTCCCAAACTGCGGAGCCAAATTTGAGGGCGCGCCCGGCCTTTTCAGTTTCCCTGTGCTGTATATTTTTCCATTATTACCGCTTATCCCGCGGTTCTTTTGCGCGCCCGTTTATATTTCCCGCCCGCAGCGCGGCGCGCCGTCCGGAACTGCCAAAATCACCCGAACAAGAGGGGAGAACAGCTGGTTGTCTGTGCAGAGTCTCTTTTGTTTGACAAACCTGCCAGCTGAAGCTATTATTATTAACGAAGCTTTAGCGTCAGCGTACAAAGGGGAGCGCAGCAAAAATGGCTGGATTTACGTTCCTGCTGAGCAGCTTTGGCTCTATGTACGGTCGGCGCGTGTCGTTTCTGCGCCTTGCATGGACGAAAATTCAGCATGTTTTAACTTGCTGCCGCAGCCTTTAATAATTTGGCTGCTTTAAAGGCAGACGAGGGAGGTTCTGCGAACCTCTGCGCCGATAGAGGGAAACACAAAAGCAGGCGGTTTTTCCAGCTGCGGCGCTATATCTTTATACTAACGCTGTTATATTTTAAGCACGCCCTGCTCAAATTTATGATGTGCGGGCCGTGGATATAAGGAGAAAGGTGAAATATGTCCCTTAACGATACAATAGCCGCCATAGCTACGCCGCCCGGACGGGGAGGAGTGGCAATAGTGCGGGTCAGCGGCGGAGAAGCGCCCCGGATTATGCGCGAATTGCTGAGGCCGCAGAGGGAGATAAAATACAGATATATGTATTACGGCCGTCTGGAACATAACGGGAGGCTGCTGGATAAAGGCTTGTGTGTGCTGTTTGAGAGCGAGCGCTCCTTCACGGGCGAATATGTTTTTGAAGCGCACTGCCACGGCGGGGATATGGCCGCAGCGCTGATATTGGAGGCTGTCCTGGAGCTGGGCGCGCGTCCGGCACAGCCCGGAGAATTTACCAAGCGCGCTTTTATTAACGGTAAAATATCCCTTGACCAGGCGGAGAGCGTGGGCGAGATGATAGACGCGCGCACGGCTCTGGCCGCGCGCAACGCCGCCAGGGGCCTGGGCGGGGAATTGGACGGGCGCATTAAGCAGTTTCAAAATGAAATAGCCGACCTTATAGCTAATATTGAAGCGGGTTTTGATTATCCTGACCAGATAGACGAGAAAATGACAAGGGAAAAGCTCAATATCTGCCTGGACGGGCTTATTCCCCGCCTGGACGCTTTAAGTTCCACCTATTCAGCCGGCCGGCTGCTTGCCAGGGGGGTTACAGTATGCATTCTGGGTCTGCCTAACGCAGGCAAAAGCTCCTTAATCAACGCCCTTGCCGGACGGGAATGCGCCATTGTCACGGACCAGGCGGGCACAACGCGGGACGTTTTAAGCGTGGAACTGGAATTAAACGGCGTTATATTCCATATTTCGGATACTGCCGGCCTGCGCTTTGACGCTGAATTGTGCCAGGCTGAAAAAATAGGCATTGAACGCGCTCTTAAAACAGCTGAAAAAGCAGATATAGTGCTTTACGTTATAGACGCGCTCAAAGGCAAAAGCGATGAGGACATTTCCTTTGAAGCAAGGGTGCGCGCCGGAGGGACCCGGCTTATAGAGATATATAATAAGTGTGATTTGATTGACGGGGAAATTGAAGAGAATGGAGAAAAAATAGCTTTAAGCGTTTTAAGCGGCCGGGGAATGGGCAGGCTCAGGGGAGTTTTGGCGTGCGAGGCCGCAGGCGTTAATAGCACCGAGGGGCTTTTAATAACAAATGCACGGCATAACGCGGCGCTGAAAGAGGCTTCAGACGCGTTAAAGAATGCGCGCGCCGCCATTGAACTGCCGCTGGACTGCGTGAGTATAGATTTGCGCACCGCGCTCAGGGCGCTGGAGGAAATAACAGGGGAGAGCGCGAGCGAAAATATGGTAGAGCGCATATTTGAAAAATTCTGTCTGGGGAAATAGAGTATGGCGGGCCGTTCGGCTGGGAGAAATTATAGGGGAGCATTGAGCTGCGGCACAGAGAAAATAGAGCGCGGCAGGCGGGCCTGCCGTCTGGCAGGAGACAAACTGGAGCATTTATGTCTTGGCACAGAGGGTCGGATGAAGAGGGCAGGCGCCTGGCTGCTGCGCCGGCAAAATAAAAACAGATATATTGCTTTTATCGGGCATTTTAACGCATGCCTGCACATAGAAAGCTAATTATAAGTGAAGTTCAGAAGGAGAAAATTTTAATGATTACCTATCCTGCGGGTGAATATGATGTAATAGTTGCAGGCGCGGGGCATGCCGGCTGTGAGGCGGCGCTGGCCTGCGCAAGAATGGGCCTTAATACAATTTTGCTCTGCCTGAGCCCGGACAGCATAGCCTTTATGCCCTGCAATCCGTCTATAGGAGGGACGTCTAAGGGCAATCTTGTCCGCGAGGTGGACGCTCTGGGCGGGCAGATGGGCATATGCGCCGATGAAACCTATCTGCAGATAAAAATGCTTAATACTTCTAAAGGTCCGGCCGTGCATTGTCTGCGGGCGCAGTCGGATAAATTGCAGTATCAGCTCTCCATGCGCCGGGTATTGGAGAATACGCCTAATTTAACCGTGCGGCAGGGGGAATGCGCCCGTATCCTTTTTGAAAACGGGGCGGTTGCGGGAGCGCAGACTTATTCGGGCGCGGTTTACCGCGCGCGGGCGGTAATCCTATGCACGGGAGTGTATTTAAAGAGCTGTATTATCACGGGTGAGGTTTCAGAGAACTGCGGCCCTAACGGACTGCGGCGTTCGGATAACCTTTCAGACTTTTTAGCCGAGGAAATGGGATTGGCGCTGCAGCGCTTCAAGACGGGCACGCCCGCGCGGGTGGACGGCCGCACGCTGGATTATTCCCAAATGCAGCCTCAGCCGGGCGAGAGAGTGGCGCATACCTTTTCCTTTATGACAGAAAGCCAGGAGAGGGAGCAGTATTTATGCTATCTGACTTATACAAATGAAGAAACGCATGAGATAATCCGCCGGAACCTGCACCGCTCGCCTATGTATGCGGGCATGATAGAGGGGACGGGCGCGAGGTACTGCCCGAGCATAGAGGATAAGGTGGTACGCTTTTCGGATAAGAAGCGGCATCAGCTTTTTATAGAGCCTGAGGGGCTGTATACTAATGAAATGTATCTTCAGGGGCTGTCTACCAGCCTGCCTGAGGATGTGCAACTTGAGATGATACATACCATACCCGGCCTTAGGGAGGCCAAAATGGTAAGGCCGGGCTACGCGATTGAATATGACTGTCTTGATCCGCTGTGTTTGTCTCCTTCCCTTATGCTCAAGGATTTTCCCGGCTTGTTTGCCGCCGGGCAGATAAACGGCACTTCGGGATACGAAGAGGCCGCCGCCCAGGGAATAATGGCGGGAATAAATGCCGCGCTGTATATCAGGGGCAAGGAACCCTTTATTCTCAGCCGCAGCCAGGCTTATATAGGGGTATTGATTGACGATTTGGTGACTAAGGGTACGCAGGAACCTTACCGCATGATGACCAGCCGCGCTGAGTTCCGGCTCAGCCTGCGTCAGGATAATGCGGATTTGCGGCTTACCCCTTTAGGGTATGAGGTGGGACTGGCCACGCAGGAGAGATATGACAGAATGCGGGAGCGCGCAGGGAGGATAGATAAGGCTAAGAAGATTTTAGGCCAACGGTGCGTTCCGGCTGCGGCGCAAGCGTTATCATTAAACGAGGCCAGCCGTTTTTTAAATGCCGGAGAGCTTTTAAAGCGCGGGATAAGCTATGGGCAGCTGGTAGAGGCGGGAGCGGCCCAACCCCTTAATGAAGCGGACGCGCTTACTTTGGAAACAGATATTAAATATGAAGGCTATATAAAAAAGCAGCAGGCGCAGATTGACGAGGCGGCGCGGCTGGAAATGCGGGTATTGCCTGAGGATATAGATTATTTATCCATTAAGGGGCTGCGTTTGGAAGGCGCGCAGAAGCTTTCAAAAATTCGGCCGCGCTCCCTTGGGCAGGCTGCGCGTATATCGGGGGTCTCTCCGGCTGATATTGCCGTATTGATAGTTTGGCTGGAAAAAATGCAGGGATAATGGATTGGATTTTTATATTTGAGCAGTTTTAAAAAACGGGGGGCGGGGGCGGCGCGGCCCGGCCGAAGGCCGGG
>URYI01000105.1 GCA_900552055.1 uncultured Eubacteriales bacterium | reverse complement strand
TCTTCCGAGCGGCCGCGCGGCCATTACACGGCCGCAAACGCCCCCGCCCCGCTCTGCCTGAATTGCCTTGCCTGAAAAAATCACTAATAAAAAACAATAACGTACCCATTATTTTCGGCCGTTCCGCCTAATAATTACCGCTTCTCCGTATTGCTCCAAAAGCGCTTTTCTTTCCTTCCAGTCGGACATTACCGTACTCAGCTTTTCATAAAAGTTTTTTGAATGGTCGGCATGCAGAAAATGCGCCAATTCATGCGCGGCAACATATTCAATGCATTTTTCAGGCACATGAATAAGCGCAGTATTAAATGTAACTATGCCCCGTGAAGGCATACAGCTGCCCCACCTGGACACCATTCTGCGCAGCCGTATCTGCGGATACTTAACGCCGCAAGCTTTAAAAGCCGGATAAATTTTTCCCATAGCACGTTCCAGAACCTCAGCGCAAAGCACCCTGAGCCATTTATCCATAACCTTCTGCCGCAGCGCGCAGTTTCCGCAGTCTTCAACAGACAAAACCACCTTTTCTCTTTCAAGCAGCACGCTGTTTCTGCCGCTGTGCAGTTCAATACAGCACAATCTTCCCAATATATAAAGCGCCTCGCCATCCTCGTATAGGCCTTTCATAGGCGTGTAGGCTGATTTTGAATATTTATCCAGCGCTCTTAGTATAAACTCCCCCTTAGATATAAGAAAACTGTCTATATATTCGGCAGGCACGGCTTTGCCGGCCGAAACATGCACTCTGTCCGGCTTGATGCGCACATTTATATTTTTTACATGCTTGCGCTCCAGTTCATATGCCAGTTCCCGGCCGTTCAGCTTTATTTTTCTTACGGTGAGGTTGGGTTCCCTAGTCTTATTCCTCAAAATCTTTTACATCCTTATATTTATTGCATTACAGCTTTAAATCCAGCCTAATTAATCTAATTCGGGCATTTTTACAGCTTTTATTTGGAAGTAACACCCGCTCTTATCCGGCCAATATGGACAAAAAACTGAATGTTAGGCTATATCTGCGCCGTAGGCAGGCATACTCCCACGACGCCCGCATTATTATCCTTGAAAAATACGCCGCAATATTCCAATACCCTCGCGCTTACCGACAGGAAACCCGCCGGCAGTCACAGATTTTATAATAGAACATACCCTCAGTCTACAAGAAAGGCGGTCAGAAAGTATAAAATATGTCCTGCTGCGTTGCTTTTGCTCCAAGTACGCCCGGTACATGTCGTTTAAAAGCGCGCTTTACCCGGCACAAATTTTATGCCTTCTGACTCTGAGAGCTCAAACCGAGAAAATTTCTTCATTTTCAAGGCAGACGAAGAAACCGGGGAGTGCGCCCATTGAGGATAACGCGGAAAATAAAGAAATTATACCGTTTTGAGGCGTGCAGTTCCTTGTAAACTGAGAGTGCGCCGATAAATACAAAACGCGCGATAAAAACCATACTGCCGTACTGAAAAATCGCGCCGAAGCGCAAACGCGGCGGACATTGCTCTCCATAAAACTAATTCTGCCCTGATTGTATCCCCTAATATATTCATCAGTCAAGGCCTTTCTAATGATATATACAACTATAGACAAAAACCAGCAAAGGACCTCTAAAGGTTCTCTTCTGGTTTTTGCTGTCTGAAAAAGAAGCTCGCTCAAAAATCGGCGAAGGTGCGGGATTAGTCAATCTGCCCGACGAGCAGGAAATTCGGAAGATGACGGAACAGATACACAGCGCATTACAGCCTCTCAAACTTGCGGTATCCATCCGGGACATCTGCGGGCGGGAACAGATACACAGCCCATTACAGCCTCTCAAACAGCTTACCGCATAAAAAGAAAACGGTGTAACCCGCTAGAATTACACCGTCTTTCCTGCATTTTACTGCCTTATCAGCACAGGACTTCTTCCCTGCCGCTTTTAATCGCGTATTATTCAAACAACATAAGCATAATGCTCAGCTGCCGCGCCCGGTCAAAAAGCTATTACCTGCCGGCCTTAGCCTTTTTAGCATAAACTGCTACGGCAACAGCTCCGCCCAGCAGTACAACGGCTATTACAGCCAACAGCGCAGTAGAGAAGTCTCCTTCCTCCTGAGGCGGTACGACAGTTCCGCCCTCTTCAGTTCCGCAGGCAGTGCATACACCGTTTACAAAATTATGCTCTGTCTTGGGAATGACTTCGCCCTCCTCAAGCACAGTTTTGCAAACTGAGCAGATTGTATCTCCCGTATAGCCTTCCTGAGTGCAGGTGGCTTCCTTAGCGTTTACTACTTCGGTTGCGCCGTGGCCCTTAGGGGCTATAACCATCTCTTCAGGAGTGGTCTCCTGAGTCAGAGCTTCATCGCTGAAATAAGTATCGCAGTCAGCGCAGTACCAGTAAGCGTAATTGCCGCTTCCAGTACAGGTAGCTTCCTCAGCCGGGGTCATAACAGCCTGATGCGCAGTGGTGATAACCGTAACGGTATCCCCTTCCTTGACAGTCGCAGCCGCCTCATCGTCATAGCAGCTTACGTTCTCTTTTACATTTTCAAAGGTGCAGTCATTTACCTCGGCTTTAGCGCCGTTTACCAGCAGCACGCCGCAGGCGTTTACATTTTCAGTATAGTTAATGCCGGTAATTTGGGCGTTATTGATAACCGCATTCTGAGTGTCGTTAATCTGGATACCGTTCTGCGCAGTTTTATCAGTGTCGCCGGCGCCGGTAATAACAGCGTTCTCAATTAAAACATCCCCTGTAGTCTTAACAACAATGGCGCCCTTCTGGAAATTGGAAATGTTTACGTTCTGGATAAAAACGTCCTCGGAATTGGGATTGCCGGCAGGATTATTTACATAAATGCCTATACCTGTCTGGCAGCCGCAAAGGGGCAGCTCCGCACTGCATCCGATATTAACTACATCCACATTATTGACCTTTAAGCCTTTTTCGGCATAAATGCCATGACCCTGTATATGCTTGGGCGTCAGGTTAAACTTTTTGCCGTCAATAGTCAGATTCTCCAATTCAATATTTGCTGTCGCCGCTATAATGTTGCCTGAAGTTTCGGTACCCACTATAATGGTGCCTTCTTTGGATTCACCCTGGATCTTAATGCTCTTGTCTATAGTAACATTTCCGTTATGGGTGCCGTTCTTTAAAAGAATGGTATCATTTTCCTGAGCGGCCTCAAGCGCATCCGCAAAGGTTACAAACTCACGCTCTCCTATAACCGCAGCCGCGTCAAAACGGATGCCGGGGTTAGCCTCTTCATAAGCGACCACAACTTCCTTGCTTATCCCCTTAGGTGCGGAATAATCTAAATCAGTGCTGTAAGTGACCCAGTTGGATTTTGCAACTGTTGTAACGCCGTCCGCGTCAGTTACTTCCACAACCGTGCGGACCTGGGTTACGTCTCCGCTCTGAATCTTGGCGGTTACGTCCAGGCCTGCCTTGGATGAAGGGGACAGATTGGACTGGATAATGGTATCGGCAGGCAGCACCTTATTCTCGTCCAGAGCGGAATACTTTACATTGTTTATATCGGTAAGATATCCGTCCCAAAGCTTGTTCTTCTGATAAACACTGCCGGTGCTGGTAGAAGTTACAGTCTTAATCTCGCCGTCTTCAATGTACTCATAGCTGATTTTTACATCGGCATCCTCATCGGATAAATCCAGCGTCTCATTCAAAGCAAATCCGACCCAAGCCGCATTATTGTCCCAGCCGTTCGCCGAACCGTAAATCTCGGTAACAATACCCGATTCGGAGGAATCATCCGTTCCCTGGGCAAAAACAATGGTCGGAACCATGATAGCCACTACGGCCACCGCCAGAACAGCAATCAGCTACTTGCCGTTCCTTTTCCTTTTGCACACGTCCATAATAAAACCTCTCTCTTTCGTTTTTCCTGAAGACTTAAAGAAGGAAGCCGTCTTCAAAATACAATCTTCCTGCAATCCAAAATCAAAGTGCCAGGGCTTGTCCGCCCAAACTTTAATTAATGAATTAAAACAGAACCTTCTTGCTCTAAAATGATACACCTAACTTAAAAAAATTGCAAGCATTTATATAAAATATATTTAAACTGATTTTGCCAATATTACTTATAATTACTAAGTAAAATCTGTGTTTCAGAGGATTAGCTCCTATTTAAACTCCGTGCGGGAGATGACTTTCTTTCTTATAATCCCGCGGGGTTTTCCCCAGCACCTTTTTAAAAACATTACTGAAATAGGCGGAAGAATTAAACCCGCACAGATGAGCAATTTGAATCATTTTTTTATCAGAGGATTCAATAAGAAAACAGGCGTTTTTTATTTTTACGCTATTAAGATATTCAATCAGGGATACTTTCATGCTTTTTTTAAATTTTCTGCAAAGATAAGATTTAGATATATAAAAATGCTTGGCTATTTCATCTATGGATCTTATATTGGGAAAATTATTGTTAATATATCCTACTATCTGATTAAGATGCCCTTTGCCGGCATCTCCGTCATTGCCGCCCAGCTCGCATTTAGATAATTCTGTTAACAAAACGCCCATCCAGATTGAAAAATCCAAACGGCTCCTGCACTGGGCCATGTTCTTTAAAACAGTTCTGAAATGAGGAAATTTTGAATCCGGTGGGGTTATAAAATAACCCTCAAAGCACTTCAGCAAAGCGGGCAGCGCTTCTTTCTTATATGTTTCCAAAAGAAATTCCTCGCTGAAGCCCATTAAAGTGCGCGAATAATTAAATTCGCCGCCTGTGCGATGCAGGGTTTTGGGCGGTATGAGCACAAAGCTCCCTACAGATGTGGCAAAAATTTTATCTCCCACAAAAAATCCCCGCGCGCCCGCCTCTAAAAAATATATCTCATAATGCGAATGAAAATGCATATAAGGCATGGGAGAATTACCCGTACCGGCCTCTATAAAGCAATCAGAGTTTTCATGCTTTGAAATCATTTAAGCCTCCTCCTCTCAATATCAAACGTCCGGCGCTATTATACTATTATATAAGGGACAATGCCGGGTAATCAATAAACATATCAATATATTGCAACATTTTTTATTTCCAGTCAATATACTGAAAGACTTTCTTTATAAAAAAATATAAAATAAAATTACATCCCGGCTCCGCAGCAATTCTATATTAAAATAAACACTTCATTCTATAATCAAATCAGATGTTACCGGAACAGCTTTATAAAAAATTAGGAGGGAACAATTATGGTTTACAGTCAGAACAAAGCGGAAAATATAAAAATCGCCTATATAGGCGGCGGCTCAAGAGGCTGGGCGTGGGGACTTATGAGCGATTTGGTTTCCTGTGAAAATATGTCGGGAGAGGTGTTCCTCTATGACATTGATTTTAACGCAGCTCAGGATAATGAAATTATAGGAAATATGTTCAACCAATGCGAGGGTGCAAAATCCGTATGGAGCTATCATGCGGTCAGAACCGCTCAGGAGGCAATGCAGAGCGCCGATTTCGTCATTATTTCCATACTTCCCGGTACTTTTGATGAAATGGAATCTGACGTCCACACGCCTGAAAAGTACGGCATTTACCAATCGGTAGGGGACAGTACGGGTCCGGCAGGAATTCTCCGAGCAATGCGCGCTGTTCCAATGTATGAGGAAATTGCCCTTAATATAAAAGCTTACTGCCCTGACGCATGGGTCATAAGCTATACAAATCCAATGACTCTCTGCATAAAAACCCTATACCGGATTTTCCCGCAAATCAAAGCGTTCGGCTGCTGTCACGAGGTCTTCGGAACTCAGTATTTTCTGGCGCAGGTGCTTGAAAACATACTTGGTATATCGGGCGTAGCACGAAAGGAAATAAAAGTTAATCCAATAGGCGTAAACCACTTTACCTGGCTTACAAAGGCTCAGTATAAAAACATCGACCTGTTCCCGGTTTATAAGGAATTTTGCAGCCTGCACGCTTTAGACGGTTATGCGGATACTCACAACCAAGGCAGTCCCAATCCATTCGCCAGTTCAAACCGCGTGAAAATGGATTTGTTTTTAAAATACGGCAGCATTGCAGCAGCGGGAGACAGGCACCTGGCAGAATTCTGTAATGGCAAATGGTACCTGGAAAGTCCTCAAAGCGTTGAAAAATGGGGATTTTATCTGACTACCGTAGCCAGCCGCAGGCAGGACCTGGAAAACAGGCTGCAAAAGAGCAGGGAACTTATAAGGGGCGAAAGGAAAGCGTGTATTTCTGCCACAGGAGAAGAGGGCATTAACCAGATGCAGGCCCTTCTGGGCCTTGGCGAGCTTGTTTCCAATATTAATATCCCTAATATGGGTCAAATACCCAACCTGCCGCTGGGCGCTATAGTAGAAACTAATGCTCTTTTCCGGGCAGGCAGCGTTACACCGGTTCACTCAGGGGAAGTACCCGTTAAGCTGTATCCGCTTATCGCACGCATCTGCGCCGAACAGGAAAGTCTAAACAGCGCAATCGCCGCACGCGACATCAAGCAGATATGCGACATCTTTTGCTATGATCCGCTTGTCACCTGCCGCCGTGAAGATGCGCAGCGTCTGTTCCTTGAAATGGTAGAAAACACCCGCGGATACCTTACTTCCTATTTTAACAGTTAATAATGCGGGATCCCAAAAATAAAGCCTCATAAACGCTTGTTTTTTATCAGCTGTCGGGCAAAAGCACAGCAGTATTCAAGCCTCAAAATAACTTCCTTATAAAAAGGTTCAAAAACAAGCTAAGCTTTTTCCCTTTAAAGGCTGCAGAAAAACAACCGGGCGGCATCCATCGGCACAGCCGCATAAGGCAGTGTTTTATATAATGCACCATGCTGTGCCCAAACGGTGCTTGCCCTGATGGGCAAGTCAAGTTACCTTGCGGCAGTGAAGCTGCTTTGCAGCGAAGTGTGTTGCGCAATGGCCTTGCGGCAAACTTAGCTTCATATCTAAAAAATACTTCACTGTAATTTATTACGGCTTCACTTCAAACCGAAGGTTTGAAACTTCGCAAAATAAAAAGCCGCTCGAAAAAGAATTCTTTGGTTCTTCTTCGAGTGGTTTTGTCTTATACCGCAGCAGCAGGCAGAAGATTTGTACTGTAAATTCCTACCCTAAATTGACAAGGGCGTATACGGTCAGGACAGGGCCGTTTCCGTGTCCTGCTGTGTTGCTTTTCACTCCGGGTACGTCCAGTACACGTCGTTCAAGCGCCTTGCAGGGCACCCAAACGGCCGCTGT
>URYI01000104.1 GCA_900552055.1 uncultured Eubacteriales bacterium | reverse complement strand
TCTGAAGGGGAGCCGTTGCGCCCATTTGGGCTTTGCCCAAATGGGCGCAACCCTTTATATAAAAACAATTCCCCTCAGTCCTAAATATTCATAACCCTCCACCCTTTTAGTCATACTTTCCCCTCTTAAACTATATATTTAAATAAAAGACCGATAAGAGGGTGATTATTTGAACTGCAGCGTCGAGGAACGCGCCATATTACTTGGCAACTACATAGCCGAAAACAACGCGACCGTCCGTACTGCCGCAAATCAGTTTTCAGTAAGCAAAAGCACCGTACATAAAGACGTAACGTACAGGCTCAGCAGAATTAATCCTCAGCTTTATGAAAGAGTAAAGCTGGTTCTGGACACAAACAAGGCAGAACGACACCTTCGCGGCGGCCAGGCCACCCGAAAAAAATACAGAAATCAAAGCTGACTGCCTGATGCGCACGGCTCTTAGGAGCGCAAAATAAATACGGCCCAGGTTTACAAATAAACCTGGGCCGTAAAAATTTATATAAAATTGAGTCGGGCCTGTAAGCCGAGTTCTGTCGTGGATGACCATCTATCTATTCCCGCCGTTGCCGAACGGGCTTAAGCGATTACCTGGAAGCCGGCGGACAACCGTTAACGCTTCACTATCAATCTTGCTCCGGATGGGGTTTACAGGGCCTGCAAGTCGCCAAGCAGCCGGTGAGCTCTTACCTCGCCTTTCCACCCTTACCTGCAAAGCAGGCGGTATATCTCTGTTGCACTTTCCTTGGAGTCGCCTCCACCGGATGTTATCCGGCATCCTGTCCTGCGGAGCTCGGACTTTCCTCGTATTTTCACCGCAGTCATCCGGCCCGCTCAATCTTATTCAACATAAAGCAGCCGGGCACAGTTTTCGCATTCTACAATTTCCTTTCCGCTCGAAACCTGCTTAGCCAGCGCGCTGGGAAGCTCCATATTGCACCCGGAACATTTTGTGCCCTCCAATTTAGCCGTAGGCACTATCCGATGCTGTCTCAAATTTTTATATTTTGCAAGCAATTCAGGGGAAACATCTTTTTCCGCTTCATCCCTTTTTCTGCGCGCCTCTTCAATAGCCGGCATAGCCTGCTTGAGCCTCTCCTCATAGGCCTCCTTGCACTGCGCAAATTCGTCGCGCGCTTTGGCAGCCCGCTCAGTCATTTCCTTAAGCTTCTTTTCAGTCTGTTCGGCCGAAAGCATTATCTTTTTAACGCTTTCAGTCAAACTGGCCGCCTTATCAGACAGCTTTTTTAAACGCTTGCCCTCCTGAGCATATTGCTCAAGCTGGTCAAAGCCTTCGTGCACTCTTGAACCGCACTGCTGTATCTCGCTTACCAATTCATCAGTCTGCTTCTGAAGCAGCAGCATATCCTGCTTCAGCTTTTGAAGCATAATCCCAAGCTTTTTGCGGCTGTCATTAGCGCTTTCAAATATCTGCTTAAGCTGATTTGCCTTTTTTCTCTCTTCGCAGTTCTTAACTTCCCGTTCTACCCTGTCGGCATTGAGGTCCAGCGCCTGATAGTCAAGCAGCTTTTTAAAGTTCTGGGTCATTTTTAACACGCCTCCCATCAATAGCTCTTTGAATAATATGGGTCGATAAACCCAGCATCCAAAACAGCTGTTTTATATTGTAACTCATTTAGCCGGTTTTGTAAATGGCTAATAATGCGCGGGATTACCGGATACTCTGTATGATAATGCCCAGCCTCTATAGTCGCTATGCCCGCTTCCTTCAATTTAAGCATATCATGGTACTTAAGTTCGCCGGTAATAAACGTGTCCGCGCCCAAGGCAATAATTTCTTCTGTCAAGCCTGAACCCGAACCGCTGCATACCGCTATTTTATGGGCTTTTTCCTGACTCCCGCGCGAGAAACGCACAAAATCCGATTTAAGGGCTTTGCCCAGCCGGTCCGCAAGCGCTTCAAGGCTCTCAGGTTCTATGTAGCCCGCCCGGCAGCAGTAAACGTTTTGGCCGTTTATCACGCTCTGAGGATAAAAACCCGTTACATCAAACATGCCTATAAGCTCGCACAGGCAGTCGTTTACACCGCCGCGGCATGCGTCAAGCGGAGTATGCGAGCTGTATAACGCTACGCCTTCCCGCAGCAACTTTAAAAGCAGGCGTCCTTCATAGCTCTCCGAAGTTACAGTAGAAAGGGGCTGAAAAATCAGCGGATGATGAGTAATTATAAGCCCGGCCCCCTGCCGGGCCGCCATATCTATGACACCCTCGTTAAGCTCCAGCGCGCAAAGCACCTTATCTGTCCGGGCCTCAATATCTCCCGCCTGAAAGCCTGAATTGTCAAAATCCGCCTGGGTGCAGCTGGGCGCCAGCTGCTCCATTATATCCACTATTTCCTTTATTCTAGGCATACCAGCCCCTCCTTATAAAATTGCCTCTGCTTTTCCAGCTCTTCCGCTCTACTCTCATTCTTTGCCTGTTTAATGCCTGATAGCGCTTTCTCGCAAACCAACAGCCTATGCTTTAAAAAACCCTTCATCTCGCCGTCCCGTCTGACCAGCGGCGCCTGCGGTATGTATAAATATTTTTCCTCCCCGCCGCGTTTAATCCCGTCCCAGCGGCATTTTATTATTTCGTAAAACCTCTGCCTGCCGTTGTATTCAGCCGCTACACCCTCATCCAATATTTCATAGCCCATATCCAGCAGCGCTCTTCTTAATTTAAAGGCCTCGCTCATGGGCTGGAGAACATATATCCGTCCGGCCGCTCCGCCCCGCTGTATTATGCCGGTTATGGTCATCCCGCTGAGACCCGATATAACCGCCGCCTGGGCTTCGCTGCCGTCTAAGACCCCAAGGCCGTCTCCCAGCCTGAACTGCATTTTATCCTCAATATGGAGCCTGCGCGCCAAATTTCTGGCCTTATTCAGCGAATCCTCGCTTATATCGGCAGCTATAACCCTTTGAGCCAGACCGCTCTGAATTAAATACGCTCCCAGCCGTCCGTGATCGCAGCCAATATCAGCGACACATTCCATCTTATCCAGCATGCCCGCTATTTTTTTCTGTCTCTCGGTAAGCCTGAGCAACGATAATCCTCCCATAAAAAAACGCGGCTGTTGATAAAGCCGCGCAGTTATCATTCCAGAAAATCCCTCAGCTTGCGGCTGCGGCTCGGATGCCGTAATTTACGCAAAGCCTTAGCTTCAATCTGTCTTATGCGCTCGCGTGTAACATTAAATTCCTTGCCTACCTCTTCCAAAGTCCTCTGATGGCCGTCGTCAATACCGAAACGCAGGCGCAGCACCTTTTCCTCACGGGGAGTAAGGGTGTTGAGCACATCCATAAGCTGTTCCTTTAAAAGAGTCGCCGTTGCAGCCTCCGCCGGAGCGGGAACATCGTCATCCGGAATAAAATCTCCCAGATGGCTGTCCTCCTCTTCGCCTATAGGGGTTTCCAATGAAACGGGGTCTTGTGCAATCTTCATAATCTCCCGCACCTTTTCGGGCGAAACTCCCATTTCCGCGGCAATCTCATCAGGCTGCGGGTCACGGCCCAATTCCTGGAGCAGCTGGCGCTTTACACGGGAAAGCTTATTAATTGTCTCCACCATATGCACCGGAATGCGTATAGTACGCGCCTGGTCCGCAATAGCTCTGGTTATTGCCTGCCTGATCCACCAGGTGGCGTAAGTGGAAAATTTATAGCCCTTAGTGTAATCAAATTTTTCCACGGCTTTAATCAAGCCCAGGTTCCCCTCCTGAATCAGGTCCAAAAAGAGCATGCCGCGGCCCACATACCGTTTAGCAATACTTACAACCAGCCTTAAATTAGCCTCAGCCAATTTTTCCCGCGCCGATTCATCCCCATTTGCAATGCGCGTGGCTATTTCTACTTCCTCATCAGCCGTAAGCAGGGAGATTTTTCCCATCTCTTTAAGATACATGCGCACTGGGTCGTCTATGCTGACCGAATCAGGAAGATTAGGAATTACCTCAGGCTGAGTCTCCAAAACATCCATTATATTATCCAGTTCAGCTATATCGTCGCTTGTTACCTTAATTCCCAGCTTCTCCAGCTCATCATAGATGCGTTCGGAAATTTCCAAATCATAATCTATGCCTTCAAACAAATCTATGACCTCGGAATAAGTAAGCGTATTTTTAAGAGTACCCTGATGCACCTTATTATAAACGTCCGCAATACGCTTATTTACCTCTTCGGACAGTCCATTGTCTTTAAGCTTGTCCATTATTTCAGTATTTTCAGCCATTAAATCCCCTCCATATTCAATCAGACCTCAAGGCAGAAATCTTTCTGTCCAGTTCTTCTATATCCTTCAGCAGCTTTTTAAATTCCTCATCCTCCAAATAAAGAGAGGAAGAGGCATACTGCGCAAGCTGTTCCTTAAGTCTCCGCCGCTCATGCTCCAGCCTGGATTTTTTAAGCCTTTTAACAGCGTCGCTTAAATATTGTGCCGGCTGTATAAATTGAGTATTGTCAACGTACACGGCCGATATTATTTCGCTCTTGACTGCATCAGAAGCAAAGTGCAGCGAAATATCCTTTATGCTCAGAGGCGCAGAACGTTCCCTGCTCGACTTAAGCAGTTCCAGCAGTTCCCTATGCTCAGGCAGGCTCAATAATTCCTCCAGTCCGCTTTTAACAGCGCTTTCTATATAGGACGGATATTGGGTCAGCAGTCTCAGTACCGCTCTTTCAGCCTGGAGCTGAATATCAGTCGCCTGGCGCTTGGATGCGTTGTCTGAAAAAGCCGGACGGGCATTTATAGCCCCAGCAAGGTTAAGCGCAGCTTCGCTCTGTCTGCCCCCTATATTCTTATATAGCGCCTCTATGCTAAAACCTGTCTTCTGGCTTATGCGCTTGAGATACATTTCAGTTTCTATGCTGT
The DNA here is from genome assembly GCA_900552055.1 of uncultured Eubacteriales bacterium. Lineage (GTDB taxonomy): Bacteria > Bacillota > Clostridia > Christensenellales > QALW01 > Neochristensenella > Neochristensenella gallicola. Next base: position 2,515 of record URYI01000104.1, on the reverse strand, counting down.
CAAAAGCATACTGCGCCACAATTTTGCTGCCCTCAAAGGCTGCTTTGGCTTTGGCCTCATCGCTGTCTAAATGGGCCAGCGCCTCTTCCAGAAGATAATCTATTCCCCATTTAGCAGAGGACATGCTGTCTGCATAGGCCTGAGGACCCAATTCGCGCATATATTCGTCCGGGTCCTTTCCGCCCTCAAGCGCAATGACCCTGACCTTCAGCTTCTCAGCGCGCGCAAGCTCTATGGCTCTGTGCGTAGCATTTATGCCCGCCTTGTCCCCGTCATAGGAAACATAGATTTCGGGCGCGTACCTGCTCACCAATTTTATCTGGTCCCTGGTCAGGGCAGTTCCCAGCGAAGCTACGGCATAATCATAGCCGTTGGCATTAAGCGCTATAACATCCATATAGCCTTCAGTTATTATTGCTCTTTTTGCCTTGCTCTTTTTAAGCAGATTCAGCGAATAAAGATTCTTGCGCTTATTAAATACCGGGGTATCCCCAGTATTAAGATATTTGGGTTCAGTTTTATCCATAACCCGCCCGCCGAAGGCTATAACCTCGCCGTAGGTGTTAATTATGGGAAACATTACCCGGTTGCGGAAAAAATCCCGCGGGCCGGCGTCCCCCATAACGCACAAGCCGCTTTCTATAAGCTCGGAAGAAGCAAAGTCCTTATTTGCCAGATGCTTGTACAGTTCATTCCGGGCATTAGGCGAATAGCCTAAGCCGAAACGCCGGATTATATTATCCGTCAGGCCGCGGCCGCGCAGATAATTAAGCGCCTCCGCCCCTTCGGGAAGATATAAAAGTTCATGATAAAACCTGGCGGCCTGCCTATTGGCCTCTAAAAGCCGGGCCTTTTTTTCCCTGCTTACCCCCTTGGCCGCCCCTTCTTCAGGAAGAGGCATATTTACGCGGTTAGCCAGGAATTTTACCGCTTCTACAAAATCCAGGTTTTCTATTTTCATTACGAACGTATATACGTTCCCGCTGGCCTGACAGCCAAAGCAATGATAAAGCTGCTTGTCCGCATCCACATGGAAGGACGGAGTCTTTTCTCTATGAAAGGGACAAAGCCCCACATAGCTGCGCCCCGAATTTTTCAGGGTGACATAATCCGAGACAACATCCACTATATCCGCCTTATCCGAAAGGCTCTCAAGAAAATCCTGCGAAAAAAAGGGCATCCGTTAACTATCTCACTCACTCGTATAAAAATTCACTTAGCTAACATTCGACAAGCAGACGGTTTTTCCTGCAAAAATATTTACTGAATCAATATTTGTTCCATGCGTCAGGCAGGAAAATCCGTTTAAACTCATTTATTGCATAAACGTCCGTCATGCCCGCAATATAATCCCCGACGGCCTGTTCTCCCTCTTCCGCAGTATAATGAGGTATTTCGTCAGTATGCTTTATATAATATCCAAACAGCATTTCCACTATCCGTTCTGCCTTCTTCTCCTCCTTTTTTGCTAAGCTATGACTGTTATATATATTGTCAAACATAAATTGCCTTAATTCATCCATTATCGTCTGGATCGCAGGAGGCATTTTTATCTCTCCGTCCCCGCTGCCTGAAATAACGGCGCGCACCAAAGAATCAATCCGCTTGCCGTGAGTATCTCCCAGCACCTCTGAAATATGCTTAGGAATATCCCCCTCCGAAAGTATGCCGGCACGAATTGCATCGTCTATATCATGGTTTATATAAGCTATCCTGTCAGCATACCGCACTATCTGCCCTTCCAATGTTTCCGCCTGCCTGCTGCCCGTATGGCAGAGGATGCCGTCCCGTACTTCATATGTAAGATTTAGCTTTTCCAATACGTCCACAACTCTCAGGCTCTGCTTATTATGCTCAAAGCCTGCTTGCATAAGGGAATTAAGTGTACGCTCGCCGGCATGCCCAAAGGGAGTATGCCCTAAATCATGTCCAAGCGAAATAGCCTCGACAAGATCCTCATTCAGCCTAAGCGCCCGCGCTATAGTACGCGCTACCTGGCTGACCTCCAGAGTATGGGTGAGGCGTGTGCGGTAGTGGTCGCCCGTAGGCGAAAGAAAAACCTGAGTTTTATGCTTTAGCCTCCGAAAAGTCTTGCTGTGAAGAATCCGGTCCCTGTCCCGCTGAAATTCGCTTCTTAAGTCACATTTTTCCATAGGGATTAGGCGTCCCTTAGAGATGGCGCTCTTAGCCGCATACGGGCTTAAATACTCCATTTCAAAGTTTTCTATATCCGCTCGCACATTAATCCTCCTTTACTCTTTAAACTTTTTAACAGCCGTTATCTTTTCTTGGATAAATATTAAGATATAGCCGCGCCCGCTGTCATATACATATAAGGTTAATATTAGAAACTAATATATAATTAAGCGTTTGTCCCAAAAATCCTTTATTTTTAAGCAGCAGACAGAAACTTCAGTCTTTTTTCCTTCTTAAGAAGCTCTGCTGAAATCTGTTTTTGTTTGTGTTCGTTTGTCAATGATGTGAGACCGGAAAAAGCGAAAGAGTTTTGTCTATG
>URYI01000103.1 GCA_900552055.1 uncultured Eubacteriales bacterium | reverse complement strand
TGACTGGGAGAAAGGCATGCCGTCTGTTGAAGATGTATTGAACAATGGTGAGGTGTTTTCCACAAAATATACAGTGCCTATTTATTCAAGGTATTATAACTTGATTGGGCGTATGTATCATGATGTTCTGTGGCAAGGTGAGAAAAGTTCTTTTATTGATATTGCCAAAGACAGTTATTGGGATGGAACAGAATTTATTTATCCCAAAAATGATTATTGGGAGGAGACAGCTTACGATGCTGTATTACCGCTGCATATGAAAGCGCACTATGCTTATGAAGCGGTACGGGATGCACAGCTTGGTAGCATTCAGAATATGATTTTGTTTACTGAAGATACTAATTATGCATACTGCGTTGTGGATACGGATAAGGGGTCATATGCTTATGTTTTCCCATATAAAGAGGGTTATGGAGTATGGGTGGACAATAATGCTCAAGTAGGAATATTGTATACTAATGTTAATGAATTTAAACAGCTATATCTTGAACGGCTGGATAACTTACATTTTAATTATGAAGGCGGCGCAGTATAGTTCTTTTCAGTTCAAACTCACATAGTCAATTCAATGCAAAAAGGAAAGGCGCTCGATCGCCTTTCCTTTTTTGCCGGTATTTTGTTTTCAAATATTGCTTCGGAAATCATCCCACTTGGAAGCGACCTGCATTTCCACGCCGTCGTGCAGGGCTTCAAAATGCTTCTTGCAACAGTGAATTTTAAGCTGCGGCGGCAGTTTAAATGGCGGTCTAAGCAGCTTTCTGCCAGAAACAAGGCAAGGGATGCAGAGCAGTTAATTATATAAAAAGCATGAGGCGGCACATAATTATGCCGCCTCGAAAAATGGTTTTAGGGCTGTTTATTTGCTCAGGCCGCTCAGGTAATCTTCGGGGTTAATGGGATTTTCTACTTCTGTTCCGTCCTTGGTTTCAACCTGTATAACCTCAAAATGCAGATGATTGCCCTCTGCGCTCTCGTTGATGGCGCTGTTGCCCGCCTGGCCGATAACCTGGCCGCGCTGTACCGTATCGCCCGCTTCAAGATCCTGGGCTATGCTTCCTAAAGATGCATAGACGGTTTTCAGTCCGCCCGCATGGGAAATTACCACCATATTGCCCATGAGGGGATCGCTTTCAGCGCTTACCACTGTGCCGTCCAGAACAGAGAAAATCTCGGCTCCTTCATCACAGATAATATCTACGCCGGCGTGCGTGCTCCACATGTTGAGAGTCTCTGAATAAACCAGAGATTCCACTGAATGTCCTTTAGCAAGCTTTGAGGAATTTACGGGGTTGTGCATGGATACTTCCACGTTCCCGTTTCCGCTGGCAGGCTGCTCAGTCTGCGTAGCCTGGGGAGTGGCAGGCCGGGTAGCCGCGGGAACGGTAGGTTTTACAGTAGCCTTTGCGGTTTGCTGAACTGTGGCCGTGGTCTGGGGCCGTTCAACATCGCTGTTAGGCTGCTTGTCGCCTGTAAGCGCAACAGCACAGGTAATGCCGATTGCCGCGACGCAAACAAAGACTATTGCGTACAAACCCTGCTTGCCCAAAAGCTTGCTTATGGATTTCTTTTCTCTTTCGGACTTGTCCTTTATTGGTCCAAGATTCATTATAAACACCTCCAACGCTATTTTGGCCAATAAATGGGAGCTTCATACACTCGGCCGTATAAAAAACAGATTATTTTTTTGCGGCCTCGTTGACAAAAACCCTTATTCTGGTTATAGTGTTTTCAAAATTAAAAGGTTTATACAGCATATAACATTAAAAATGGAGGTTATCTATGAATTTTGAAGAGAAAACCTTATCTCAGACGTATCCTTATAAGGGCAGAATTATAAATTTGCGGAAGGATACAGTAGCATTGCAGGATGGGAAAGAGGCAGTGCGGGAGGTTGTGGAGCATAATGGAGGAGTCTGCGTAGCCGCGCTGACAGATGAAGGCGAGGTGCTGCTGGTGGAGCAGTTTAGATATCCTTATAAAAAAATGCTGCTGGAAATACCTGCGGGGAAGCTGGAAAAAGGGGAAGAGCCTGAAAAATGCGGCAGGAGAGAGCTGGCCGAGGAAACGGGCGCCCAAGCGGAGCAATTTATATCCCTGGGACAGCTTTATCCTTCTCCGGGATATTGCGCTGAAATTATTTATATGTATGCTGCGGCTGGATTAAGCTTTGGAGAGCAGCATCTGGATGAGGATGAATTCCTGTCTGTCAAGCGGATAAAGCTGGAGGATGCGGTTAATATGGTACTGGATAATAGGATTGAGGATGCTAAAACACAGGCGGCGCTGTTAAAGCTGTATTTGCTTAAAGACAGGATTTTTAAATAGGTTTTTTCTGAAACATTTGGTTTAATAATAAATAGTGCTTTTTATTTCTGCCCGGCTATCGGCCGGGCATTTCTGTTCGCTGAATATTTTGCGTTTAAAAAAACGTATTTTTTATGCTTTTCTATTGATTTAACGTGCAATATAAAGTAAAATACAATGAGTTTACAAAACAATAAGTTTGCAATAGCGTGAAAGGAATTAAGTTTATGGAAAACGCGGCAAAAGAAATTAATTGGATTCCGTTAAATCAGTTTAAGCCTAAGGCCGGGCGATATCTTTATCTGCTTGGCGGGACATATTCTCCTGATAAAGGCTGCCCTGACTGGGGCTCTAACCGGGATGAGGATACATATTATCCGGGCGACTGTGCCGGCAAATTAGTTATAAGCTATTCGAGCGGCAAAGTTGATGAGGTGCCCTTGATTTTTGGCTATACTTTATGGTTCGCAAAACATTTCAGCGACGGCCAAGCACCCTTTTTTGGCGAGGACAGCAATCCCAGGATGACGCAGCTGCTTCAGGATACGCTGTTTCTTAAAGGGGGAACAACCGCTCAAAGCCCGTATATGCTTTGCATTAAATTAAGCGGGGACGAGCTTAAAAGCGTAGAGGTTCAGCCCAGCCCGCAAAAAAAAGGAGAGCCGGTATATACTCATTACGCTGTTTCTGATACTAATCAGGATGAGTTTTTCATATCACATGTTATAGACCCCGAACATCCACTGCCTGAGAGAGTAACCAGTGCGCTTTCAGAAATTGCGCATGCGCTGTTTACTTTTGACCCGCAGGACTATCTGCTTCCTCCCAGGTTTGAATTTCCGATTGATTATGATGGAGTGAAGGTGCGCTTCACGGGAAATGCCTATGCGGAGATAGCCACAGGGGTTTTTTATGAGAACATGATGGCTATATATCATAAAATAGGGGAAGACGGCAAGGTGCATGAGAGCAGCTATATGGCTCCGAGCTGGAGATATGATGGCTTTGGCACATGGAGGCCGGGAGCCAACAGCTATTACACACAGATGTGGACGCGCAATCATCACAGCATTACCGCTATTTCCCGTCTGGGCTTTAAGGAAAAGGCGGATAAGGCGGTTGAATACAGTCAGAATTGCATGATGTATTTTAAAAGAGAGAAGCTTACCCTTGGCGGCAAGCCTATTCCGGGGCATTGGACGGCAGTATGCGATGATCCCATGTATTATTCTAAGGTGCTTCAATATGCCGGATGGTATACTAAATATACTCAGGAGAAATTCGGGGACGAATTCCGGAATCTGGGCAATTTTGAAGTGGACGGCCATGGCTTTGCCATGCTGGGCATATATAACGTGTGGAAGAGCGAAGGCAAAAGCGTGGATTTTGTTAAGCAGAATTTGGAGGAAATAATCGAGCCGGTTAAATTTATTCAATGGTGCCTGGATAATCCGGAGCTGTCTTTCAGCGAACATGGACTGCTCTATGGTGAAACCGAAGCGGGCCTGGCTGATATTGCTTTTGGCGCAGGAATGAAAATAACCATGTACGGGAATATTGCCTGCTGCCTGGGCGTCAGGGCATATTCAGATATGGTCAGATGTGCAGGAATGAATGAATTGGCTGATGAATGGCTGGATTTAAGCAAAAAGCTTGAAAAGTCCATATTGGATTACTTTGTTAAAGAGGGAAAATGGGATTTATATAACCGCGGATTTTATCATGATTCCTCTCTGCCTACATATTCAGATTACGCTGGATATGATGCGCTGCATGATGTTCCTGAAAATTGGTATAATCTCAGCCGGGACACTTACGAGGAGGATTTTAACGACTATATAGGGGATACATTCGTAGGGCCAAGAGGCATCGGCTATGACCACAGCATATTTACTCAAACGGCCTTGCTTCTGGATAAGGTGTCCGATTATACGCGTTTGCTGGAAAATCTATGCAAGATATGTTATTCGCCGCGGTTGCCGCAGCCTTATATAGTGCCTGAATGCGCCAGCTACAGTCCGAACAAAAAGATGTTCAGGCGGCAGGGGGATTTGGGCAATTTAGCGCACCAGGCGGAGGTTATGCATACGTTTATGACCGTGATTGGGCTGTGTGCAACAAAAGACGGGGCGTTTAAATGGATTCCCAGGCTGCCTAAGGGCTGGGCCTTTGAGGCGGAAGAACTGCCCCTTCCCGACGGAAGCGCTACAATAAACCTTAAGTATCAATTCCCTGATGGGGGCAGGCAAAAGGTATGCATACAATGCGAAAAAGAGATAGAGCTTTTGTTCCGTGCCGGCCCGTTTGAACCGGAAAGCCATGTGACATGCTTTGTAAATGGTGAGCGGCATGAATGTGAGACAGAAATATGCGGAGAAGGCGTATGGGGCAGAATAAAGCTGCAACTAGAACCCGGCAAGCATTATATTGTAGAAGCCGGAAATAATATTTAAGTGTTGGGACTATTATATTTATAGCTTTACGAGGCGGGTGGGCAGCAAAATATTTGGGCTTTCCCGCCTTATTATTTTGTATCTTTTATATGTTTATTATGTTTTGAGATTTTCAATGGGGATGTTTTGAGGTTTCCAATGGGGCGCCCCGCCCTTTTAATGTGGGCGCTCCGGGACTGCCTGTTATCTAAAGCCTATATTTATTTTCCACTCGGATCTATTTTTCAGCGGCTTTAACTCTGCGCCCGTCCCGGCCCGTTCGGGCCGGGACAATATAAACCCGCCGCCTTAACGGCGGCCTGCCCGCGCCGCAACCGTCCCGGCGTTAGTGGAGGCCGTATGGTTTAAGGGCGGGGGGATTCCGCGGCTTTTTGGTCTCTGGCGGCAGGGTGGGGTTAAAATTTATTGTCGGACCTTTATAACCGTAAAAGCACATATGAAAGGATTTTTCATTGCCTGATGCAGGCCATTTTCGGCCGCAGATTCAGGGCCGTTTACTTAATTGACTTTCCCAGCTCATATGCCTGCTGGATTTCAGGGTTTCCTTGGATATCTCCTGCTTCGCCATTACCCCCGGCCAGGACGCAGCCGAGATTTTTCCATCTTAGATGTTCTGATAAATGCCTGTAATATGTCAGGACGTCGGCAAAATCATGCCCTTCTGCCGCCATAAGCAGTATTACGGCGCGCGAATGCCCTCGCAATAGATTTTCTTTTCCTTCTTCTAAAGCAAACAGACGATCTATAGCTGTTCTGAGCTGACCGCTCATGTTCCAGTAATATAAAGGAGAAGCAAGGATTATTATATCGCTTTCTTTTATAGCCGGATAGATTTTATCCATATCGTCTTTTTGCACACATGGACATGTCCGGCTGCTGTCGCCGCAAAAACAGCCTTTGCAGCCATGAATATCCATGCTGTCAAGAAAAAATTCATTGATTATGTTGTTGGATATTTTTGCGCCTTGGGTAAATGCCTGAACCAATGCGGAGGTATTTCCGTTTTTGCGGGGGCTCCCGTTTAATATAACAATTTTTTTACCCATTTTGTTCTCCTTAATTAAATTTTTCTGCCAAAGCGGCCGCCTGTTTGCAGCCGTCAGTTTTATAAATGTCCCCGGCATTAAGCACGCCTGGCACCAGCACTTCTCCAACCATTTTCCACTTATTCAGGGCGGCCGTGCGTTCAATAGGTATGCGAACCCCGTCCAGCACCGTGGGGTCATCCTCTTCGCAGCAGGCAATAAGGGCGCATTCCTTGCCTGAAATGTCCTTGCCTCCTATTACCAGAGAATAAATCCGGTCAATGACGCTTTTTATCTGAGCTGGAATGGAATACCAGTATACCGGCATGGTAAAAACTATTGCATCCGCTTCCAGAACAGCGGGGGCAATATTGTTAAAGTCATCGTCAAAAGAACATGCCTTGCCTGTTTTATAGCAGGTTTCGCACGCGCGGCAGCCGCCCAGCTTCAGCATAGCCGCATCAAATCGGATAACAATATGGCCATTTTTTTCAGCCGCCTTTATAAAAGCATCGGTCATGGCAAAGCTGTTGCCGTTCCTGCGGGGGCTCCCGGTTATAACTGCTATTTTTTTACTCATATTTATTCCTCCTTAATTTTAACGGCATTGACTTTTCCTGCTGCTGATATTATAATTATATCTAGAATATTAATGGAATACAAGTACGCACATTAAAGTGCGATACTTACAATCATGTTAAATACTAACCTTAAGGAGAGCGTTAAATGGATCAAAGTTGTATTTCAAAGGAATGCCTTGGTTCAACGGGGTTCAGTTATACCCTGTCTTTAATCAATGGCAAATATAAGATGACCATCCTGTATACCTTAATGCGTTTCGGAGTGGTAAGGTTTAATGAGATGAAAAAATATATAGGAGAGATTTCATATAAGACTCTCAGTTCCACATTAAAAGAGCTGGAGGCGGATAAGCTTATACATAGGGAAGAGTATCCGCAGATACCTCCTAAGGTGGAATACAGCCTTACCGACAGGGGCAGGTCCCTGATACCTATTTTGGACGGCATGTGCGATTGGGGAGAAAAGAACAGGCTGTAGCTTAAAAGAAAGTTGAAGATATAATGGTGGTTGTAGCCTTGCGTGCAGTAAAGAGATGACTATAATTGTATGCGCAGGCCGAATTGATTTAAATACTTTATTATATGAATAGCGCCAAAGTCACAGCGCGCAAGCTGTAATGCGCATCAGCCCTGTTATCCGTCTGTATCCTGCGTTATCCTATGCGGCGCGATCCCGGCGCTTCTTAATTTGCAGCATTGGCAACAGTACCAAATCAGCATTCTCAGCCTTCAGTCCCAAATCAGCGGAGATGAAACTGCAAAAATGTGCTGATTAGCGTTCCTGTAAGGTATTGGCAAGCTGCCGCAGTTACCGGTCCCTGAACGGAAATGAAGAGAAATAACACCTCAAGTATGCAGTTCAGCCGTTTGGGCCGTATTATCTTCCGCACATGGACCCAGTTTTAGTCTAAGGCTGAAGGCGGATTTATATAGCTAATAAATAAATATTAAGCGCGGCTGAAGCATTTTGCTTAAATAAAGAAGGCAAAAGCCATTTAAATGGCTTTTGCCTTCTTTTAGTGTGCTCGGCACGCGTAATAACTTGGCGGTGAAAGTCCGCTACAGGCTTG
>URYI01000102.1 GCA_900552055.1 uncultured Eubacteriales bacterium | reverse complement strand
ATGTTAAATCTTTTAATGTAATTTCCATTTGCTTTGCTTTATTATATATTTCTTTTGTTACACCATGTGCACGAATTATTACAGTTTTTCCCTTTGAATTTGGTACTTCTTCTAAGCTGTTTATTATTTTTACTCCTAATGCTTCTAGATTACTTAATACTACCGGATTATGTACTAAATCTCCTAAGCAATAAATTGTTTTATTATTGCTTTCAGCTTCTTTATATGTTTTGTTTACAGCATTTCTAACACCACCACAAAATCCTGCCATTTTTCCCAATACTATTTCCATATGTATTATTCCTCCAACATCATTTGCAATTTACAATTTATTTTTCATTTCTATTTTTTTATTTTCTATCATTTACCATATCTATTATTTCTTGTTTTAGCACATTAACTATATCTTCTTGTTTTACCTTTTTTATAATCTTGCCTTTCTTAAATAATAGTCCTTCTTCTACTCCACCTGCTATTCCTATATCTGCATGGCTTGCTTCTCCAGGACCATTTACAGCACATCCCATTACAGCAACTGTAATATCTGCTTCTATTCCTTGTAAAAATTCTTCTACCTCTTTTGCCATTGGAATTAAGTCTATTCTAGTCCTTCCACATGTAGGACAAGCAATTAATGTTGGTGATTTATGATATAAATTACAGTTTTTTAATAAGATAATTCATATAGCTGCAAAAATATGCGAAAGCTATTCCCGGCTCCTCTAATTCGGGATTCCAGCGTTTTACCCATTCAAAGGAAATAAAGCCGCCGTAGCAGATATTTTCCAGCTCACGCAGAGCGTCCAGGGCGGGGATGTCCCCGTATCCCATCATGCGGTAGCTGACTTTGCCGTTTTCCATAAAGGAATCCTTAATATGCACATGCTTTATATATCTGCCCAGCGCGGACACCGTGCGGCCGGGGGTCTCGTTAAAGAAGCGGACGGTATGGTGTATGTCCCATAATACGCCCATATTATCCCGCCCTGCGGCCGAAAGGAAATCCTGCATGGCGGCAATGGAACCCAGCTGGCCGTTTGTCTCAATAAGCGGCGTAACGTTCGTATCCTTGGCGTAGTCGCATAGCTGACCGTAAAATTTTGCAGCCAGGCCCATATCTCCGTTCTGAGGTTCGGGTGTAGGCTCGGCCATAACGCGGATATAGGGTATACCCGCTTTTTCTGCCAAATCTATATATGCGCAGGCTTCCCCAAATGCCTGGTCAGCCTTGGTCTTATCGGCAAAATATGCTCCTGAGGTCAGAATGGGTATTTTTAAATTCATTTCCCTGAGCTTATTCATTGTGCCTTCAAGTTTTTCAGGCGCGAATATTTTTAAATTGGGCGCGTACATTTCATCGCCCAGTCCGCGCACTTCCACTCCCGACATGCCCAGATCCTTGGCTATGGCGAGTATTTCATTCCATGTCCAGTTAGGACAGCCCAATGTTGAAAAGGATAATTTCATATTAATTCCATACCTTTCTTTTGGCGTAATGCAATGGAAAGCTATTACGCAGTTTCAATGGAAGCGTCTTCCTGCAAATTGAGCAGCTCTATTGCCTGCTCGCGCAGAACGAATTTCTGAATCTTCCCGCTGGCAGTCATGGGGAAGGCATCCATAAAGCGCACATATCTCGGTACCTTATGCCTACTCATCTTTGCGCGGAAATAATCTTTTACTTCCTCTTCGGTCATTGTCTGGCCCTGCTTGAGAATGATGCAGGCCATAATCTCTTCCCCGTACTGCTTGCTTGGAACGCCTATAACCTGGACGTCCTGCACCTTGGGGTGAGTATACATAAAGTCCTCCAGTTCTTTAGGATAGATGTTCTCGCCGCCGCGGATAATCATATCCTTGATTCTGCCGGTAATTTTATAATAGCCGTCTTCATCCATCATAGCAAGGTCGCCCAGGTGCAGCCAGCCGTCCTTATCTATAGCCATAGCTGTGGCTTCAGGCATCTTATAATAGCCCTTCATTATATTGTAACCGCGGGCGCAGAATTCGCCTACCACTCCGGGGCCTACCGTTTCGCCAGTTTCAGTGTTGATAATTTTGCATTCGACGCCGGGCAGTGCCCGTCCGACTGTTGCCACTCTCTTTTCTATGCTGTCGTCCGTCCGAGTCATGGTGCAGCCGGGAGAAGCCTCGGTCTGGCCGAAGGTGATGGTTATTTCAGGCATATGCATTTTCTCAATTACGTCCTGCATAACCTTAATGGGGCAGGGCGAGCCGGCCATAATGCCCGTGCGCATGTTGGAAAAATCAAAGGTGTCAAATTCAGGGTGCTCCAGCATAGCAATGAACATGGTGGGCACTCCGTGAACGGCTGTGCATTTCTCAGATACCAGCGCCCGCATAACCTTTATAGGGGAGAACGCGTCAATGGGTACAAAAGAGGTGCCGTGGGTAATACAGGCCATAAGCGCCAGCACCATACCGAAGCAGTGGAAGAAGGGCACGGTTATGCAGAGCTTGTCCTGGTCAGTGAATTTCATGCAGTCTCCTATGGCGCGTCCGTTATTTAGAATGTTGTAATGAGTGAGCATAACGCCTTTGGGGAACCCGGTAGTGCCGGAGGTGTACTGCATATTTACAACCTCATGGCAGTCAAGGCTGTCAGCCTGCTCTTTAAACTGTTCGTAAGGAACCTGTTCAGCCAGCTTGTAAAGCTCCTTCCAGGGCACCATGCCTTCGGGGCAGTTTTCCCCGGCAAATACTATGGTCTTCAAGAAGGGCAGCTTGGGGCTGTCTATTTCGCCGGGCTTGGAATTAGCCAAATTGGGGCAGAGCTGCTTGATGCTGTCAATATAGTCGTTGTTTTTGGTGCCGCCTATCATTACCAGCAGCTTAGTGTCGCTCTGCTTTAAAAGATATTCCAGCTCAAATACTTTATAGTTAGTGTTTACAGTTACCAGTACGCCGCCCATCTTGGCCGCGGCAAAAAAGGTCATCAGCCATTCTGGCACGTTGGTGGCCCATATGGCGATGTGTTCTCCCTTTTTTACTCCCAGCGCCATAAAAGCGCGGGCTATGGTTTCAATCTCATCGTTGAACTGGGACCAGGTGCGACAGTAGTCGCGGTCAGTGTATTTTATGGCTTCCTTGTCGGGGTATTTCCGGGCAAGCCCGTTCATAACTTCGCCAAGGGTTTGGGTAATGAACTCATCCATACTTTTAAGCCTCCTATATAAAAAAACGAACAGAATTTCTTCTGTCCTTTAAATTATAGCAAATTTTTCAGATTTGGCAAGCGGATTTGGGCAGTTGGAGGCTGAAGCGGGCCTTTATATGCCAAAAGGCGGCCATAATGAATACAAGTGAAGGCAGAGACAAAGACTTTGGATTATGTTTGAATCATCGGAATTTAGCGCAGCATAACAGAAGATACTGCGCTCCAGCTCTGTAAATTCTCTTGTTTTGTTAGTTATCTTAAGCCGGAAACAAAAACCCACATGCCTGTCATCTGCCGCGGAGTAAGGCAGACTTCCTATAGCTGAGGCCGCAGAGCCGGATGCGCAGATTTTCGTCCATGCAATATTATTGAACGACATGTAAGGATGCATAGAAGCGAAGAACACAACGGGGATGCGGATTCAGCCTTATCCAATGTATACCAGCGCTAAATAATATTGAGTGCGCTGGCGACAGCAAGCTGTAATTAAGAGTTAAGAAAAAATATTCTTAATACTGTTTATTTTGGTTGATAAGCCCTGTCTGCATTAAGCGGCGGTATTCGCCGGGAGTATAGCCGGTGCGCCTTTTGAATTGTCTGGCAAAATAGCTGTAATCCGGGATGCCTATATCTGCGGCTATTTTGTGTATGGAAAGGCTTGTATCCTTTAACAGACGGCGGGCCTTATCCAGCCGCACATTAGAAATATATGCCATGGGCGGCAGGCCGAGCTGCATTTTAAAGAAGCGTATGAAATAATTGGGGTGCATGTGCACAAGAGAGGATAATTCCTCTATGTTTATTTCCCTGTTCAGATTTTGTTGGATATAATCCAAGACAGCGGTTGTCCGGGCGTCATAGTTTTCGTATTTGATACTGCCCGCAGAATTGTTTATATATGAAGTGATAATTTTCAGCAAAGCGGATTTCTGCTTAAGGGGGCCGGTGAGGGGATGCGAATCTGGGTTTAATAGGGTTTTAAAGAGCTGGAGAGTTTCTTCATTGTCGGTTACTGGCGCGCAGACTGGATAGCAGGACAATTCAAAAAGCCCTGCGCCGCCGCATTCCAAATTAAAATCCGCCCAAAACAGCTCTGTTGATTCATTGCTGAATGCAGACAGAGATATTTTCGTTCCCGCCGGGCTGAGTATAAAGTACGGAGCGGAAATGTCTGCACACTCTGTTTGAGTACGCAGTATAAGCCTGCCGGAGCTTAAAAACAGCAGGCGTTCATATTTATCCTCTTTTTCCGGGATACTTAGAGCGCTTCCCGTTCCGCCATTATAAAAATTAACACTTAATTTATCCAGGTAGTGCCTGTAAGCTGTTCCCTTTGTCATCTTTTACCATCCGGCCGAAAAATTTTTAATGTGGTTAGTTTTATACTAGTTTATGTTAGTCTAATCCATTTCATATCCATTATATCTCTGCTAGAATGAGAGTGTCAATATTAAAAATGCCTTGGAGGTAGTGTACCATGGACAAGATACAGGCAATAAAGCTTAAATGCGAATATTTTACCAATCCATTGGGAATAGATGAGCCCTTCCCGCGTCTTTCATGGCAGATATGCCAGGCCGGGCGCGGAGCTTTTCAGAGCGCTTACAGAATATTTGTAAGTCTTTCGCCGCTTGAGGCAGCGTCAGGCAGGGGTGAAATATGGGACAGCGGCAAAATCGCTTCGACCCAATGTACCTCTATAGAATACCGCGGCCTGCCTTTAAAGAGCCGTACGCGATACTACTGGAGCGTGCTGCTGTATGATGCGGAGGGCAGCTGCGGGGTTCTGAGTGAAACAGCGTGGTTTGAAACAGCGCTAATGAATATGGATGAATGGCAGGGATGCTGGATAGGCATGCCGTGCGTGGGACCGTCCCAGCTTATACGCAGGGAGTTTACCCTTGAAAAAGAGATAGAGAGCGCCAGAGTATATGTAGCTGGTCTGGGCTATTATGAACTGTATTTAAACGGACTTAAGCAGGGCGTGAACGTACTTGACCCAGGTTATACCAACTATTCTGAACGGGTATTTTATGTTACATATGACGTAACCGAGGCGCTGGTAAAGGGGGAGAACTGCATAGGGGTCATGCTGGGCATGGGCTGGCATAAGCATCCGGAATTTATTTTGCAGATGTATGTCGTGTATGCGGACGGAAGTGAATTTTCTTTGTGTACTCAGCCCGTAAGCTGGGATATGTTTACCGGCCCTATAACCTATAACAATATTTACAGCGGCGAGCATTATGACTACCGGTTTGAAGTGGAAGACTGGTGCCGGGTCAATCCCGATATTATAAAGGAGCATCCGCGCAAAGGCTGGGAGGTATATGCTAATTTTATGCCCTGGCCGGGCAGTGAAGAAGATCCGGAATATTCAGATACCCTGCATAAGAGTTATTACTGCCTTGAGGCGGAGGCGCCGGGCGGCAAGCTCCAGGCGCAGCCCATAGAGCCTATAAGGGTAGTAGAGCGCCTCAAGGCGCAGAAAATAACTTCGCCTAAGGAGGGCATTTATGTAATAGATTTCGGCCAGAATATTTCGGGCTGGGCGAGCATGAAGATAGAGGGGGTAAAGGACCAGTTTGTAATGATAGGCTATTCGGAGATCCTGCATGAGGACGGCACTATAAATCAGGACTATCTTAAGGCTGCGGAGAATTACGGCAGCTCTATAGCTATGCAGACGGACGTTTACAGGCTTAAGGGGGGCTTCCAGAGTTTTGAGGCACATTTTACATATCATGGCTTTAGGTATATACAGGTTACCGGCCTTTTAAGGGAACCTGACATGGATATGTTTGAAGCGTGCGTGGTGCGTTCAAGCGTGGAGGGAATCGGCCGCTTTGAATGCGGAAACCAACTGATAAACAAAATTCAGGAGAATATCCTCTGGGGGGAACAGACCAATCTGCATTCCATTCCCACCGACTGCCCGCAGCGGGACGAGCGTATGGGCTGGCTCAACGATATGACGGCGCGCTATGAAGAGGCGGTGTATAATTTTAATATGGTGCACATTTATGAAAAATGGGCGCAGGATATAACGGATGCGCAGGAACCTATAAGCGGAGCAATTCCTGACACCGCTCCATTAAAAAGAGGGCAGCGGCCGGCGGATCCCTGCGTGGCTTCTTATCTCCTTGTGTCTAAAGGGATATACGATCATTATGCCAACCGCCGCTCATTGCAAAGGCAGTACAACGGTATGAAAAAATGGACGGATTTTCTTTACCGGCAGAGCCGCGGCGGCATACTGGAATACAGTTATTGGGGAGACTGGGCAGGCCCGAAGGAGTTCACCACCCGGCAGATGTGCGACGCTATAAGCAGCGTTACTCCGGGAGAACTTATAAGCACGGCTTATCTTTATTATGATTTATCTCTCATGCAGGAATTTGCTGAGATTTTGGGCATGCAGGCGGACGCCGATGATTTTGCGCGGCGGGCAGAATGCGTTAAAGCGGCGTTTATAAAAGAATTTTTTGATGAAGCGCAGGGCTGTGTGGGTACAAACAGCCAGGGCTGCAACGCCATTGCACTGTACATGGGCTTAATACCTTCCGGGCGGGAGCAGGAGGTGGCCTCAAAATTGGCTCAAGATGTTATAAACAGGGATTATCATCTGACCACTGGCAATCTCTGCACCAAATACCTGCCTGAAGTGCTTACTCAGTATGGTTATGTGGATGTTGCCTATAAGCTGCTGAGCCAGACCAGCTATCCAAGCTGGGGGTATATGGTGGAACACGGGGCCACGACCATATGGGAACGCTGGGAGTATGCTACAACCTGGGGTATGAATTCGCATAATCATCCTATGTACGCAAGCGTAAGCGCATGGTTTTATAAATATCTGGCCGGAATTGCGCCCAAAGCGGGTTCGGGCTATGAGCAGATTATTATAAAGCCGTATCTGCCTGCTAGCTTAGATAGGGCCTGCGCTTCGGTTGATACTGTACGGGGAGAGCTTATAAGCGGCTGGGAGCGGGTAAACGGGGAAATCCGATTCAGTCTGAAGATTCCCTGCGGCAGCAGAGCGCAGGTATACCTGCCCCTTATGGGAGAAAGCATTACTGAAAACGGAGAAATTATATATAAGGCTGGGGAATTAAAAGGAGGAGATGGAATAAAGGTGCTGGGGCTGACCCAGGAGCGTGCAGTGCTGGAGTGCGGCTCAGGCTCATACTGTTTTATTGTAAAATAGTTAGAGCGGGGATGGGCAGTACAGGGCCTTGAGTTTTTGGGATTATGCTTTAAGGTTTTATTTAAAGGTTAAAAGGCGTTTTGATTAGCAGAGGGGGAGGCGGGCGGCGCCGGGCCTTAAAAAGGCC
>URYI01000101.1 GCA_900552055.1 uncultured Eubacteriales bacterium | reverse complement strand
AGGGGAGACGCGATTCGAACACGCAACCAGCGGTTTTGGAGACCGCTGCTCTACCATTGAGCCACTCCCCTTTATAAAACACTTTCATACCAAACGAAGCTTATTATATTTTATATTAATGATTTTGTCAATTAGTTGTTTGCTCTTTATTAAATATTATGTTAAAATATAAAAAAAGCTAGGAGGCATGTAAGAACATATGGGATATAAAATAGGTTTTATAGGCGGAGGCAATATGGCTTCGGCGCTTATACAAGGTATTTTAGCATCCAAAATATCTAATCCTGAAGATATATGCGTCAGCGATAAATGCGCCGAAAAATTAGAAGCTTTTAAGGCTCTGGGGCTTAACACAACTCAGGATAATATGCAGGCTGTTGCAGCGTCAGATTATGTATTTCTGGCAGTCAAACCCAAACATCTTGAAGAAGCGCTTGAAGAGCTTGAATTGGAAGATATAGACACTGTATTTATAAGCATAGTGGCCGGCTGGACCACCAGGGGCCTAGAACGTTTCCTGCCTGAAACGGCAAAAATCGTCAGAGTAATGCCTAACACGCCTGCGCTTATAGGAATGGGAATGCTTGCCATTTCTGATGATTATAATATAAGTGAAGACGAATTAAAGGATGTCCGCAAAATTTTAGATACCGCGGGCAAAACCTTAATTATAGATCATGAGCTTATGGATGCTGTGACGGCCGTTTCAGGAAGCGGCCCGGCGTATGTATATATGTTTATAGACGCAATGGCTGATGCCGGAGTGCGTTTGGGTCTTGCAAAGGATACAGCGCTTGAGCTTGCTGTGCAAACGGTTATAGGCTCGGCTAAAATGATAGAACAAACCAAGCAGGCGCCGTCAGTTTTAAAAGACAAAGTTTGTTCGCCGGCCGGAACTACAATAGAAGCAGTTTACAGCCTTCAGGAAAATAATTTTGCATTTACAGTTATGCAGGCTGTTGAAAAGTGCGCGGCTAAATCAAAAGAAATATCCGAAACATATGATATAGATACAAACAACGGGTTTTCTGAAATTGAAGAATAAACCGCAGTTAAACAGCTGAAATTGTCTGAATCACCTTCAACACTTCGTAAAACTTGTGTTTTACGAAGTGTTGAAGGTCTCCTCTATTTTTAATTTGCAATATTATAATATACCAGATATAATTTGCAAACAAAACTCGGATGATTTTATTGTTACTTTGCCGGATGATAACGGAAATGAAATTGATTATGTGCTTTGGACAGCATAGAATATTCTGCTAATCTGCCAGCTAAAAGGAGATGTCTGATATAAAACTGTTATTTAAGCAGCGCTTTTTCTCTTGGTTTGACAGCTACGACATTTATGATGAAACCGGCAGTATAATGTTTGTGGTAAAAGGCGAGCTTGCCTGGGGACACCTGCTCAGAATATCTGATTCTAACGGCAGCGAAATGGGCTATATCAGAGAAAAGCCCCTTTCTTGGCTCCCTAAATTTGAGATGTATTTGGGAACCCGTTATATCGGCTGCATCAGCAAGGAATTTGCATTCTTTAAGCCCAAATTTAATATTGACTATAACGGCTGGCAAGTGGAAGGAAATTGGCTGGAATGGGATTATACTATTTTGGATGCAGCAGGTCAAAGCATAGCAAGCGTGTCAAAAGAAATATGGAACTGGACAGATACCTATGCGATTGATATCCTTAACCCGCAGGACGCGGTTTACGCCCTGATGCTCGTGCTTGCTATTGATGCAGAAAAGTGTTCAAGGAATGATTAAATTAAATTATTAATATATAAACCTATGGCACTTATGTATCAAACCTATGGCGCTTATGTATCTGATGCTTTGCAGACCAGCATAACATGCAGAAGTTCTCAGAAAAAAACCTGCCCGTGATTAAGGCCGGCAATTATAATTATAAGGATAATAAAATGCCAGAAACTAATTATTATAAACAGTTTAATCGTGAAAACGCTCAAAAATTAACCGCCATGCTGGACGAGCTCCCTGATTTCTGCCGGGATTATTTCCGCAGTATTTCATCTCGCACCAGCGCGCTTACACGCCTTAATTACGCTTATGATTTAAGAAACTTTTTTGAATACTTGTCCGCGCATAAATTATCCTGCCCTATTCATGATATTACCTCCCCCATGATGGATACTGTCACCACGTCAGACATAGAAAAATTCTTAGAATACGTAAGCTCATATGACAGAACGGTAAGCTATGAAAACAAGCAGATAACCGTAGAGGCTGAAAACGCAAACTGCGGAAAGGCGCGCAAATTAAGCTCCATAAGAGCATTATTCAAATATCTGTTTAAGGAAGAGATTATAAAATCCAATGTCGCCGCATTGGTAGATTCCCCCAAGATACATGATAAGGCGATAATACGCCTTGAGCCCGATGAAATAGCCAATCTGCTGGATGAAGTAGAAAAAGGAGAACGGCTTACAACCGGACAAAAGCGCTTCCATGAAGCTACTTATAAGCGGGATCTGGCTCTTATTACCCTTATGCTGGGCACGGGTATAAGAATAAGCGAATGCGTAGGCCTCAACATAAATGATATTGATTTTGAAACTAATTCCTTTAAAGTAACCCGTAAAGGCGGCAACGAAGTAGTGCTGTTTATAAACGACGAAATTGCAAACACGCTTGAGGCATACCTGGAGCAAAGACTGGAAATCCAGGCGGAGGAAGGCGACGAAGACGCGCTCTTTCTCTCTCTTCAAAAAAAGCGCATAACCCCCCGCGCTGTGCAGAATCTAGTGAAAAAATACAGCAGGATAATTGCTCCGCTGAAGAAAATAAGTCCGCATAAGCTGCGTTCAACATACGGAACTGCCTTATATCACGAAACCTCAGATATTTACCTTGTAGCGGATGTTCTTGGGCACAGGGATGTCAATACTACCAAAAAGCATTATGCAGCTATGAGCGAGGACAGACGCAGAGAAGCCGCCGACAAGGTTAAGCTGCGCCGGGACGAATAAAGCTTTCTTTTCATATAGCTTATTTTGCAGTAAATTACCCAATGGAAGGCGGTATTGCTTACCAGGATTAGTTTTATAATAGCTTATTTTGTAATAAATTACCCTAAATTGACAAGGGGATAGCACGCCTCCAGCGGTCTGATTCCGGCATTTTCAAGGAAGCGGAATGAGGCGTACTGAACGTACACCCATTGACGATGACGCAGAAAATGCTGAAATCAGACCGACGGAGGGAAAAGCAGCACGGCATGACACTCAAACAGCCCTTGACCGTATATGCCCTTGTCAATTTAGGGTAGAAATTTCGCAGGCAAACAGAACAAATGTTTGCTTTTTAATTATTTTCGTGATATTATTATAATTGTGATATATTATCATAAAGTGAAAGGAGGATTTTTATTGTCTAAGGCTTCCGAACGCAAACAGCAGGAGATATATGAATTTATAAAAAACGAAATTTTATATAAAGGATATGCTCCTACTATACGGGAAATATGCAAGGCGGTTTCTTTGCGTTCGCCTTCTTCTGTTCATGCGCATCTTAATGCCTTGGAAAGCCGCGGATACATTACAAGAGATTTCTCCAAACCCCGGACCATTGTAATAAAAGATGAGTCCTCTATAGTTCCCAGTGCAATTAATATTCCCGTCATAGGCGGGATTGCCGCCGGGCAGCCCATTCTGGCCGTAGAAAATATCGAAGGCTATATACCTTTGCCCCACTCCATATTTAATGAAGAAGTTTTTGCCCTGATTGTACACGGAGAAAGCATGATTAATATTGGAATAATGGACGGCGATTATGTTATAATAAAACCGCAGCAAACCGCCGAAAACGGAGATATAGTAGCCGCCATAATAGAAGATTCTGTAACCCTCAAACGCTTTTATAAAGAAAAAAATCATTTCCGGTTACAGCCCGAAAATGATTATATGGAACCAATTATAACTGATAATGTCGCTATCATTGGGATAATGAAAGGCTTATTCAGAGTATATTAGCAAAGCACAGCAAAGCATTTTACTCTTCCCCATCCTCTTCCTCCTGGGACTGCATAAATTCATTGTACAATTCATCCAGAAGTATTTCATTATCCACAGTATTAAATAAAACTTCGCCGTTATCCTCTATAAACTCCATGATATACAGTTCCTGCTCCTCATCGTCATAATGCTCTTTTTCCACAAGATAAACGTATACATGGTCGTCATATTCTATGCTGTCCAAAAGCACATAATCAATTTCATTTCCGTTATCATCCAGCAAAGTAACAATAAAATCATCCAACTCGTTATTTTTCATAATCTGTGCCTCCTAAATTTATACTGTCCAAATAATTTTGAAGTATAATGACCGCCGCCATTTTATCTATAACGCCTTTCCTCTTCTTGCGGGATACATCCGCTTCAAGAAGCACCCGTTCGGCGCTTAAGGAAGAAAAACGCTCGTCCCATAATATTACCTCCAGCCCTTTTTGGCGCAAGCGGGATAAAAGCAGTTCATTTTTATCCTCCTGGACGTGATGATCCCCGTTAAGATGAACGGGCCGGCCGGCTATTATTCTTCGGGCATTATACTGTACCGCTAAATCATAAATATGTTCCGCGTCAAGAGTTAGGTTTTTGCGCGTATATGTTTCTAGGCCCGAACAAATAAACCCGCTCTGGGATACCGCAATGCCTATTCGCCTATCCCCTATATCCAACCCCAGGCAGCAGCTATTTGCTTTCATTATTATCGATATAGAACCTAACCAGCTCTTCCAAAAGCTCGTCACGCTCTACTTTCCTTATCAATGAACGGGCGTTATTATAGCCGGTTATGTAGGTAGGATCTCCCGAAATAATATAGCCTACTATTTGATTTATTGGGTCGTATCCCTTATCCAAAAGCGCCTGATATACTTTGGACAGGATATCTCTAAGTTCCGGATTATCCTTGCTGCGCGAAAATTTCATCGTATTCTGATCCATATTCAGCCCTGTCCTTTCTTTAGTCTGTAAATATTATAATATATAAAATCTATAAAAGCAATATTTTTATGTTAAAATTAGTTAAACTACAAATTCCCGGATTAAATAATCCGGGAATCTGCCGTTACATACCTAGCTGGCGTACATACTTCATGGCCTTGCGCTTTCCTTTTTTATACATGCGCTTCACACAAGGCGAATCGCACATTTTAACCGCCGCTACGCCGGCCATAGCACCCATAACGCCGCCGATAAGAATGCAGCTCATCGCTCCTATTCTCATATTTTCACCACCTTAATCATTAACCTTTCTCTTATTATTAGCAGAATAATGGTTAAAGATAAGTAGCAAAATTAGTTATTTTTTAATAAATTACCGCTTCGTCATATAAGGGGTGCCTAATGGCCAGTTTTTCCACCTCAGCGCGGACCGAAAGCGCCGCAGGATAGCCTTCGCGTATGATGCGCGCAATATATCCGGCTATCAGGCGCATATCCTCTTCGTCAAAGCCGCGCGAAGTAACTGCCGGAGTTCCCACTCTGATGCCGCTTGTAACAAAGGGCTTTTCAGGGTCAAAGGGTATCGCGTTTTTATTGACGGTAATATTGGCGCAGCCCAGTCTGGCTTCCAATTCCTTGCCTGTAATACCTACCGAACGAAGGTCAAGCAGAATAAGATGGTTATCAGTTCCGCCCGAAACCATATTGATTTCATTTTCCTTAAAGCCTGCTGCAAGCGCCTGCGCATTCTTGACAATGCGATGCGCATAATCCCTGAATTCAACGCTCAGCGCTTCCTTTAAGCAAACAGCCTTAGCGGCTATAACATGCATGAGAGGTCCGCCCTGAATCCCAGGGAACACAGCCTTATCTATATCCTTGGCATACTGCTCCTTGCACATAATCATGCCGCCGCGCGGGCCGCGTAAGGTCTTATGAGTGGTTGTAGTAACAAAATCAGCATAGGGCACCGGACTCTCATGCTCGCATGCCGCAACCAGCCCGGCAATATGAGCCATATCCACCATCAGATACGCGCCCACTTCGTCAGCTACTTTTCTGAACTTCTTAAAATCGATTGCTCTGGGATACGCGCTGGCTCCGGCAACTATCATTTTAGGCCTGCATTCCTTAGCTATGCGCATCAATTCGTCATAATCAATGGTCTGCTCTTCTTCGCTTACGCCATAGGGTACAATATTAAAATATTTGCCCGACATATTGACAGGGCTGCCGTGAGTAAGATGCCCGCCGTGAGCAAGATTCATGCCCATAATTGTATCTCCCGGCTTAAGCATGGCAAAATACACAGCCATATTAGCCTGAGCGCCCGAATGCGGCTGAACATTGACATGCTCGCAGCCAAAAAGCTTTTTAGCCCTTTCCTTAGCCAGATTTTCGGCTATATCCACAAATTCGCAGCCGCCGTAATATCTTTTGCCCGGATATCCTTCGGCATATTTATTTGTAAAATGCGAACCCATAGCGGCCATAACGGCAGGAGAAACAAAGTTCTCCGAAGCTATAAGCTCTATATGGGAATTCTGCCTTTTAAGCTCCAGAAGCATTGCGTCAGCAATTTCAGGATCTGCCTTTCGTATTTCATTAATATCTATCATATGTACCCTCCTTAAAATATCACCCATTTAAATAAATAAATGGGTGAAAACAATCAAATGTACTTATCAATTATATCGGACAGCTGCGCTTTATTGCGGTATCCGGTCACAGCCTCCTGCATCTCGCCCTTCTTAAAAACCATCAATGTAGGAAGGTGCATTATTTTGTAACGCTGTGTCACCTGGTTATTATTGTCCACGTCCACTTTAGCAATCTTGAACTTGCCGCTGTATTCCTCGGCCAAGGCTTCCAGGGTAGGCGCAAGCTGCTTGCACGGCCCGCACCAAACGGCGCTGAAGTCTACAAGAACGGGCAGTTCGGAATTCATAACCTCGCTGTTGAACGTGTCGTCATTCACCTCTATCAGTTTATTCATAAAGTCACTCCTTATCCTGGGATATAATGTACGCGGTTGGTTTATTGTCAATTTTTCTGCGAAAAGCCCAAACAAGCAAATAAACCATCATCGATATTATTATACCACACAGTACCGCGATTATGTCAAATGGTTTTATATCCAAAGCCTGCGCTCCCAAATAACCGCCAATAACGCCCACGCACAGGCCGGCCAGCGGTAAAATATATAGAAGCAGCAGGGAAAGATTAAATTTTTTGTCCGAAATATCTAAAAGCACCCTATCCCCTGCGGCGGCTCCTATGTCGTTCTGCGCGTTTATTGTCATATTGCGGAAGCGCCCGCATTTTCCGCAGCCCGAACAGCCTTCCTTATGTCCTATTACAACCTTAGCCCTGCCGCCTTCAACAGAAGCTACCACTCCGCTGCATTTCATCTGATTCTCCGCCTTCTTTAAGCAATTCCCCGCATATGCGTCCTGTCCATCTTCATTGACCGCCTTTTTTAAGCAGCTCCCCGCATATGCGTCCTTGTCCATCCTCATTGACCAACTTTTTTAAGCAATTCCCCGCATATGCGTCCTGTCCATCTTCATTGACCGCCTTTTTTAAGCAGCTCCCCGCATATGCGTCCTTGTCCATCCTCATTGACCAACTTTTTTAAGCAATTCCCCGCATATGCGTCCTGTCCATCTTCATTGACCGCCTTTTTTA
>URYI01000100.1 GCA_900552055.1 uncultured Eubacteriales bacterium | reverse complement strand
CTTTTACTATGGGCGGAAATGCATTGATGCTCAAAAGAATATTAACATGCAAACAAGGTTAAATACAAAAACGGGCGGAATAAGCAAATGCTTTTCCGACCCGTTTAAGCTTTTTATTTAAATCTTATAAAATTGTTAATTAAATTTTTTGCGTTTCTTGGTTGCAACTGACAGAGCGCCAGTTAAACCGGCGGCTCCTGCTAAGGCTAATGGCAGCGCGGATGAATCCCCGCCCTGATCATAGTCGTCATGAGGCGCTCCGACCAGTCTGGAAGAGGAATAATAATTGCCTGAAGCAGTTTTAGTGCATACGCTTATATAATATACGCTTGCGTCTTCAGGAACCTTAACCTCTACTTTGCCGTTGGAATATGTTCCTTGAACAGACAGCCATGTTTGTTCAAGCTGGTTTTGGTCGTTATAGCTCAGAGGTTCAGTAGTATAATAAAGGGTTATGCTGACGTCCTCTGCGTCATTTGGCACGTCAAGCGCTAGATTCAAATCATTTCCCATACCGGCCGTTGGCTGCTCTGTAAAATAGGCAAGGGGCTCTCCGTCTTTTACAATGCTGTCGGCGAAGCGATAGATTTCCGCCGGGGCCCAGCCTTCTATATGACCATGCAGCAAGCCGTGCTTTATGCATATCTGGGCGTTTTCCAAATTATCAAAGCTGCGGCTGCTGGTGTTTACGCTGGCTGAAAAATCGCTGTCGCTGTTTAGGATGAGAACGGGCATTTTAACATTGTCAAAGCGTACTGAACCTTCCCAGAGCTTATAGGTAGCCTCGTCATAGCGCTCACGTCTGTCCGATAATGATTCGTGCATATAACCAAATAGATATACGGGTACTGCGAAGGCAAAACGGCTGTCATATCCTATAAGGTTGGCCACTACTACGCCTCCGGCCGATATTCCGGTTACGCCTATTTTATCGCTGTCAATTAATGGGTCGCTACGCAGGATGTTGTGCGCCAGGATGCTTTTGGCCACGGCATGATAGAGCCATTGCCGCTCAAGGGGCAGATTACCCGTTCCGTAGCCTTCAGTGGCTCCTCCCTGAGGATCCTGCGTCCATCCGCCTTTGCCGTCGGGCATCAGCGCGCCGTGCTGGATGGCGATAGCCGCATATCCCCGGTCATTCCAGATTTTTATCCATTCAGCAAAGGGATATCCTCCCGAACCATGCAGCAGCAGTACAGCGGGTACGGGTTCATCCTCGCTGGCGCCTTCAGGGTAGCCTATGTATGCAAAGGCGCGCGTAGCCTGACCGCGATGGTCGTTTACGCTTTCATAGTAAAAACATTTTATTCCATCGTAGCCTGCCGGGTCATATTCGGGGGTATATGTTATTTCGGGTGTATAATCTAATAACGAATCAAACATAGCTTTTGCTTGGGCTACAGCATCGTCTATATCGTCCGGTATATCGGGAATATTGCTTTCCTCACCCGTTATGCCGCCGTCATTGGGTAAATCTATGATAAGCTGCGGGTCGTTTGTAAGGTAGAAGGAATCAAAGCAGTAAGAATCCCCCATGAATGCTCCTGTGCAGCGCATGTCCAGCCCTATTGTGGCAATCTCAAAATCCACTTTGGACATATCCAGCTTAAATACGACATAGCCCTTGAAGCTGGCGGAAACCGCAAAGGAGGAATTAGCCACTCCTGAGCTTGACTTGTCTCCGCCTACAACTTCAAGGCTTTCTCCTTCAAGCGTGTAAAGAGATACGGTATCCGCTGTAAGATAAATACGGGAGGAAGCGCCGCGGAGAGTGACAGTTAAATTGGTTTCAATTCCGGGGATGCCCGAATAGTAGAACATAAAATACTGATAATCGGCTGCATTTGCTTTAAAGCGGTTCACTAGGGAAGTATTCTGACCGCAGAGCAGCACTTCGCACCACTGGGAATTTGCAGGCATTACCGAGGCTATTCCGTTTCCCGAATGTCCGCTTTTTTTAATTTGATATTCGGCCACGGCAGGCACGCCGAAACTGGTAAGATCAGAGGAAGAATAGCCCGCGGGCATAGTGCCGTCTGCGGCGAAGCTTTCAAAATCTTCCAGCAGCATATATTGGTTATTGCCGTCGTCATCAGGATTGTTTTGATTGTACATATCCATTATTTCCTTTGGTGAATTAGTTAAGTAGAAGGAATCAAAGCCGTAGGAATCATCCTTGAGCGCTCCGTTGGTGCGCACGTCCAGCACGATGTTGGTTACATCAAAATTTACTGCTGACATATCCAGACTGTAAACCACATAGCCGCTGAATCCGGCGGGGATGGTTATGGAGGTGTTTTCGCCTCCGCCTGAGGCATTGCCCCCGGTTACTGTCTGGCTTGCGCCGTCCAGGCTGTAAAGCGCGGCGTCCGGAGCGGTAAAGTAATATCTCTGCGTACTGCTCCTGAGCGTTACCGTAAGTTCGAGCGGAAGGGTCTGAATACCGGCTATATAGAACATAAAATAGCCGTAATCATCCGCATTGGCTTCAAAATTCCGGACAAGGGCCGTATCGGTGCTCTGCAAGGTTTCGCACCACTGGCCGTTCTGCGTCATAACCGAAAAGATGCCGTTTCCCGAATGGCCGCTTGGCTGAGCAACAAAATTGGGCAATGCCAGGCCGTATTGGCTTAAATCGCCGCCGTAATAACCGTCTATGCCGCTTTCAAAATCTTCAAGCAGCAGGTAATCGGCGCTTTGCTGCGGGCTTGATTGAGAAATGGGCAGAATGCTTAGGACCATAATAACGGCCAGCAGCAAGGTGACTGCACGTTTCATTTTATCATTACCTCCTTAAAAATGTATATTGAAATTTGCTATTAAATATTGTATATTAATAGGGTAAGGGGTTGTCATCAAAAAAATAAATAACGCAATTTATTTTATAGATAAGTGAAGTGAAAAAATGAATACCGCATATTTGGAGAACTTTATAGCCATAGCTGAGGAACGAAACATATCTGCCGCCGCACGCAGGATGCATATAGCCCAGAGCGCGCTGAGCACACAGCTTAAAAGCCTTGAGGAGGAGATGGGCTGCATGCTTTTAAAGCGCAGCTCGCACGGCGTGAGCCTGTCCTTTGAAGGGGAGCTGTTTTACCGGTACGCGCGCAGGATGCTGGCGCTGGAGCGTGAGCTGCGGGACCAGCTGGACGACTGCGCCGACGGCAACACAGGCATTTTAAAGCTGGGGGTAAGCTCGGCATGTCTGGCCTGGGTGCTGGACGGTCCGCTGCACCGCTTTGGCCGCAAATTTCCCAGGGTCAAATATGAGATATATGAAAAATCGGGCACCGAAGTGCTTACGGCGCTGAGGGACAGGACGGTGGACGTGGGAGTTATAAAGGCTCTGGCTTCGCCCATGGAGGATATGCGGGTGCACTATAAAAATTCCGAATCCATGGCCGTGCTGTATGAGAGCCGCGCGGATTATTTTGACGGGGGCAATATCTCCTTTGCCCAGCTTAACGGCGTGCCCCTGTGCATAACGCGCAAAACTCTTTCGGCCATAATGCATGCCTGCGCGGCCAGCGGGTTTGAGCCTGAAGTCAGCGTGCTCTGCGAGCAGTTTGAGACGGCGGCCAATATGGCGCTGAGGGGCAGGGGCGCTGCGGTTGTGCCTCTTGCTATGGCTGAAAGATATGCCCGCGGCACATACTACGAAGATAAGCGCTCATATTTTCATGCGGCCAAGGCCAGAGTATATAAGCTCAACGGAGAGAGGGTGCACCCCAATATATGCGATGCTACTAATAATGCGGATGAATGCTCGGTTGTGCTCCCTAAGGGATTTGACGGATATCTTCTATATCCTTTGGATGTTCAGGCTACCGTTCCTCTGCGCAACAGGATGGATACCCGTACTAGCATTCAGAATATGGAGAATGTCAACAGGATTGTGTTTGATTTCAGGTATCAACAGGTGGAGAAGGGGCAGCAATACGCCATAGGCGGGATATATATGGTCAACGACATATCTGAGCTGCCCAACGGCGCGTTTGTCCTTGATGATTTCAGCGATGTTTACCGGCTGGCTGATGATTACAGGGTAGCCGATCTTTCCAGCTATCGGCAGAGTATTTCCATGATTTCGTCAGGGCGGGTCAGCGAGCTGGAAAAGGCGCTTATATTAACGGTGCCCAACAGCGAACAGTATGTGGACGCTTTACATTGCTGTTCGGACTGGATGAACGTACGCTTTCTGCCAAACATTCATAATTATAAATATTTTGCCGTGCGCATAATCAATATGGACATTAAAGAGCTGTGCGTTTCGGTTATGCTGCTGGAGCTGCCGCGGCTGGCTATTGCCCGGCTGGATGAAAAGGTGCTGGATACGGCGGTAACGGTGGTGACTTATTCAGACTGCCCGCTCTCGGCGCCCGCGGCGGAGTTTATAAAGGAATTTACGCCCTAAAGGCTGGTTTTCAGAGCAAAAACAGAGCCAAAATAAAATAATAGAAAGTAAGAATACAAAAAGCGATGCGTCCGGTTAAAATTAGCATATATAAAATATAAAAATTTCTTGCTTGCCGATATGTTTTATGTTAAAATTCATTAAGTAAGCCTTTTAGAATCAATTCTGGGCAAATTAAAGGGCAAGGCGTTATTCAAGTTATTAGTTTTAAAAATGGAGGAAGTATTTTATGAGGAAAAATGTGGTAGAATTATCAGCCTGCTTTTATCCGCGGCGCTGTTTTTAAGCATGTTTCCTATGCTTTCCGCGCTGGCCGCAGATGATGCGGTGGTTCTGGACGTCGGCCAGGGAAGGATAATTGTGTATTCTGACGGCTATGTAATAGAAAACTCGGCGAAGGTGAGCTATACGGGGGATTATATCCTGACGGGCAGCGGTACTAGGGAGGTTTATTTTAATTCTCCTGAGGATGGAGGGAGCGACTCCTATAATGTTACCCTGCGTAATCTGACAATGCATTCAGCTCCAAGCCGCAGCGCCATCAACGCCGGCAACGGCGTAACGCTCAATATTACCGTCGAGGGCTCCAATACAGTAATAGCCGATAATCATCCGGGAATCCAGCTGCTTAGCGGAACGGGGGCGGCAGTTAACATAACCATGACGGAGAACAGCCGTCTGGAGCTTGACTGCATGAGCAGTCCTATTCGTTCTATCAATGAAAATATTGATGCTGTTGTCACTAATCCAGAGGGAGTTTCGGGGCTGGGTAATCTTAGCAACCGTTCTGTTGCCTTGGCGCTGGGCACCGGGACGCTGCATGACCATGAATGCGACAGCTATTCGGTGGCCGAGAACGGGCATTCTGGCTTTTGCGCTATTTGCGGAGAAACTATTAACGAGGAGCATAATTTTTCTTACGACGAGATAGACGACAGCCAGCATAAGAAAACATGCGAAGCCTGCGGCTATGAAGTCACAGAAGCGCATGATGTGGTTTGGGAAGATTTTGGTTCGGACGGACATTACGGATACTGCGATTTATGCTTTTGGGAAAGCGAAGATGAGGAGCATACATGGGATGAGGGCGTTGAGGTACCTGGCACAGACAATAATGTGCCGGCCGTAAAATACACCTGTACTGTCTGCGGCTTTGTCCGCCTAGAGGAGGACGGCACCGACGCCATAGAAATAGCTATGAGCGATGATTTCGGCGACAGCTGGAACGGCGCAAAGCTTATGGTATACCGGGACGGCGTTTTAATAAGGGAACTGGATATGTTGGACGATTATAACCAGGAAACTATTTATCTGCCCTATTCAGAGGATGCGGGCTATGTGTTTGTATGGCGTAAGGGCTATTATGATGACGAATGCGGCCTGACCATTACTCTGCCTGGAGCGGAGGAGCCTGTTTACAGCAAAGTGGATTTTGACGATACAGCAAACCGCGAAGTAATACTTTCTCTTAACATTGCGGATTATACATTGCTGGAAGAAGTGCTGGCCCAAATGCCTGAAAACCCTGAGGCTTATACTCTTGAGAGCGCGCTTGAGCTTTATGAGCTTGTGAACGATATTAACTGGTATTTAGGCAAAGGCCAGCAGGAAACTGTAAATGAATATGCGTCTTCAATAGAAGCGGCTATAGATGCGCTCGAATTGGGAGACGGTACTCCTAACGGGCTGATATATATAAATAACGGACCCTTAATTATCACAGAAACCGGCTATTACCGGGGAGCGGACGACAACGAAACGGCTTATACCGGCCCTTATTATATAATAGGCAATACTGATGAATACGGCGTAATAGTGGAGAGCGGCAGCCATCAAATAACATTAATCGGACTTAGCATATTTAACGAGTACTATCCGCCCTTTGCCATTTTGGAAGGCGCTGAAGTGGAAATGATCCTTAAGGGGAATAATGTTCTGAAAAACTTGGAATATTGCGCCGGACTGAATGTGCCTGAGGGCGCTAAACTGCATATTCTGGAGGAAAGCACGGGCAGCCTTTATGCTCTGGGCGGAGAAGATGGGGCCGGAATAGGCGGAAATGAAGGAGAGGATGCGGGCTCTATTATTATAGACGGCGGCGATATTACTGCTTTAAGCAGCAGCGATGGTGCGGGTATCGGCGGCGGCTGGGAAGGCGGAGCCGGAGAGATTGTCATCAACGGCGGAAATATATATGCCGAGTGCCTGGATGATGACGGCGCGGGAATTGGAAGCGGCGACCGCGGCCAGGGCGGCAGCATTACCATTAACGGGGGCAATGTTACGGCGCTTTCGATGGGTGACGCCGGAGCGGGCATTGGCGCCGGTTCGGACGGCGATGCAGAGGAATACGGCTATGTAGATGAAATTATTATAAACGGCGGCGTAATTACTGCCGGCTCAAATGACGGAGCGGCCATAGGAGGCGGCCAGGATTACAGCCCCTGCGGCAATATTACCATTAACGGCGGCATAATTATAATTTCCTCCCAGCATATGAACGGCTGCCTTATCGGAAGCCAGGCGTATTCCCAGGAAGCCGATGGCAACAGGGTAATTATTAACGGCGGAAATATAATTTCGGATAATTATTCTCTGGCTGAGGGAGTTTCTCCCCTTCCTAAGAACACGCAGGGTCAGAACGTGGCTCCGTATACCTTTGAAATTGACGAACAGATGGCGGACGCGACCGTGACCATTACGCTGCCAGACGGAAGCAGCAGGCAGGAAACGGCATATGGATTGAAGCTTACTGTCTTCCTGCCGGCCGGACTTAACCAGGAAGAGATAACTCTGTCCTATGAGGAAGCGGATTATTCGGCCGTAGAGAGCGCGCTGGAAAAGGTGCCTGAAGATTTGAGCATTTATACGGCTGAGAGCGCCGCGGCTTTAAAGGAAGCGGTTGACAGTGTACAATGGAACCTGGATATCCGCTATCAGGCAGAGGTAGACGAAATGGCGCAGGCCATATTGGACGCCATAGCCAATCTGGAGATAATGGATAATCCCGGCGGCACGGGGGATAACGGCGGCCTGGGACTTTGGATTATGCTGTCCGCGCTTATAGCGGTTGGTATAGCCTCGGTGCCTGTTTGCAGGAAATTAAAGGGCAGCAGAAAATAAAATAATAAGCTGATTTAAAATGCCCCGTGAATATTCACGGGGCGTTTTTTGATACATGCAGAAATTTTGATGCTTTTAAAATGCTTTGTAATGCAGGCGGAATAAAGGGCGGCGCTTAATTTGGGGCTGTGGGAGCGGCGGCGCAGAAAAATCCCGCGGCGTTTGGCAGGCTG
>URYI01000099.1 GCA_900552055.1 uncultured Eubacteriales bacterium | reverse complement strand
GCCCAGCGCGGCCGGCGTTTGCGGCCCTTCGGGCCGCTGCGCCGGGCTTAGGCCCGGCGCAGACAGGCTTTGCAGCCTGTCAAACGCCGGCCGCGCCGGGCGGTTCTTCCTGTTGGTTTAAATGCTTTAGTCCTGCTTATCGTATTTAGCCATAGTATGATGAGTAAAGAATAAATGCAGCTTTGGGTCAACTTGAGCCACCATCTCATCCAGCTCTATATCTCCCATAACCGTATTGCGTCCCTGCGCATATTCATTATCTACCATTTCCTTTATCTTCACAACCAGCTCGCTCCGTTTGTCAACGCAGTATTCGTCGCTCAGCTTATAGTACCGGTTGACCCAGAAAGCGATTCCTGCTAATCCCGAATGAGCGTCTACCGCAACGGTAGCGGGACGGTTTAACAACTTTTCAGTATTGAAGATATTATATATCTCCTGGTCCTTGAGCATGCCATCGGCATGTATTCCGGCGCGGGTGGCGTTGAAATTGCGGCCCACAAACGGCGTGCGCGGGCTTATTTCCTGGTCCAGCTCATATTCAAAATATTCTGCAATTTCGGTTATGGCCGTAAGATCCATGCCGTCCAGGCTGCCCCGCAGAGAGGCATATTCAATGCACATAGCCTCAATGGGGCAGTTTCCCGTGCGCTCCCCTATGCCCAAAAGAGAGCAGTTGACGCCCGAACTGCCGTACAGCCATGCAGTCGCCGCGTTTGTCACTACCTTATAAAAATCGTTGTGTCCGTGCCATTCAAGCTGTTCGCTGGGCACGTTGGCATAGTGGCGCAGTCCGTAAATTATGCCCTGGACGCTTCTGGGCAAGGCTGCGCCCGGATAGCTTACGCCGTAGCCCAGCGTATCGCACGCCCGGATTTTTATAGGTATGCCCGATTCTTCCGAAAGGCGCATCAATTCAGTGGCAAAGGGCACCACAAAGCCGTAAAAATCGGCGCGGGTGATATCCTCAAAATGGCAGCGGGGCTTTATGCCGTGCTCCAGCGCGGCTTTAACTATGCCAAGATATTTATCCATAGCCTGGGCGCGGGTAAGGTTCATCTTCTTAAAGATGTGGTAGTCCGAGCAGGAAACCAGGATACCTGTTTCCTTTATCTCCATTTGCTTAACCAATTCAAAGTCCTTGGGGTTCGCCCGTATCCAGGAGGTTATCTCAGGAAAAGGCAGATCCATTTCCCGGCAGAGCTCAACCGCTTTTTTATCCTTGTCGCTGTAAAGGAAAAATTCGCTCTGGCGTATCAAGCCGTTAGGGCCGCCCAGGCGGGCAAGCAGCTTATAGAGATGAGCTATCTGCTCGGCCGAGAAGGGGGAACGGGACTGCTGGCCGTCCCTGAAAGTAGTATCGGTTATCCATAGCTCTTTGGGAGTGAACATAGGCACTTCCCGGTGATTAAAGGATATTTTGGGCACGTTGTCATAGTCGAACAGCTCCCTGTATAAATTGGGTTCTTCTACGTCCTGGAGCTGATAGTGGTAATTGTGCTGTTCAAGCAGATTGGTCTGCTCGCTGAATTTAATCATATGGACGCTCCGTTTCTGCGGCGGTAAATTTAATTTTGGCTCCGGCGCACCAGCCGCACGCGCCAGAGAATAAAAGCTTTAAAAGCTCCGGCCGGGTTGTTATGGCCGGAATCAGACATCCCCGCGCAGCTTAAACGGCGTTCAGGGGTCTGATAAGAAAAAAATTGTTTTCCCCGACCGTCGTGCAAGGGGGGAAGAGAGCGGCTTTTTAAACAGCCGTCGCCAAAGAGCAGGGCCTCGCGTCTTTTTAATGAAGCCGGGTTTTTCGCTGTGCCCGTGAGGCGAGTAATTTTAGTATGCTTTTGGCGGGTTTGGCGGCGGGCTTTTAAAGAGTGTTCTTAGCGCGTTTTTCCTGACCGCCGTGCTGGGGGAAAGAGAGCGGCTTTTTAAACAGCCGGCGCCGGAGAGCAGGGACTCGCGTCTTTTTAATAAAGCCTGGTTTTTCACTGTGCCCGAGCGGTGAGTAATTTCATGACGCTTTTGGCGGGGTTTGGCGGCGGGCTTTTAAAGAGTGCTCTTAGCGCGTTTTTCCTGACCGCCGTGCAAGGGGGAAAGAGAGCGGCTTTTAAAGAGTGTTCTTGGCGCGTTTTCCCCTACTGCCGTGAAAAAAGGCAATTTTCCAGGGACTGAGGCCGCGGCGCAAAAAAGATAAAAATGCGGGTTTGCGCTGCATGCACTTGGGTGTATACGGAGGAAAGACATGCGCAGCAGAGGTACGGATTCAGCGCATAAAGGCTTCATGCTCTCTTGAGTACTGAGGCTGGACGTTTTTATGTATGCCTTTTTATTGCAGCTTACCCAGGAGTTATTTTAATTCCAGTACAAATTCCTCTATGCGGTCCAGACCCTTTTTAATGCTGTTCATGTCGGTGGCGTAGGCCAGGCGCATATAGCGTGCGTCCCCGAAAGCTTCCCCCGGCACGACGGCGCAAAGCTTGTCCTCCAAAAGGTATTTGGAAAAATCCAGGGCGCTGTTTATTTCCGCGCCCGCGGGGGTATGTTTACCAAAAACGCCTGAAATATTTACGAACACATAAAATGCGCCCTTGGGCATCAGCGCTTTAAAGCCGGGAATGGCGTTTACTCGGTTCACCATGTATTCGCGGCGCTCAGAAAACTGGCGCACCATTTCGTTAAGCTCGTCCTTATTTCCGGTAAGGGCCGCGATGCCGGCCGCCTGGGCAATGGAATTGGGATTGCTGGTGGAATGGGACTGGTAATTGCCCATAACCTTGGCCAGGGTTGTATTGCTGGCGGTATAGCCTATGCGCCAGCCAGTCATGGCATAGGCCTTGCTCAGGCCGTTGACCAATATGGTGCGCTCCTGTATTTCAGGCGAAAGAGAGGCTATGGAGATGTGGCGGGTGCCGTCATAAACCAGGGATTCGTATATCTCGTCAGAAATTATGTACAAATCATGCTTAAGGGCTATATCGGCTACCGCCTGAAGCTGCTCTTTAGTATACACCATGCCGGTGGGATTAGAGGGGCTGTTAAGCAGCAGGGCCTTAGTTTTAGGCGTAACGGCGGCGTCCAGCGCTTCAAAGCTTACCACAAAGCCCTCTTCCTGAGTGCTCATGACCGGTACGGGCACGCCGTCCGCCATTTTTATCTGCTCGTAGTAGCTGACCCAGTAGGGCGCGGGCAGGAGCACCTCGTCTCCCGGATTGAGTATGGCCTGGAAGGCGTTAAAGAGGGAATGCTTGGCGCCGTTGCTTACTACTATCTGGTCGGGCGTATAGCTAAGGCCGTTGTCCCTTAGGAGCTTATCGCAGATTGCCCTGCGCAGCTCAATGGTGCCTGAGGCTGGAGTATAGCGGGTTTTGCCCTCGTCCATAGCCTTAACTGCGGCCTCAATTACATGGCGGGGAGTATTGAAATCAGGCTCGCCTGCGCCGAAGCCTACTACGTCCAGGCCGTCGGCTTTCATTTTCTTTGCCTTGGCGTCTATTTCCAGCGTTACGCTGGGAGCGATGCCCAGGGCCTTATTTGATACGTTCATTTTCTGCACCTCATTTTCTTTGCTCTTAGGTATTTTGCGGGCGGCGGAACCTTTTTAAGCTCCGCAAGGCGACAGCCGCGTGCCCGTAAGCGCGGCGGGGTAAAAATATTTTTACGGTTTGCTCGGCATACATAGGCATATACTCGCGCGGGCTTTTAAGGCCCTGAGGTCCCGCAGCTGCGCTTTAAAAGGAACGCATAAACCGGTTGGGCCGGGCTTTATGCGCAAGCGCCCGAAGCGGGAAGATGAATCCATATTTGTCAAAAGAGCTTCGTATATGCCTGTGTATACCGAGGCAGTTCCGTAACAGACGTTTTTATAAAAATTTTATTAAAGTGCGGGGCCGTTTTCTCCGTCTTTTTTGGCCTGCTCTGAAGCGCGCCATTTGAAGAAACGGTTCCAGAGGCCGCTGAGGATGCTCATAGCGGGGGCGCCCAGAATCATGCCCCAGACGCCGAACATGCCGCCGCCCAGGATTACCCCCACCAGTATCCAGAGGGCGCTGACCTCCAGCATGTCGCCCAGTATTTTGGGAGATACTATATAGTTATCTATAATCTGAAGGGCCAGCAGGAATATTGCTATCCATATTGCTGAGTCCGGATTATTAAGGAAGGCCAGGAGTAATACGGGTATTGCGCCCAGCCAGGGCCCGAAATAGGGGATAAGGTTGGTCAGGGCTACCGTTACGGCCATAATAAGGCTGTAATCCACTCCGAAAATGGAGAGGCCGATAAAGCAGAGCACGCCCAGGACTGCGGTTTCTATAAGGCGGCCGGTTATATATTTGCCCAGCACGCCGTCTGTTTCGCGCAGAAAGCGTTTTATGCCCGCCTGTTTTTTGGTGTCGCTTATAAATACAGTTATTATACGGCTTAGCAGGCGCTTATAGCGGTGGGTATCCGTCAAGAGATAAAATGCCACAAGGATGCCTAGGAAGCAGTCAACAAGGGTGCCTATAAAGCCGAAGATGGTGCGGCTGGCCATTTGAGCGTATTCTTCAGCGTGGCTGGAGAGATGCTCGCCTATTTTCTGAGCCAGGGTGTTTATCATTTCGGCGGCGTTCTGGCTGAACTGCAGGCCGCTTTGAGCTATTACGTCGTCCGCCCAATTTGCTATCTGCTCTAAATAGCCGGGCACGCGGCCGGCTAAATCGGCCAGGTTGCGGTAAAGGCTGGGGATAAGTCCCCAAAGCAGAGCGACAAGCGCGCCCAGGAACAGGAGCATAACGACGGTTATGGAGATTATCCGTATGAGGCGCGAGGGCTTTTTTACCTTGAACAGCTTTAGGATCAGCCTTTCAAGGGGGTTGATTGCAAAACGGAGCAGATAGGCCAGCACAAGGCCGATTATAAAGGGTACGGCTGCGGCCAGGCCGGCTCTTAAAACAGGGATAAGCCATTGGTCGAGCAGCCGGGACAGCACTAAAAGCAGAGCCAGGACTATAAACAGGCTGGTAAAAAACTTTTTGCTGTTAAATGGGGCGTTGTTTTGCATAAATACAGCTCCTTTCCCTTTTTGGCAGCAAAGCCGCTAGAAACCGAAGGGGCGGGCGGGGATTTAATAATCGGGCGGGCGTAAAAGCAGTAAGGGGGGTGCGTTAAAGCCGGAGGAAGGCAGACAGCCTGCTGGGCAGGAGAACGCCCGCCCTCCTTAATGGCCCCGCGCCGGGGACAGTGCTCAAATAAGGGAAAGGATGGAGCCGGGCAGGATATAAGGCGCCCGGAGCATTAAACGGGGCCGGGTGGGGCAGCCCCCTTGTTGGGCAGCGCTCCCAATTTTATAGAAAGCGCATATTTAGCCTGCTTTATTGCCAGAGCCGATTATTATAATAATTATTATGCTGAATTGCCTGATATATATGTATCAAAGCATGTTCTCTATATAATATATAATAAAGGCGCGCCCCGCCCTTTAAGGAGTCCCCGCCTTGCGGCGGGGACGGGGAAAAGCAGCATTTATTCCCCCTGTCACCATATTGCCCCCTGCATATTATATAACCCTATGTTTTTCCATTTATATAATCCCGCCCGCGCGCCTTTGCCCGGCTTTGGGCGGAACTCAGCTATTTATTGCGGTTAGCCCTCATTCTCAGGGTGGGGTCCAGGATCCTCTTCCTCAACCGGATGCTGGAGGGGGTGATTTCCGCTAATTCGTCTTCAGCAATATAATCCAGGGCCTGCTCTAAGGTCATTTCTCTGGGGGGCACCAGTCTGAGCGCATCGTCCGCGCCGGCGCTGCGCGAATTGGTCATATGCTTTTTCTTGCAGACATTTACTTCTATATCCCCGGCCCGTGCGTTTTCTCCTACTATCATGCCTTTATATACCTGCATGCCCGGTTTTACAAACATAGTTCCCCGCTCTTGGGCATTGAATATGCCGTAGGTTACTGCTTCGCCCGTTTCAAAGGCGATAAGGCTGCCTAATTGGCGGGAAGGGATGTCTCCCTTATAGGGCTGGTAGCCGTCCAGGATGGTGTTCATAACTCCTTCGCCGCGGGTATCTGTCAAAAAGGAGCTGCGGTACCCGAAAAGGCCCCTGGAGGGAATGAGTATCTCCAGCCGGCGCATGCTGTCAGAAAGCGCCGTTAAATTTACAAGCTCTCCCTTGCGCGCCCCCAGCTTTTCTATAACCGCGCCTACATAATTTTCAGGCACGTCTATATATACTCTTTCAATGGGCTCGCATTTTACACCGTCTATAGTTTTATACAGCACCTCAGGCTTGCTTACCTGCAGTTCATATCCCTGACGGCGCATGGTTTCTATTAAAATGGAGAGGTGCAGTTCGCCTCGGCCGGACACTCTGAAGGCGTCGGCGCTGTCGGTATCCTCTACCCGCAGGGAAACGTCCGTTTGCAGCTCTTTATATAATCTGGCCCGCAGGTGCCGGCTGGTCAGGTATTTTCCCTCTTTTCCGGCAAAGGGGCTGTCATTGACCGAAAAGGTCATTGCCACTGTCGGCTCGGTAATGCTTACAAACGGTAAAGGCTCAACCTGTTCAGGAGCGCACAGAGTGTCCCCTATATTAATGTTTTCAATGCCTGAAACAGCTACTATATCGCCAAAGTCCGCAGAATCAGCGTTTACCCGCTTAAGGCCGTCAAAGGCGGCAAGCGTATTGATGCGCACCCGCTGGGCCTTATCCTTATCCAGATAGTTGCAGAGCACGGCCTCCTGTCCTGCCCGCACGCTGCCCCGTTCTATACGGCCTATGCCTATGCGGCCCACATAGTCGTTATAGTCTATGGTGGAGATAAGCATCTGCATGGGGGCGTCCTTTTCCCCTTCGGGAGCAGGGATATATTTTAATATTGCTTCAAAAAGCTGGCTCATATCCGCCTGGGGGTCGAATTTATCCAGGCAGGCCGCGCCTGTGCGCGCCGAAGCGTATATAAAGGGACAGTCCAGCTGGCTTTCGTCCGCGCCCAGCTCTATGAATAAATCCAGGACTTCATCCGCTACCTGCTCGGCCCGCGCGTCAGGACGGTCCATTTTATTTATGACTACAATAACCTTAAGCCCAAGCTCCAGCGCCTTAGAGAGCACAAAACGGGTCTGGGGCATGGGGCCTTCAAAGGCGTCCACTAAAAGCAGCACGCCGCTGACCATCTTCAGCACGCGCTCGACTTCGCCGCCGAAATCGGCGTGGCCGGGCGTATCCACGACGTTTATTTTAACGCCCTTGTAATGTATGGCCGTGTTTTTAGCCAGTATGGTTATGCCCCGTTCGCGCTCCAAATCGTTTGAATCCATGACTCTTTCGGCCACCTGCTGGTTTTCCCTGAAGGTGCCGCTCTGCTTAAGCAGCTCGTCTACCAGCGTGGTCTTGCCGTGGTCAACGTGAGCTATTATTGCTATGTTTCTTATATCTTCCCTTATCACAAATTTTCACCCGTATGATTTTTTTGAAGCCGAGCGCATGAAATGTTGCAGAAATCAAAAAAATGATTTGATTAATGCGCTTCAGCAATAAAAGCTGCCGGGAAAAATGCAATTTTCGTTCCGGCATCTTTCATATCTGAACTATTGTAGCATAACGCAGGGATATAGGCAACTGTTTTATTGCAAAATTCGGTGTTTAGAGCAGTTTGCAGGGAGAAATATGCCTAAAGGAGAAAGGCCGGGGCGGGGGCGGCTCTTGAGCAAGCGGAGCTTGCTCCCCGGCCGTTCCGGC
>URYI01000098.1 GCA_900552055.1 uncultured Eubacteriales bacterium | reverse complement strand
GCCGCTAAGAGCCGCCCCCCGGCTATATGTGCGCCGCCTCGCTTTTGCCGCTTTGGCAAGCGCCGAAAGTCCAGAATGGTTTCGGGAGGCAGGCTATAGTTATCTCGGCATTAAAATTCTTTACATATTTTCTCTTGATTTTTGTTTGGCCGTATGTTATCTTGTTAAGTATATTGAATAATGCGGTTCAATCCAATTTGATGTGTGTTTATATGCGGCGTAATAATTTCTTTGGGTCTGGAGGTTAGTTAATATGTGTTACAGCGAGGAGGAGGGCTTGTACCTTGCGCTTGCGTCAGCGCCTGGGATGACCTGCGATCGCTATGAAAAGCTGCTGGAAAGGTATGAGTCTCCCGGCGAAATATGGGACAATATAAGCCTGGGTAATCCTGATGTGGCTTTTCTCGGTCAGGAACTTATAGCCTATCTTTTGGCGCATAAAAGCCCAAGTTATATAAGCGAATATATCAATCAGCTGGAAGAAAAGGGAGTAAAGGCGGTATGTCGGGGAATGAACAATTACCCTGAAGCGCTGGAAAATATCCAGAATCCTCCTCCGGTGCTTTATTATAAGGGGGATTTTTCCATAGCCTTTTCAGACTGCGCCATTGGTATAGTGGGTTCGCGCAGGTGTACTTATTACGGCAAAAATACGGCCGCCCGTTTCGCGCGCGAGCTGGCCGGACAGGGCCTGCCCATTATTTCCGGCCTGGCGCGTGGAATTGACACACAGGCTCATAAAGGGGCGCTGGAGGCAATGGGCAAAACAATAGCTGTATTGGGCTGCGGCCTGGATGTAATTTATCCGCCTGAAAATAAAAGGTTGTATGATGAAATAGCCGACCGGGGGCTTATAATAAGTGAGTTTTCCTTGGGAACGCCGCCCCTGCCCTCCAATTTTCCCCGCCGCAACCGTATAATAAGCGCGCTCTCCAGAGTGCTTTTGGTGGTGGAGGCGGCTATTAAAAGCGGGGCATTGATAACCGCCAACTGTGCAATAGACCAGGGCAGAGATGTGTTTTTTGTACCGGGCAATATAGATTCACCCGCTTCAGTTGGTACAAATATGATGATTAAGGAGGGCCTGCCGTCAGCGCTGGGACCTGAAGATATTTTAGAACACCTGGGCATTTCAGCGGATAATCAGGAAGATAACCAAGCGCCCGATTTAAATGAGAAAGAATTGCGTATAGCAGACCTGCTTCTGGAAAAGGATATGAGCATAGACGAGCTGTGCGACGGCACTCTTTTGAGCGCTTCTGAGCTGGGAAGCCTTTTGACAATGCTTGAAATGCGTGGTATAGTAACACAGCTGCCAGGTAAGCTGTATACGCTGAATAATAAAAAGCAGTTTTTCGGAGGACAATAAATGTATAATCTTTTAATTGTGGAGTCTCCTACAAAATGCCGCACAATAGGGAAATTCCTGGGCAAGGATTATAAAGTGCTTGCAAGCGGCGGACATATTGTGGATCTTCCTAAGAGCAAAATGGGAGTGGATATTGAGCATTCCTTCACTCCCGAATACAAAACCATGGCGGGCAAAAAAGAGACGGTAGACGAGATAAAAAAGGCCGCTAAGGGAGCCGAAAAAGTGTTTCTGGCGACCGACCCCGACCGCGAGGGCGAGGCTATTGCATGGCATATAGCCCATTTGCTTAATATAGATGAAAAAGATGACTGCCGTGTGGTTTTTAATGAAGTCACTTCTCAGGCGGTAAAGAATGGGATAAAGCACCCCCGGCCCATAGACCGCAATCTGGTAGATGCTCAGCAGGCGCGCCGGGTGCTGGACAGGCTGGTTGGCTATGAGATAAGCCCAGTGCTGTGGCGCAAGGTTAAAACAGGGCTTTCGGCCGGCAGGGTACAGTCGCCGGCAGTTAAGCTTATAGTGGACCGCCAGAAAGCCATAGACAGCTTTGTGCCTGAGGAATACTGGCTTTTGGGGGCTGTGTTGCTAAAAGACCGCAAAAAGTTTACCGCTTCATTTTATGGCACGGCGGAAGGCAAGCTGGAGTTAAAGACAAAAGAACAGACGGAAAGCATAATTTCAAAGCTTGAAGGTGCAGAATATGTAGTAACCAAGTATAAAGAGGGCCAAAAGAAGCAGCACGCACCTTCTCCGTTTACTACCAGTCTGCTCCAGCAGGAGGCCTCGCGCAAGCTTGGATTCTCAGCTAAGCGGACCATGTCGGTGGCGCAAAGTCTGTATGAAGGTGTGGAAATTAACGGAGAAGGCGTGGGTATTATTACTTATATCCGCACAGATTCTCTGAGAATAGCTGCTGAAGCTATAACTGAGGTGCGGGAATATATAGGGGAAAAATACGGATCGGATTATCTTCCCTCTTCTCCCAATTACTATAAATCCAAAAAGAATATTCAAGATGCCCATGAATCCATAAGGCCGACTTCACTTGCGAGAGAGCCTGAAAGCATTAAGGAGTTTTTATCCAGCGACCAGTATAAATTATATAAACTTATATTTGACCGGTTTGTAGCATGCCAGATGTCAGAAGCGGTTTACAAGACTAAATCAGCTGATATAACAGCAAATGGCTATATATTCAGGGCTACAGCGTCCGAACGGGCGTTTGACGGCTTTATGACGGTTTATATAGAAGGCAAGGATAATGAGGAGACAAAGGAGAAAAAGCAGTCTTTGCCCGCTTTGGCTGAGGGAGACAAACTGTCCTTTGTTGAATTTAAATATGATCAGCATTTTACCGAGCCGCCTCCGTATTATATCGAGGCTTCTCTGGTTAAGGAACTGGAGGAACAGGGAATAGGCCGTCCCAGCACATATGCGACCATAATTTCTACTATCATCGATCGGAAATATATAGAAAGAGATAAGAAAAGGCTCGTTCCTACAGCTCTTGGTATATGTGTAAATGATTTTATGATGAAAAGCTTTCCTGATATAGTAAATGTGCATTTTACTGCCGAGATGGAAACAAAGCTGGATGAGGTAGAAGAAGGGGATAAAAACTGGGTTGAAGTTATGAAGGAGTTTTACGGGCCCTTTGAAAAGAGCGTTGAAAAGGCCGGAAGTGCCGACAGAGTTAAAGTGCCGGTGGAAGAAACAGATATTAAATGCGAGAAATGCGGCCGCAATATGGTTGTGCGTTCTTCCCGGTTCGGTAAATTTTTGGCCTGTCCCGGTTATCCGGAGTGTAAAAACACTAAGCCTTTGCCTGAGGACGAGGTAGATGTGCCTTGTCCTAAATGCGGCGGCAAGCTGATAAAAAAGACTTCTAAGAAGAGCTTTAAGAAGTTTTACGGCTGTGAAAATTATCCTGACTGTGATTTTGCCGCACCTGGTTTGCCGACAGGAGAAAAATGCCCTGAATGCGGAGGGATACTGGTAAGCGGTTTTAAAGGCAGGCCGTTTTGCATGAATCCCGATTGTCCGACCCGCGCAAAAAAGCAGACGGAGGATGGGGAAAAAACGGCAAAAAAGAGCACAGGCAAAAAAGCTAAAGGCTGAATTTGCGTTATATATAATATAACCCGGCCATTCGGCCGGGTTGCAGCGGAACAATATGCAGAGGGACGCTTTAAAAAGCGTCCCTCTGCATATTGTTCCGCTGTATGGGGGGGCGTTTGCGGCCTGCGGCCGCTAACCTGGCTGGAGCCGGCTTTGCCGGCTCCAGCCAGGGGCAGGCAGCTGCCTGCCAAACGCCCCAATGAGCGGCGTCCGCCGCAATGATACGGCCTTAAAGGGCTTTTAAGCTTAAGCCCTTTAAGGCCGTATCATTTATTAGTTCGGGAACTAATTGTCAGAAGTAGGGATTGAAGCCTCACTTTGAGCCTGAAGCCGGTTCAATTCTTTTCTGAATTTAAGCATAACTATAACTGCCAGTATACCGGCCAGCGCGGCTGTCACTGTTGAATTCAGCCAAAGCCCTGTGAGCTTAAGAGGCCATAACGCTCCAATCAGTATTAAGGGAAACATAAGCGCGGTTGAAACAGATATTATGGAGGCGGGAACTGGTTTGTCTACGGCAATCATATAGCTTTGGGTGGCAAAGGAAAACCACCGTGTTATATAAGTCAGGCTGAACAGCTGCAGCGCCGTTCCCGCTTCGGTTAAAAAGCTTTGGGTCGGATCCTTTATAAATAGCGAAGATAGCTGTTCGGGAATGACAAGCATTATTATGGTCGCTGTTACCGAAACAATAGCACTGGCGGTAAAGCAGCATTTTTCAATAGCCTTAACCCGTGCATAATTTCCCGCACCCCAGTTGTAGCCCACTGCGGGCTGTAGAGAATCGCATACTCCGTACAGAATAGGCTGAACTATTTCTCCGAGATACATCAGTATCCCGTAAATAGATACAGCGGACGGACCGCCCATGTCCAGGAGCACAAT
This sequence comes from uncultured Eubacteriales bacterium, assembly GCA_900552055.1. Lineage (GTDB taxonomy): Bacteria > Bacillota > Clostridia > Christensenellales > QALW01 > Neochristensenella > Neochristensenella gallicola. The sequence continues at coordinate 3,356 of URYI01000098.1, read as the reverse complement.
GTTCATAAGGATAGAAGTAATACGGCCTGCTATATTGTTGAGAAAATTTGGGCTTCCGCAGGTTATAATCTGACGGATAAGATCCAGACTGAAACGCGGCCTGCAAAAGCGAAGCTGCAGTCTGCTACGCAAAAAGGGATAAAGGGCAAGGAGCGCGCATATAAGCATGCCCGAACATGTAGCCAGCGCCGCGCCCCAAATTCCCCACTTAAATACAAAAAGAAAAGTAAATTCCAGTACCGCGCCTATAACAGCCATAAGGATATTAAGGGTAAAGCTGCGCTTTATCTGGCCGCATATGCGAAGATAATTGTCCATCGCAAAAACTATAGTGGTAACAGGAGAGCATATCGCATAAACCCTCATATACTGCACTGCCATATGGGCCAATTCTCCTTCGGCTCCAAGCATACCTATCAGGACAGGGGCGGAGGCATAAAGAATGCCGCCTATAAGCGCGCCGGTTGCTACAATCATAATGCAGGCGCAGCTGAATATATTATTAGCCTCCTGTTCTTCCTTCTTGCCCAGGCTGATAGCTATGGGTACGGCTGAACCCAGGCCGATAAGGTCGGCCAGAGAAAAATTTATAACTACAAAAGGAAAGGCGAGGTTGAGGGCCGCAAAAGCGGTTTCATTAAGAAATTGGCCGACGAAAATTCCGTCTAAAAGTCCATAGAGCGCTGAAGCCAGCATGCTGACAGCCCCTGGTATTGCCGCAATAAAAAATAGTTTTACGGGCGGCGTTTTAGCAAAAAGAGTTTTGGAACTCATAAATATATACTCCCCTTAGATAAACGGCATTAATTAATAGTGCTTAAAGCATTCTTACACCTTTATGACGTATTTCCCTTATAAGTTTGAGGTATTTTTGTGAGAATTTATTAACGGCCGCAACTATGCTTATAATTTCTTAAAATTAAAACTATATGCCCCATTGCAGCCAGTAATAGAAGGCTGAAATTATTCAGCGTTAAAAGAGGCGGCGAACCGCGGAGAGTAATTATAATACGGATTTATATTAAAGTCAACGATTGTTAGTTTTATTGAGTTTTCATTTAATTATAACGCTCTGGCCGGCCGATATTTCAAGGTGAGTATATAAAAACGCTTTATTTGCGCTTGCCCGACAGGGCGTGCAATGTTATAATCATTGTTATAGGAAGAGATGGACGCACTGCGCCGTATGGGAGGTATGCATGAAAAAAGATGTACTTCAGCTGCCTGAAGGCTATGGCCTGAAAGCGGTTATAGATTTGCAGAAGAATAAAAAGCAGGCCTTTGCGGTTAACTTGTGTGCTTTATTGATTGCTGCGGTTATGGTTTTTATTGCGGCTCAGTTTATCCCCATTAGCAGCGCATATACAGGACCGATTTCAGGCTTGGTTAAGCTGTGCGTTATTATTGCCGGGATGGTGGCCTATATATTATTGCATGAGCTGGTACACGGGATTTTTTTCTATATATTCAGCGGCTGCAAGCCTTTTTATGGTTTTTCGGGATTATATGCTTATGCGGGAAGCGACGCTTTTTATTGCAGAAGCCACTATATTATAATAGGGCTGGCTCCTGTTGTAATCTGGGGGCTAGTTCTAGGCGTGATAAATATTTTTATGCCGCGCGACTGGTTCTGGATTGTGTTTATAATCCAAGTAATAAACATATCCGGAGCGGCGGGAGATATTTATGTGTTTATCCGGCTGCTTAATATGCGCGGGCCTGTCTTGGTTAAAGATGCGGGCACGTCAATGGAGATATTTGCTTATAATCGGGACGCGGAAGAAAAATAGATTGTGTCCGTTTTTTGAGAGGCGGCTCTGATATGGAAAAAGCTCTGAGTATTTTAAGTTTACTCAGAGCTTTGTTTTTATTGCCTTTTTGTTACTTTTGCACCAGTCTGCTTTGGCCGCCCATATAGGGACGTAAAGGCTCAGGAATACGCAGGCTGTATTTTTGCCCGTCATATTCAAGGTTGTTTTCAAGCAGGGCTATAAGCATGCGCGGAGGAGCTACGGCGGTGTTGTTAAGGGTGTGCGCCAGATATTTTTTGCCGTCTGCGCCTTTAATCCGTATACCCAGCCTGCGGGCCTGCGCGTCGCCCAGATTGGAGCAGGAGCATACTTCAAAATATTTCTGCTGTTTGGGCGACCAGGCTTCTACATCGTAGGATTTTACTTTTAAATCTGCTAAATCGCCGGTGCAGCATTCAAGAGTACGGACGGGAATATCCATTGAGCGGAACAGCTCTACGCTGTAACCCCAAAGCTTATTGAACCATTCCATGCTTTCTTCGGGCCGGCATATGACTATCATTTCCTGCTTTTCAAATTGATGAATGCGGTATATGCCCCGCTCCTCTATTCCATGAGCGCCCTTTTCCTTGCGGAAGCAGGGAGAATAGCTGGTTAGTGTAAGGGGCAGTTCGCTTTCGGGGGTTATGGTATCAATAAATTTTCCTATCATTGAATGTTCGCTGGTACCTATTAAATATAAATCCTCTCCTTCGATTTTATACATCATTGCATCCATTTCTTCAAAGCTCATAACGCCTGAAACAACGCTGCTGCGTATCATATAGGGCGGGATGCAGTAAATAAAGCCTTTATCAATCATAAAATCACGGGCATAGGAAAGAACAGCGCTGTGCAACCGAGCTATATCGCCCATTAAATAATAGAAGCCTTCGCCGGCGACTTTTCCGGCGGCCTCCTTATCTATTCCGTTAAATTTAGCCATAATATCGGTATGATATGGGATTTCAAAAGAAGGCGCAGTTTTTTCACCATATTGGCAGATTTCTACGTTATCTTGGTCTGTTTTGCCTACAGGCACAGAGGGATGGACTATATTGGGCAATTTAAGCATTATTTCATTCAGCTGCTGCTGTAAAGAAGCCTCTTTTTGGGCAAGCTGATTTAACTCTTCGGCCTGGGCTGAGACCTGAACCTTGAGAGCTTCGGCTTCCTCTTTATTGCCCTTGGACATGAGAATGCCAATATTTTTGCTGAGCTTGTTGCGGTTGGCACGAAGGTCGTCTGCGCGGCGGCTTGCCTCACAGCGGTCATCATACAGCTGAATTGCCTGGTCTACCAGGGGCAGCAAGTGATCCTTGAACTTCTTTTTTATGTTTTCTTTTACAGCTTCGGGGTTATCTTTAACAAATTTGATGTCCAGCATGTCTTTTGTCTCCTATTTATAGGCTTTATGTGTATCAATTTTGATTAATTTATTTTAAACAACTAATTGAGTTTTGTCAATGCTATAACGGAGGTTTGGAATTTTACCGGCGTTGGGCGAGCGCAGCGGCGGGCGGGCAATATAAATGGGCGCTGAAGAGAGAAAAGGGGATAGATGAT
>URYI01000097.1 GCA_900552055.1 uncultured Eubacteriales bacterium | reverse complement strand
CAGCCTTACGGCTGGGCGCAGCCATTATTTAGTTACATCTTTCTGCTTCTTTTCCACGGCCTTAAGCCTGGTCTCTGCCCTTTCAAGTGCCCATATAAAGCGCTGGCGGTCATATTTATTGCTTGCAGCTTCCAGCTTTCGCCTCGCCCTCTGAGCTGCCTCCATAGCCCGCGCAACATCTATTTCTTCCAGCCATTCTATGCTCTGAGCAAAAATATACGCCCGTTTGCCCAGCATCTCCATAAAACCGCCTGAACAGACAGCTATTTTATCCTGCCCGTCTATTTTTATGACAATTTCACCAGGCGGCATGGATACAACTACCGGTACATGTCCATTTAACACTCCCATTTTGCCTGAGCCTGTTTCCAGCACTATAGATTCGCACATTCCCTTATAAAAGGTACGCTCAGGAGTAACTATTTCCAGCTTGAACGGAGTCATAATTATTGATTGCCCTCCAGCGCCGCTGCTTTAGCGCGCACATCATCTATATCCCCTGCCATAAAGAAGGCAGCATCGGGAATATTGTCAGCTTTGCCGTCCACTATCTGAGCAAAGCTGTCTATGGTTTTTTCAAGAGGCACATATTTCCCCGGAATACCGCTGAAGGTTTCCGCAACAAACATTGGCTGGGAAAGGAATTTCTGTATCTTGCGTGCGCGCAATATAGTCAGCTTGTCCTCCTCGCTTAATTCATCCATACCCAGTATAACTATAATATCCTGAAGTTCCTTATATCTCTGGAGTATCTCCTGTACTCTGCGCGCCACCCGGTAATGTTCCTGCCCAACTATATTGGGCTCCAGTATGCGGGAGGTGGAATCCAGCGGGTCAACCGCGGGATATATGCCCATCTCCGCTATGGAACGGGAAAGCACGGTTGTGGCGTCCAGATGGGAAAAGGTAGTGGCCGGAGCAGGGTCGGTAAGGTCGTCAGCCGGCACATATACCGCCTGAACGCTGGTTATTGAGCCGTCCGGCGTACTGGTTATCCGCTCCTGAAGCTCCCCCATCTCCTGCGCAAGGGTAGGCTGATATCCAACCGCCGAAGGCATACGCCCTAAAAGCGCCGAAACCTCCGAACCAGCCTGAATATATCTAAAAATATTGTCTATAAAAAGGAGCACATCCTTTTTCATCTCATCCCGGAAATACTCGGCCATAGTAAGCCCGGTAAAAGCAACCCTCATACGGGCGCCCGGCGGCTCATTCATCTGGCCAAAGGCCAGCGCCGTCTTTTCAATTATGCCCGAACTTGTCATCTCGTCTAAAAGGTCGCTGCCCTCGCGCGAACGCTCGCCCACGCCGGTAAATACCGAATAGCCGCCGTGCTCTGTAGCAATATTCCTTATCATTTCCAATATAAGCACGGTTTTCCCTACGCCAGCGCCGCCGAAAAGCCCAATCTTGCCGCCCCGGACATAAGGAGCCAGCAAATCTATTACCTTTATGCCTGTTTCCAGCACTTCGGTCTTAAAGCTCTGCTGTGCGTAAGCAGGCGCCGGCCGGTGTATGGGCATGGCCTTTTTAGCCTTTATCGGCCCTTTATTATCTATGGGATCCCCCGTAACATTTACCGTGCGTCCTAAAGTCTCTTCCCCTACGTTAACCGTTATGGGCCGCCCGGTAGCTATAGCTTTCATTCCGCGGAACATTCCCTCGGTAGCGTTAAGAGAGATGCACCGGACAGTATTGTCAGGCAGCAGCCTGGCCGTCTCCAGCCAAATGGTCCGTCCATCCTCCATGGGGACTTTAATCGCATCGTGTATTTTGGGCACCGTCGTATCAGTAAATTCCACATCTACCACGGCGCCTATTATACGGCTTACCTTGCCTTCCACCTTCTATTCCTCCTTTAACGGCTGACGCCGTCTACCGCGCCCGCGCCCGAAACTATCTCGGTTATTTCCTGCGTAATGGCCGACTGGCGGGCCCCGTTATATTTAAGCTCCAATTCGCCAATCATCTCTTCGGCATTGCGCGTAGCCTCATCCATGGCGCGCATCCTGACGCTGTGCTCGCTGGCGTAGGCCTGCACCAGCATGCCGTAGAGCATGCCCATAACATACTGGGGCACCAGCGCGTTTATAACTGTAACAGGATCAGGTTCATACATGACATGCGCCTGCACAAACTCGTCCCTGAATTGTATATCCTCAAAATCGCTCAAAAGCAAAGGCAGCAGCCTTTCCACTCTGGGCGTCTGCGAAATTGAGCTGTCCATATGGGTATAGGCCACATAAACTTGGTCTATGCTGTTAAGCTCCATGCGCTCGGTTATACCCTCCATCATTCGCCGTGCCGCCGATATTGTGGGATTATTTATTATAGAAGTATACTCATATTCTATTTTATAGCCTTCCCTCTTAAAAAAGGAGGCGGCTATATTGCCAACCGTGAAAAGAGTGATGCCGCCCTTGCATTTTTGCATATGCTCCAGCGCAGCCGTGCAGATATCGTGATTGTATCCGCCGGCCATGCCCTTATTAGAGGCAATGACTATATAAGCAGTATTCTTATGCTCGTCGTGCTCTTTCTGCAAGAATTTATGAGAAATACTGGGCATATTGACGAGAATATGCTTTATTGCCCGGCGTGCGTGCCGGAAATAAGTATCCGTGCTCTCATACAGCCGCATAGCCTTTCTTATACGGCTCGCGCTTATAAGATACATGGCCCTCGTAAGTTCTACTGTGCTGTTGACAGTTTTTAAGCGGTTTTTAATATCATATATGCTCTGCATAAATTTACTCCTCAGGAGCGGCCAGCAGTTCGTTTATAACAGATATTATGGTCTTATGGCAGTCCTCGCTTATAACGTCGTCATGCTCTATGCTGAATATAACCTCAGGATGGGACAGCATCAGGTTATCCAGCACCAGCCGCAGAAACCGGTTTATCTGCTCAGGGGGCACCTGCGGGCACAAATCCTCTGAAAGTATATTAAGAATTATGGCTTCATCTGCATAAGAATACGGAGAATACTGGCCCTGCTTCAGAGCCTCGGTCAGCTGTTCGCCGCGGTTAAGCGAGGCGCGCGTAGAAGCATCCAAATCCGAGCCGAACTGCGCAAATACCTTTAATTCCCTGTACTGCGCCAAATCCAGCCTCATACGGCCGGACACCTTGCGCACGGCCCTGCCCTGTGCCGCGCCGCCTACGCGGGAAACCGACAAGCCTACGTTTACTGCCGGGCGCACTCCCGAACGGAACAATTCCGAATCCAGAAATATCTGTCCGTCAGTTATAGATATAACGTTAGTGGGAATATAAGCCGAAATATCCCCCGCCATTGTCTCTATTATGGGAAGCGCCGTAAGAGAACCGCCTCCCTTTGACTCATTAAGCTGGGCAGCCCGCTCCAAAAGCCGGGAATGCAGATAAAATACGTCTCCCGGATATGCCTCGCGGCCGGGCGGCCGCCTCAGGAGCAGGGAAAGCGTGCGGTAGGAAACGGCATGCTTTGAAAGATCATCATAGATAATGAGCGCGTCCTGGCCCTCATACATGAAATATTCCCCTATGGCACAGCCGGCGTAAGGACATATATACTGCATGGAGGCGTTATCCGAAGCGGTAGCGCATACTATGACCGTATAATCCATAGCTCCCTTAGCACGCAGAAGCTGTTCTATCTCGGCAACCTTAGATGCTTTCTGGCCTATGGCTACATATATGCACACCATATCCTTATCCTTCTGATTAAGGATGGTATCTATGGCTATAGCGGTTTTTCCTATCTGACGGTCCCCGATTATAAGTTCGCGCTGGCCCCTTCCTATAGGGGTCATAGCGTCTATGGACAATATACCCGTCTGCATGGGGCGGTTAACCGGGCCGCGCTCAATAATCCCCGGCGCAGGCGCCTCTATAGGCATATGCCCTGAGCTGATTATTTCGCCCCTGCCGTCTATGGGTATTCCCATGGGATTGACCACTCTTCCAAGCAGGCCCTTTCCCACAGGCACCTCCATAATCTTGCCCGTCCCATACGCAACCTCGCCGCTTTCTATTCCGGTATCTCCCGAAAACACGGCTACGCCTATATAATCCTTTTCCAGATTCATGGCTATGCCGTAAGCGCCCGAATGGAAATTGATTAATTCGCCCATTTTCACGCCGGCCATGTCCGAAACTTCCACTATGCCGTCCGAGCTGGAGATTACGCGGCCTATGGCGTTTTTAACGGGCTGAAAGCTGAGCGCGTTAAGCCTGCGGCGGGGCGTCTCTATTATATCCGCCGCCTTTTCTCCCTGATTGGCAAGCTTCCTTTTAATATGCGAAGGCTCGCCTGTTTTAGGGTCTACGCTGTTAAGGCCGGGCCGCTTAAGAATAAACCGGCGCTTTATAGCCTTAAGCCGGCCGGCGCCCTCTTCTTCAAGATAGCCGCCCGAAAGCTTTTCGCCGGATGAAATACGCTGCTTCAAGCTGCCCAATCTTCCTGCCAGGGAATAATCCTCTATCCTGTCCCGGAACACCAGGCGCATGCCCCCTATAAGGTCGGGCTTTACGCCGAAGGCAACGCTGCCCGCGCCGTATTTATCTTTAAAAAACTCCTGAAGACGAAGCTTTTCGGCATCGTCAACAGGAACGGCGGTATATACTATAAGGTCATTATCCATACTTCTTCGCCTCCGCAACGCTGGCTTCCAGCAGTTCCTCGTGCTCGCTCTCGGACAGCTTGCCGGGCAGTACTGCGGCTGCTATATCCACGGCCATGACCGCGGCCGCCTCGCGTATTTCCTCTTCCGCGCCTTTTTTAATTTCCTCCGCTTTGCCCTTAGCCTGGTTAATTATATCCTCGGCGTCCTTCTGAGCGGCTTTTATCAATTCATCGGCGCTTGCACTGGCTTTCTGCATAGTCTCATAATAATCCTTGCGCTGCTTTTGATCCAGTTCCTTTTCCTTCTGCTCCAAAAGCGCACGGGCGCCTTCAGATTTGGCCGCCGCCTCGTCCAGGGACGCGACCTCCTTATCCAGCTCCTCCTTGCGCTTTGCCATAAATTTCTTCATGGGCTTATAAATTATAAGCCTGAGCAAGAGCACCAAAACAGCAAGATTGACTATATGCAGGACTATATACAACCAGCTTCCAAATAATCCGTCCATTTGTCTTTAAACCCTTTCCGCTATACTGTTTAAACGAAAATAAGCAGCAGCGCTATAAGCAGACCGTATATGGCTACTGACTCTGTAAGCGCAAGGCCCAGAAGCAGCACGCCCTGGATTTTACCCGACGCCTCAGGCTGACGGGCAACCGCCTCACAGGCCTTGCCCGTGGCAAAGCCCATGCCTATGCCTGCTCCCACTCCTGTAAAAACGGCTATAGCCGCGCCTATAACAGATAAATCCATAATAAAACCCTCCTGAGTAAAATATTCTTTTTATTATATCGGCCTGATTAACCAAAAGGCGTGAAAATCAGGCTTATTCTTCCACCGCTTCGCCTACAAACGTAAGACTGAGCATGGAAAAGATATAAAACTGTATGGCAACGTGGAAAAGGGTAAAATACAGCGAAAGCACAGCGGGAATTACAGAGGCAAAGGGAATAGCCACTATCCACTTTTCCACAGCGGTCATTAGTACTTCATAGAGCAGCTCCATAATTATATAGCCGCCCAGGATATTGCCGAACATACGGCAGGACAGGCTTACCGGGGTAGCCAGATCGCTTATCAGCTTAAATGGCGCTATTATCGGCTTTGGCTGCCCATAGGATTTAAGCCGGCCTATTAATCCCTTTTCCTTAAGGCCGTAATAATTTATTATTATAAAGGTGGAAAGGCCAAAGGAAACCGTAACCGAAAGGTCGGACAGAGGCGTGCGCAGACCAAAAAGCTCTATAACCCCGCTCAGGAGTATATAAAAGGCAAGCGCCAGGATATACGGCGAGAGTTTGGGGCCCATGCTGCCTACGGCGCCTTTAGTGAAGCGCTCAAGCATATTAAAGAGATATTCGCATAAAAGCTGCGCCTTGCCTATTTTGCGCACGTCTGTTGTAAACCGCCTTATCAGCACAAACCTGATAATAAGGGCAATGACGAGTATAAACGCTATCAATAGAAGGGATGTAAGGTAAGTTTCCCTAATCCAGAAAGTGTGGCCGAAAATAGTTACGTCCACGTCCTTGGGAAAAACGTCTATTTCCATAAACCGCCCCCCTTTCACGCCTGGTTCATCAAAGATTTTATTCCTAAGGATAGCACTTTAAGAGCAATGAATAAACATTGATTTCAGGCCAAATGCCGCCGTTTGCCAGATTTATTTGCGAAATTTCCGAAATAATCTTTATTATCTCGGATAATCGCCGTTTTTCGCTTTGCTGAGGATGCCTTCGGAGTGCAATAAGGCTCCGGTTTAACTCATAAAATGCCATGTTCTAATTTATTCTGCGCTCTTTTTGCTCCATGTATGCGCAAATGCATGCCTCAGCCCCGTCAAACCTGCCCGGTATTAAAAATATAATTATTTGCAATTAAGCCCGTGCAATGGTATAATTACTTGTCTTTATTCTTTTTTATTTTATTAATTGGGAGTGTATTAAAATGGACTTATTTCAAAAATGCTATGAGCCAAGCCCCGCGGACATGGCGCGAGAAGCGGGCATCTACCCTTACTTCCATGAGATTTCCTCCAAACAGCATTCGGAGGTTGTCATGGACGGACGGCGCACAATAATGCTGGGCAGCAACAACTATCTGGGGCTTACCAGCGACGAAAGGGTAATAGACGCCGCCTGCCGGGCGCTTAAGGAGCTGGGCGCCGGCTGTTCAGGTTCCCGCTTTTTAAACGGCACCTTGACTCTGCACAAAAAGCTGGAAAGCGAACTGGCCGAATTTTTAGGCAAGGAAGCCGCTATGACCTGGTCCACAGGCTTCCAGACCAACCTTGGCATTATCTCCGCTCTCTGCGGAAGGCACGACATGATATTTTTCGACAGAGCCAATCACGCATCGTTAGTAGACGCCTCCAGGCTGAGTTTTGCCAAGCTGGTTAAATACGAGCACAATGATATGGCCGACCTTGAACAAAAGCTGAAAAGCGCTCCGGCGGACAGAGGCAAGCTCATTGTGGTGGACGGAGTATTCTCTATGGAAGGGGATTTAGCTAATCTGCCCGAAATAGTCTCTTTGGCCAGGCGCTACGAGGCAAGAGTGATGGTAGACGATTCGCACGGCATAGGCGTCCTGGGCGAGCACGGACGGGGCACAGCCGAATATTTCGGTCTGGAAAAGGAAGTAGACATAATAATGGGCACCTTCAGCAAATCCTTTGCTTCCCTGGGCGGCTTTATGGCTTCTCAGGAGCGGGTAGTGGATTATGCAATGCATATTTCACGCCCTTACATATTCAGCGCTTCCATCCCTCCTTCCAATGCGGCGGCGGCCCTTGAATCCCTTAGAATCCTCAAAAGCGAACCTGAACGCTGCAAACGGCTGCTTCAGAACGGCGATTACATGCGCGCAGGCTTTAAGCAGCTGGGCATACCCTGCGGTGAGGGCATAACTCCGATAGTACCCGTAAGAACCGGAACAAATGAGCGTACCTTTATAATAACCCGCGCGCTTCTGGAAAACGGGGTATATGTAAACCCTGTTATATCTCCGGCCGTACCTGAAGGGGAGAGCATACTGCGCACCAGCTACACGGCCACTCATACCAAGGAACAGCTGGATTTTGCTTTGGAAAAATTCGACCTGGTATTTAATAAATTATACCCGGAGGAATAAAAATGGGCAGAGTTGGGCGTTAGGGCAGATTATCCCCGGAACGGGGGCGGC
>URYI01000096.1 GCA_900552055.1 uncultured Eubacteriales bacterium | reverse complement strand
TGCTCTTCCGCCCCGAAATAATTTCTCTCGGCCGGAATGGAGCTTTTAAATCAATCAGGAACCAGTAATAACCATCCACATCTCATCATATTTTTCCGTCAGGTCGCCTAAATCCTGAAATACCTCGCATTTTTCAATGTACTCAGCATCCGGATAGATTGTCTTATCATTTTTAATTTCGTCGTCCAGCATATCATAAGCCAGCTTATTGGGCGTGCAATAACCTATCTCATCCACATTGCGCTTAGCTATATCCCCTCTGCACAGGAAATCTATAAAGCTGTGCGCAAGATCTGGATTTTCTGAATTTTTAGGTATAACAACCGCGTCATACCAGATATTCGTACCGTTTTCAGGCAGAGCATATGCCAGTGAATCACTGTCATCCATAGCCACTACCGCATCCCCCGAATATACAACGCCCAAAGTCCCTATTCCGCTGGCCATATCCCTCTTAATATTGTCTACGTCATAGGCTCTGACTATTCCCTTCGCTTTCTGATCTATCAGCAGCTGCTTAGCTTCTTCCACCTTGGCCTCGTCCCTCTCGTTCATGGAATAGCCTAACTCAAGAAGCGCTACGCCCAGGCTGTCCCGCACGCTGTCCAGCATATAAACTTCGCCCTTGTATTTCTCATCAAACAGCACATCCCAGGAAGTGATTTCCTCGTCTACCTTTTCAGTGTTGTAAAGTATTCCCACAGTTCCCCACATGTAAGGTATGCTGTATTTATTGCCCGGATCATAGCTGGCATCCAGATAGGTTTCATCTAAATTAGCCATATTAGGAATCTTGGAATGATCCAGTTCAAGCAGCATATCCTCCTTTATCATTTTTTCAATCATATAATCAGAGGGGAAAAGCAAGTCATAATTTATATCTGAATTTTTAACATCCGCATACATAGCTTCGTTTTCTGTAAAATATTTAATCTCCACACGGCAGTTATATTCAGCCTCAAATTCGGCAATTATGCTTTCATCCATATAATCTCCCCAATTATATATATGAAGCACATTTTCATCGCTGCTGCATCCGGCAAACAAGCATACCGAAAGCAGCATCACCCCCATAACCAAAATTGCAACAAATTTTTTCATTTCTTTCTCCTTTCTTAATACAGCTCGGTTAAATCGGCTCTTTTATTTATAAAGATCATAAGGATCAATATAACCAGAAACATTAAAACAGACAGCGCGTTCAAATAAGGCTCTATGCCCGTTTTGACGCAGGAGTATATATAGGTGGACAGGGTATTATAGGTGCCCCCAGTAAAAAAGCTTACCGCAAAATCATCCAGCGACATAGTAAAGGCTAAAAGAGCGCCCGTTATGATTCCGGGCCGGATTTGCGGTATAACTACCTTTAAAAGCGCCTTGGACGGAGTAGCCCCCATATCCAGCGCCGCCTCGTAAAGATGCGGGTTCATGGTCTTTAATTTGGGCAGCACAGCCAGAACCACATAAGGAATGCAAAATACAAGGTGCGCCAGCAACAGCGTTACATACCCGCGCCTTATGCCCATAAAGGCAAATAACAGCATTAACGATATACCCGTTACAATATCCGGGTTCATCATAGGGAAATTATTTATAACAGTCATTGCGCTGCTGGTACGCCTCTTCATGCTGTAAAAGCCTATAGCGGCGGCTGTACCTACTATCGTGGATATAGCCGTAGCAAATACCGCTATGCTGACCGTAACCCACAGGGCATCCATAACATCGCTGCGGCTGAAAAGCTCAGCGTACCATTTTAATGTAAAACCCTTGCCCGTACCCAGCTTGCTTTCATCAAAAGAGGCAATGGCCAGGAATATTATGGGCAGATACATAAATGCCAGAACGATAAAAAGGTACAGCAGCTTTGTATATTTATTTACTTTATGCCGCATTCCGCGCACCCCCCTTTTGGCTTTTTCCTCCGCTGCGCTTAGGTGAATCAAAATAATTCATAATAAGCATACAGAGCAAAATTATTATCATTAATACAAAGGATATCGCCGAGCCGAAATTATATATTCCGCGCTGGAACAGGTACTCTATTCTGTCCCCTATCATCCTGACCATGCCTCCCCCCAGCATTGAGGAAATGGCAAAAGTGGAAATGGCAGGCATAAACACCATAGTTATTCCCGAAACTATGCCCGGCACGGACAAAGGCAGCACAACCCTCCTGAAAACGCCGGCAGGAGAAGCGCCCAAATCGCTTGCCGCTTCAGTCAGGCTGGTATCCAGCTTAGTAAGAGAACTGTATATGGGCAATATCATAAAGGGAAGGTAATTATATACCATGCCCAGCACTACGCCGCCCTCGGTAGCCATTAACCCCGTAAGAAAAGGAACGGTGTTTAAAATATGGCGTATAGCATAGGTCCTGAGCAGAAAGTTCATCCACATAGGCATGATAAACATAATAATCAGCAAAGAAGGCAGTTTCATCTTCCTGTCTGCAATTATATAGCTAACCGGATAGCCTATAGCCAGGCAAATAACCGTGCAGATAAGCGCAAGCTTGATAGAGCGTACAAATACCTCCACATAATTCAGCTCGGAATTAATCAGACGGTCAAAATTAGCCAAGGTAAATGTAAAATCACCGCTGCTGAAATCAGTTGTAAAGGCGCACACCACCACCATAGCAATAGGCACTATTATAAATATCCCCATCCAGACTATATAAGGATAGGCAAAGGCCTTTCTATTCATCTTCGCCCTCCTCTTCTTCAGGGAACTCCTCTTCATATATTTCGTCCGAATACAGAGGAACGTCTGATTTTTTCATTATGTGGATATCATAAGGCCGGATAAAAAGTCCTACTTCCGAACCGGGCTTATACATGGTGGTGTCCTGCACCATCCATTCGTAATCTCCGCATTGTATCATCATTTCATAATGAACGCCTTTAAAGATTGTAGATATAACTTTACCCGATATCATGCCTTTTCCAGGCTCCATAAGATATATATCTTCAGGACGCACCACTACGTCCACAGGCTCATTTTTACCAAAGCCTTTATCCACGCATTCAAACTCCCTGCCGTTAAAACATACCCGGCAGTCTTCCAGCATAACGCCGTCTATAATATTGCTCTCCCCTATAAAGTCAGCAACAAAGCCGTTCTTGGGCTCGTTATAAATCATTTCAGGAGTGCCTATCTGCTGGATTTTTCCCTGGGCCATAACAACTATAGTATCGCTCATGGTCAAGGCCTCTTCCTGGTCATGCGTAACATAAATAAAGGTAATACCCAGCTGCTGCTGCATTTTTTTCAGCTCCAGCTGCATTTCCTTGCGCATTTTTAAATCCAGCGCACCCAGAGGCTCGTCAAGCAGCAATACCTGGGGCCTGTTTACCAGCGCACGCGCTATAGCTATTCTCTGCTGCTGGCCGCCGCTTAAGCTGTCAATCTTCCTATGTCCGTAATTGGGCAAATCTATAAGCTCAAGCGCCTCATTGACTCTCTGCTCTATCTCTTTAGCGGGCAGTTTTTGTATTTTCAGCCCGAAAGCAATATTATTATAGACATTCATATTGGGAAAAAGAGCATACTTCTGGAAAACGGTATTAACATGCCGCTTATAAGGCGGAAGATCAGTTATATCCGCACCGTTAAAATATACCTTGCCGGCTGTAGGCTGTTCAAATCCGGCTATTATGCGCAGAGTCGTAGTCTTGCCGCATCCGCTGGGTCCGAGCAGAGTTATAAACTCATTTTTGAGGATATAAAGGTCTAAATTTTCCAAAACCATATCCCCGTCGAAAGCTTTGGATATATTTTTTAACTCTATAAGCTTTAACTGCTCCATTTACACAATCTCCTAAAAATTTAAAAGCTAGGCGGCGTAGACACCCAAAGCAGCAATGCCGGAGTCTTACCCGGATTTTCAATATAATGCGGCATAGTGGGCTTGAAATAGAAACTGTCCCCCTTGCGGCACTTTTTCTGAGAATTGCCCAGATGCAGCACTATCTTCCCCGAAAGCACATAACCAAACTCCTCTCCCTCGTGAGGGTCGTCCTCCTCCAGGCTGGCTCCGGGATTTATTGTCACCAAAATAGGCTCCATGCTGTTCTTTTGAGCCGAGGGCACCAGCCAGGTAATAGAACCGCTGTCATCCTCCTTTACCGGATAGTCCTGCGGTCCGAAAACCAGCTTTTCCTCAGCGCTCTCGCTGAAAAAATCCTTGAGGTTAGTCCCCAGGCATTCCAGTATATCCATAAGGGTGGCAATACTTGGGGAGGTTAAATCTCTTTCAAGCTGGGATATAAAACCTTTAGACAGCTCGCACCTGTTGGCCAGTTCCTCCTGTGTAAGCCTGTGCTGCAGTCTGAGCTGTTTTATTTTTTCTCCTATCTGCATAACAGCGCTCTCCTCGAATCTCATTATTATAAACTTTAGGTTTATAATTGCTAAACCAGCAACCCTGTAACATTATATTTATGCCGCACCTGCGTGTCAATTAAAAATTGCATGGTTTTTATTGAAAAAATCCTCTGGATTGCCGCCTTTTATCCGCCGGTTCAGGATTGAAAAAGGGAAAATGGCCTGTGTTTCGGCATTTTACGGCATATACAAATTCAATAAGAGCTGAAAATAAAAATTTTTGTTTAGTGATTTGCTTTTAAAAAATTAGTATTAGTAAACACATCGGCCTGTTTTTTATCGGCGCTGCTGCCTTGCAGCGCGAGTTAGTATATGCTAATTGGCTGTATAATAAAATATCCCGGCAATTAATTCCGCGCAGTCGGCTTAATTTAATGCCAGGGGAACTTAGTTTGTGCAATGGGGCGGCGCGCGCCATATTGGCGCCCGCAGGGCGCCAAAATCCGCGCCGCCCCCCCCTTCAGCATCTTTCTTCTCCCTGAATGCTGTTTTTTCCTTTAACGGCCATGTATTTTAAGCAATTATACAGCGACTATATTTACCAATTTGCCCTTAACCACTATTACCTTTTTAACAGTCTTGCCTTTCAGCCAGGGCTCGACCTCCGCGCAGCTCATTGCCGCCTCTTTTATTTCCTCTTCATCCGCCTCGGCCGGAGCCTGGATCCTGGCGCGTATGCGTCCGCTCACCTGAACGGCATATTCTACAGTATCCTGCTTTATGAGATCAGGGTCATACTGCGGCCACTTCTGCTTATATACGGGCTCTTTGCCCAATTCCGCCCTTTCCCAGATTTCCTCGGTAATATGCGGGGCAACAGGATTAAGCAGGATAATAAGCAGCCTAAGCTCCTCGCGGGTAACGCTTTCTAATTGATAAAGCTGATTAACAAAGCTCATCATGCAGGCTATGGCCGTATTATATTTCATACGCTCATAATCCTCAGAAACCTTTTTAATCATAGAATGCACAGCCGCTTCTGTTTCAGGCCGCAATCCATTCCCTTCTATCATTCCCTGAAGCCGCCATACTCTCTCCAGGAAACGCCGGGCGCCTCTAGCGCCCTGAGTGGACCAAGGCTTGGTTTGATCAAAAGCGCCCATAAACATCTCATACAGCCTTAGCGCGTCAGCACCCATTTCTTTTATTATATCGTCCGGATTTACCACATTGCCCCGGCTCTTGCTCATCTTTTCTCCGTTTTCACCTAAAATCATTCCGTGGCTGGTGCGTTTTTTATAGGGTTCAGGCGTGGGAACTACGCCGATATCGTATAAGAAACGATACCAGAAACGGGAATAAAGCAGGTGCAGAGTTGTATGCTCCATACCTCCGTTATACCAATCTACCGGCAGCCAGTATTTTAATGCCTCGGGGCTGGCCAGCGCTTTATCGTTATGCGGATCGGTATAACGCAGGAAATACCAGGATGAGCCTGCCCACTGAGGCATGGTGTCCGTCTCACGCTTAGCCGGGCCGCCGCAGTGCGGGCAGGTAGTATTCACCCAGTCGGTAGCGCGGACCAGCGGGGATTCACCCGTGCCTGACGGTTCAAATTTTTCTAGTTCAGGTAAAGTAAGGGGCAGTTCGCTCTCAGGTATGGGCGTCCAGCCGCATTTTTCGCAATAAACTAAAGGTATGGGCTCTCCCCAGTAGCGCTGACGGGAAAAAACCCAGTCGCGCAATTTATAATTAACTTTGCGGTGGGCTATACCCTTTTGCTCTAAATCCTTAATAATAGCTTCTTTGGCCTGGGCCACGCTCATTCCATTTAAAAAGCCCGAATTAACCATTACACCATCGGCTATATCTGTATACGCTTCTTTATTTACATCCCCGCCTTTGACTACTTCCACTATAGGCAGGCCGAATTTTTGGGCAAACTCCCAGTCTCTTGTATCATGGGCAGGAACAGCCATGATTGCCCCAGTACCGTAAGTCATAAGCACATAATCGGACACCCAGACGGGTATATGCTCATTATTAACCGGATTAACCGCATATATGCCTTTAAGGGGCTGACCTGTTTTTTCCTTGGCCGTTTCGGTACGCTCAAAATCGCTCTTTCGTGCGGCGGCTTCCCTGTAAGCGAGTACATCGCTTATATTCTCTATTTTGTCCTTTAATTCGTCTATCAGCGGATGCTCAGGCGAAATAACCATATATGTCGCGCCGAAAAGAGTATCCGGACGAGTAGTATATACAGTTACAGGCTTATTGGCAGCAGGAATATAAAACTGTACCTCTGCGCCCTCGCTGCGGCCAATCCAGTTGCGCTGCTGCGCCTTAACCTTATCTATAAAATCAACGGTATCCAAGCCGTCCAGCAGCTTCTGGGCATAATCGGTAATCCTGAGCATCCATTGGCTCTTAACCCGGCGCACCACTTCACCGCCGCAGCGCTCGCACACTCCGTCCACCACTTCTTCGTTAGCCAGTCCCACCTTACAGCTTGTACACCAGTTGATTGGAATTTCCGCCTTGTAGGCCAGTCCGGCCTTAAAAAGCTGTATAAAAATCCATTGCGTCCATTTGTAATATGACGGGTCGGTAGTATTGACCTCCCTGCTGTAGTCAAAGGAAAAGCCCATGCTCTTAAGCTGGGAACGGAACCTGTCTATATTGTTTTTAGTGACAATACTCGGATGCACTCCCGTTTTCATGGCATAATTTTCAGTAGGCAGCCCGAAAGCGTCCCAGCCTATCGGATACAGGACGTTATAGCCCTCCATACGCCGCTTACGCGCTATTATATCCAGCGCGGTATTGGAAAGCGGGTGCCCGACATGCAGACCCGCGCCCGACGGATAGGGAAACTCTATCAGCGCGTAATATTTAGGCAGAGTATAATCATCCAGCGCCTTAAAAGCCTCCTGCTCCTCCCAGCGCTGCTGCCATTTCTTTTCTATTTCCAGATGATTGTAATTATCAGCAGCCATACTAAAAACCTCCCAAAAATATAATAAGACATTCCGTTCAGAGACGGAATGTCCGCGGTACCACTCTGCTTGCCGCAATTTATAAATATCTGCGGCCGCTTTTATCCCTTAACGCGGGTTAATCGCAGCATCCTAATAACAAAAGCGTTCAGACGCTGAGCTCAGGGGAGAGAAGGCTAAACCATTGCCTTTGCTGTCTCGCACCTTACCGACAGCTCTCTTAAAAGGCAATTTGGCGCCAGGCCCCTTCATGGCTCCATTTTATGGCTTTAGCATTTGCCTATAAGCCTATTATTAGAATATAGGATATATTATTTTAAAACAAAAGTCAAGAGTTTTTGGTATACAGTTTGCTGTGCCGACTATGCTGAATGAAAATATAAGTAAAGTTATATTTAGGGATATTATAGAAGAATTAATTCATTATATTAAATGCTTATAAAACTGTTTATATATTAAAAAATCCGCGGCCGGCC